>NZ_JAFGYW010000016.1:0-110992 GCF_017491595.1 Pseudomonas sp. 51_B
TTTGAGTGCGCATTTCGATGAAACGACACTGCAACGCATCCTCGATATCAGCGCCACCGAGCAAAGCACCTTACGCCGGGTGCTCGCGCAGAATCTAAGGCTGCCGGCGTTGCTCGAAGACACGCTGCAACGCTTCAAGCTCGACCAGGGCGTGCGTCAGACGCCAGGCAACCCAGCCTTGCCTGCACTGTTCACCCAGGCCTACGAGCGTCTTCAGCCATCCCTGCCCCTTCACGGCGAGCTCATCCAGCGTGTCTACCCCGCCCTACCCGGCCTGGTTATCGAGGAATTGCTGGGCAATGCCAATGCCCAGGAACTGCAAGCGCTAGCCTCGGGCAAGGTGCCCCTACGCCTGGCCGAAGAAATCCGCGTGTATCAGCAACAGGTGCGGCTTGCCCGCGCCTACGAGGGCCTGCACCTGGCCGGGGTACAAAGCTGGGACAGTGACCGGCTGATCCTGCAAACCCTGACACAGCTGCCGGGCTGGCCCGTCGAAACCAAACTCAAGCTCCTGCAGCGCAGATTCTGGCCAGATCAACACCATGCCATCGGCCCGCAGGACACCCGGCCCTATATCACCCTGACCCACGCACACGCAGGTTATCTGGTCACCGATACCAGCCAGCCTGGGGCAACGGTGCCCATTCACCCAGACATCTATGATGCCTTGCACCAGGCGCTGCCCCAAGCCATGGCTCAGCTTGGCGCAACCGACGGCAAAGCCCTCCAGCAACTTATGCAGCAGAGCCCACTATTACCCCGCCAAGCCCTGCGCCGGGCGCTGGGCATGCAGCCTGTTCGCCCAGGCTACCGCTCGCCCATGCGCCTTGCCGATGGGCGGCTGGGGTACCCACTGAGCAGCGGCGACGACCAAGCCCAAGGCAGCACACGCCAGCATTTGCTGGCCACCCTCAGAGCAACGGGCATACCGGAGCGCACTGGCAGGCCAGCCGAGCAGCTTCTGTCATCCATTGCCAGCAATGGCCGCAATCGGCTGCAGATTCTTGAATACCTGACCACGCTGCTGGACGAGCGCAACGAACTGCAAAGCCGCCTGGACGACTGGAGCGAAGCCATTTCGCCAGCCTCCGACCAAGCGGCTCGCGCCTATGACGCTCTGCGCGAATCGATCATGCAGCACTGGTACGACACCGCTCTACAAGATGACGCCTCGCGCAGCGCCGAGCTTAGCGTGCAGGGCGTGCCACTGACCGATATCCCGATGACCCTGCCTGGTTTTTTCTATCAGCGTATACACAACCTGCACCTGCTCGATTTGCCAAGTGGCCCGCTCGCGGGCTGGGGGCAGAGTGAGCGCTTGATGCAGCGCTTGTTCCGGTTGATGCCGCAGCTCGAATCGCTGGAAATCAGCAGGCCCTACAATCCTCGCGCCACCCCTTCGCTACTGCAGGCCAGTGTATCGAGCATCCCCACTGCCTTGCCCAACCTGCGTAGGTTGGCGCTGACCAATCAGAACATCGCCCTGACCGGCAGCCATCTGACCGAGCTGGCAGGGCTGGCTCAGCTCAGCCATCTGGACCTCAGTGGCAACCGCCTGCAGCAAAGTGGTGACCGGCCAAGCTTCCATTTGTTTTCCTTGGACTATCTAGGGCTTAACCGAATGCAACTGAGCCAATGGCCGCTGGGTATCGGCAGCGATGCCCTGGCACGCATCGGCCATCTTTCCCTTCAGGAAAACAACCTGACTTCATTGCCCTCGTTCCTGATCACTGAAACCCAAACACTCATCCGGCCACCAGTTATCTCGCTGCAAGGCAACAACATCAATGAAACGCACCTACAGCGCTTACTGCTGAGCGAGCATCCGGCCACTGCACAGGTAGCGCTGGACCAAACCCCGGCACTCGATCAGCGCCTGGCACGCATCCGCAACGAGCGACAACAGTTGCGCGAAGCGATCGACGGCTGGGCCCAAGCGTCGAGCTCGAGCCAACCACTGACCCAAGCCACCCTGGCAGACCGGCAGCGAATAGCCACGGCGATCAACGAATTCTGGGAGCGACAGGAACGTGGTCAGCAGTACCTGCGCCTGGTACTGGAAGACGTGGCGCTGGAGAACTTCCCCCGGCGGCTACCAGCGTTTTTCGGTGAGCGTGTGACGTCGGTGGTGCTCACCCGCCTGCGCGGCGATGCTTCGCAGCTCGACCAGCTGCTCGGGCGCTTTCCCAACGTTACCCGGCTTGTCATCGATGCCCATCAAGGTGCCAACGGCTCGCTGGCCACAGCGCTGCTGCGCCTGCCTCGGCTGGTACACCTTGAGGTTCGCAACATGGGCCTGGAAGTCGACCAGGCCATGCTGGACACCCTGGCCCAGCTGCAGCACCTGACATCGCTCGACCTGTCAGGCAACCGCATCGGCAACATAACCCAAGCCCCTGCAAGCCTGGCCGCGAACCTGACCTCACTGGGGCTGACCAACATGAACCTGCAAGCTTGGCCTGCGTGGTGCAACGACTTGCTGCCTCTGGAACTGTTGGACTTGAGCGCTAACAGCATCACCGAGCTGCCCGAACACATCCTTTCGAACCTGAACAACGCACTGCCGATTTCCTCGATTTCGCTGTTCGACAACCCTCTGCCCATGGAGACCATCTTGCGTGTGCGCGCTTTCTCCGATAGCCAACGCAGCTATTCCTTCGCGCTGGACATTCCGGATAACCTGCTGCTGGCCAGCTCCTCCAGTGAGGGTTCGCTGGACCACCCGCACTTCCCCATGCTCAGCGACGACACCCCAAGGATGGCCGACTGGATGCTGGGCAATGCCGCTCAAAACGAGGCATTGCAAGCCTGCTGGGAACAACTCGAAGGCAGCGACCTGTTGCGCCTGGTTGGCCGTTTGCACAATGCTGCGCCATTCGTCGACCTCACCACCCGGGCCAGCTTCACTGAGCGCGTTCGGCTGATGCTGGTGGCTGCGGTAGCCAACCCCGAGGAGCGCCCACTGCTGGAGAGCATTGCTGCAGCCGCCCTGCCCGACCCCGAAACCGGCTCGCAGACCTGCCACGACGGCGCCCTGCAAGAGTTCAACAACATTGAGCTCTACCTGTTGAGCAAACGCGTGCTGATTGATGCAGGCGATACCCTGCAAACCCTGCGCAGGCGGCTATTGCAGCTGTTTCGCATGGGCCAGCTGGAGAAGCTGGCCAGCACTCGCACGGGCTCCGGCGACCTGGTATCGGTGCGCCTGGCCTACCGCCGTGAACTTGCCAAGGAACTGGACTTGCCGATTGCCGACAGCATGCGCTTTCGAGGTGCAGCCAACCTGGCCCGTGGCGAGCTGTCCAGCGTGCTGGAGCATGTGCGCCAAAGTGAACACGGTGATGCGTTCATCGACTACCTGCTGGCTAACGCCGATTGGACGGCGCGCCTGCGGGCCGAAAACGCGCCCCGCTTCGATGAAGTCGAAGCACGTTTTCGCCAGCGGGTGCTGGACCTTGCCAGCGCCGACCACCCTCTTCAGGTAGAACTCGACCTGCAGCAGGGCCTGCTGGCGGATAAGGCGCAGGAAGAGCAGCAATTGCTGCGCGAGCTGACCATCACCTTCGTGAACAACGACGACTGATCGCCACGCCCTGGCCTGGGTTCAGTGCGCATAGCGCGCCTGGCCCCAGGCCAACAGTGCCTGCAGCAAGGCCTTGAGCACCTGTTGTGTTGGCAGTGCAAGGTCTTCCCGGTAGGTGAAGGGCGCGAATTCATCCATGTAGGTACTTTGCGCCAGCTCCAGCTGCACCGCATGGATGTGCTTGGCCGGGTCGCCGTAATGCCGGGTGATGTGCCCGCCCTTGAAGCGGCCGTTGAGCACATGACTGTAGCCCGCGGCCTGCTCGCATACCGCCCGCAGACGCTCGGCCAGTACTGGATCGCAACTTGCACCGTTGAAGGTGCCCAGGTTGAAGTCGGGCAACTTGCCCTCGAACAGGTGCGGGATCCGCGAACGAATCGAGTGGGCATCCCAAAGCAGGGCGTAGCCGAACTGTTCGCGCAGGCGGTCCAGTTCGCGGCGGAGGGTGTTGTGGTATGGGCGCCAAATCTGCTCCAGGTACCGTTCCCGCTCCTCAGGCGAAGGCTGCAAACCAGCCTTGAACAGCGGCTCTCCTTCGAACAGGGTCGCCGGGTACAGGCCGGTGGTGGCACCGGCATACAGCGGTTTATCGTCGTCCGGGCGGTTCAGGTCGATGACGAAACGCGAGTACTGCGCAGCCAGCACACTGGCGCCCATGTCACGGGCAAAGTCGTACAACCTAGGAATATGCCAATCGGTGTCAGGCAGCCCTTGCGCCTGCTCGACCAAGCCGTCGCGCACCGTATCGCTCAGGCGCAAGCCTGCATGGGGCATGCTGATCAGCAGTGGCAGGCGGCCTTGATGGAAACTCAGTACGTTGTCCATGGCACCTCGCTCAAATACAGATTTCGTGACCCTTGCGCACCACGCGCTTGGGCAGATCGCCGCCTAGCCAGTAGGCCAGGTCGGCAGGACGATCGATTTGCCAGGCAACGAAGTCGGCCACCTTGCCAACTTCAAGGGAGCCGTGGCTGCCCTCCAGGCCCAGGGCAGCGGCTGCGTGTAGCGTGACGCCGGCCAGGGCTTGTTCCGGGGTCATCCGGAAACAGGTACAACCCATGTTCAGCATCAGGCGCAGCGACAAACCTGGCGATGTGCCAGGGTTGAGGTCACTGGCCAGGGCCATCTTCACGCCGTGCCGACGCAGCGCGTCCATTGGCGGCAGCTGGGTTTCACGCAGGAAATAGAACGCCCCTGGCAGCAGCACGGCCACGGTGCCTGCGGCGGCCATGGCGATCGCGTCCTGCTCGGTCATGAACTCCAAATGATCGGCCGACAGCGCCTGGTAGCGCGCTGCCAGGCTGGAGCCATGCAACGAAGACAATTGCTCGGCATGCAGTTTCACCGGCAGGCGCAGCTCATGGGCTTTGATGAACACTTTCTCGACCTGCTGCGGGGAAAACGCCAAGTGCTCGCAGAACGCGTCCACCGCATCCACCAGGCCTTCGGCGGCCAATGCCGGCAGCATGTGATCGCAAATATGCGCGATATAGTCGTCCGCCCGGCCGGCGTACTCCGGCGGCAGGGCATGGGCGGCCAGGCAGGTGGCGCGCACGGTGAGCGGCAGCTCGTCAGCCAGGCGCCGAGCGACGCGCAGCATCTTGCGTTCGTTTTCCAAGTCCAGGCCGTAACCGGACTTGATCTCCAGGGTCGTCACACCGTCGCGCATCAATGCTTGAACGCGCTGGCGCGCACTGGCGAACAGTTCATCCTCGCTTGCCGCACGGGTGGCCCGCACGGTGCTGGCGATACCGCCGCCCTGGGCAGCGATTTCGGCGTAACTGACACCCTGCAGGCGCTGTTCGAACTCATCGCTGCGGTTACCGCCGAATACCACGTGGGTGTGGCAATCGATCAGGCCCGGAGTGACCCAGGCGCCGTCCAGATCCACGGTGCGTTCAAGCGCCGATATCTGCAATTGAGCGCGGGGGCCGATCCACTCGATAAGCCCGGCCTGGGTGACGATGGCCGCATCCTCGATGATCGAGTAACGGCCTTCTACCATGGTTGCCGCTTGGCAGTTATGCCAGAGGGTTCTCATGAGCAATCTCCTTGACTAGCGGTGCAGCTCAACTGGGGTGTGCTTGCCTGCACGGGGCTTGCACCACAGCAGGTAGGACGCCACCAGGAACACCACCCAGACTACACCGACCAGCAAGGCCGCCTGAGTGTCCGGGAAGTAACCGAGCACAGCAAAAATGAACACCATGAAGGCAATGGCCATGGCCGGGCCGTAGGGCCAGAACGGGACCGGGAACTTCAACCCCGCTGCCTCTTCACGGCTCATGCTGCGGCGCATGGCGACTTGGGTGACCAGGATCATCAACCACACCCACACGGTGGCAAACGTCGCGATGGAGGCGATCAACAGAAACACGTTTTCCGGGATCAGATAGTTGAGCAACACACCGATCAGCAACGCCGAGCCCATCACCACTACGGTCATCCACGGTACGCCGTGTCTGGACAGCTTGCCGAAGCTACGTGGCGCATGCCCTTGCTGGGCCAGGCCGTACATCATGCGGCCAGCGCCGAAGATGTCGCTATTGATGGCTGAAACAGCAGCCGAGATCACCACGACATTGAGCACGGCAGCTGCCGAGCCGATGCCCAGATTGTTGAAGATTTGCACGAAAGGGCTGCCTTCGTTGCCGATCTGCGGCCACGGGTACAGGCACATCAGCACGAACAGGGTCAGTACGTAGAACAGCAGGATGCGCAGGGGCACGGCGTTGATCGCTTTGGGGATGACACGCTGTGGGTCCTTGGCCTCACCTGCAGTCACGCCGATGATCTCGATGCCACCAAAGGCGAACATCACCACGGCGAACGAGGCGACCAGTCCGGTGACGCCATTGGGCATGAAGCCGCCATGCGCGAACAGGTTGCCGATGCCCGCTGCATGCTCCCCACTCACCTGGCTGAAACCAAACGCCATGATGCCAAGGCCTGCCAGGATCATCGCCACGATGGCGCCCACCTTGAGCAGCGACAGCCAGAACTCCATTTCGCCGAACACTTTGACGTTGCACAGGTTCAGGCCACCAATCACGAAGACGATGCCCAACACCCAGATCCAGCGCGCCACCTCGGGGAACCAGAAGCCCATGTAGATCCCGAAGGCAGTGACATCGGCGATGGCGACGATGACCATCTCGAAGGCGTAGGTCCAGCCGAGGATGAACCCGGCCATGGGCCCGAGGTAGGTGGTGGCGTAGTGGCCGAAGGAACCCGCCACCGGGTTGTGCACGGCCATTTCGCCCAGTGCACGCATGACCATGAATACCGCCGCGCCGCCGATCAGATAGGCAAGCAGTACCGCTGGGCCGGCCATTTGAATGGCCGAGGCGGAGCCGTAGAACAAGCCAGTGCCGATGGCAGAACCAAGGGCCATGAAACGAATGTGGCGGGCCGTGAGCCCGCGTTTTAGACCTTGAGCTTGTTGCATGTCACGTCCTTGAATTGTTTTTGTGGTCGTGAGGTGGAAGTTCGCGGCTGAAGTCGCTCCTACGCTAATCGTGGGGGCGACTTCAGCCGCGAAAAGGCCGCATGGCGACTCAGGGGCATCACAGGCTAGGCAGTACACCGGCAGGCAGCAGCCCGGTCAGGCTACCTTTGGCCAACAGCTCCACAGCGGCCTCGATATCCGGCGCGAAGAAGCGGTCACGGTCGTAGTGCGGCACTTCACGGCGCAGCGCCTGGCGCGCCTGCTCCAACTTCACCGAGGTCTTCAGGCCTTTGCGCAGGTCCAGCCCCTGGCATGCACCCAGCCATTCGATGGCCAGCACACCACGGGTGTTCTCGGCCATTTCCCACAGACGCTTGCCTGCGGCCGGGGCCATCGACACATGGTCTTCCTGGTTGGCCGAGGTCGGCAGGCTGTCGACGCTGTGCGGATGGGACAAGGCCTTGTTCTCGCTGGCCAGGGCGGCAGCAGTCACCTGGGCGATCATGAACCCTGAGTTCACCCCGCCGTTTTCCACCAGAAACGGCGGTAGCTGCGACATGTGCTTGTCCATCATCAACGAGATACGACGCTCGCTCAGCGAGCCAATTTCGGCGATCGCCAGGGCGATGTTATCAGCAGCCATGGCCACCGGCTCGGCATGGAAGTTGCCGCCGGAGATCACATCACCTTCAGCGGCGAACACCAGCGGGTTGTCCGATACCGCGTTGGCCTCGATGCCCAGCACTTCGGCTGCCTGGCGGATCTGGGTCAGGCAGGCGCCCATGACCTGCGGCTGGCAGCGCAGCGAGTAAGGGTCCTGAACCTTGTCGCAATTTTTGTGCGACAACGACACTTCACTGGCATCGCCCAGCAGGTCACGGAAGCAGGCGGCGGTGTCGATCTGGCCACGCTGACCACGCACTTCATGAATACGCGCATCGAACGGCGAGCGCGAACCCAGCGCTGCCTCAACGCTCAGCCCGCCACAAGCGATGGCCGCGGCATACAGGTCTTCGGCCTGGAACAACCCGCGCAGGGCGTAGGCGGTGGACGCCTGGGTACCGTTGAGCAGGGCCAAGCCTTCCTTGGCGGCCAGGGTCAGCGGCTCGAGGCCAGCCACTGCCAGGGCCTCGGTGGCCGACAGCCACTGGCCCTGATGACGGGCCTTGCCTTCGCCCAGCAGCACCAGCGACATATGCGCCAGCGGTGCCAAGTCGCCGGAGGCGCCGACCGAACCCTTGAGCGGGATGTGTGGGTAGACTTCGGCATTGACCAGGGCGATCAGCGCATCGATGACTTTGCGGCGGATACCGGAGAAGCCACGGCTCAAGCTGTTGATCTTGAGCACCATGATCAGCCGCACCAGGGCGTCGTCGAGCGGCGCGCCGATACCGGCGGCGTGGGACAACACCAGCGAGCGCTGAAGGTTTTCCAGGTCATGGCTGGCGATGCGGGTCGACGCCAGCAGGCCGAAACCGGTGTTGATACCGTAGGCGGTGCGGTCTTGGGCAATGATCTGCTCGACACAGGCAACGCTGGCTTCGATGGCCGCAGCGGCGCTGGCATCGAGCTGCAGGCGTACAGGTGCGGCGTGAATGGCGCGCAGTTGGGCCAAGGTCAGGGTGCCGGGCTTGAGAGTCAATTCGGTCACTTCGCTACTCCAATTCTGTCGGGGCCGCAGCCCCTCTTGTTATTCAGTATCAACCAAGCGCAGCGATCAGCCGGTGATCATCGGCAGGTCCAAGCCCTGCTCCTTGGCGCAGTCGATGGCGATGTCGTAACCGGCATCGGCGTGGCGCATCACCCCGGTACCCGGGTCGTTGGTCAACACCCGGGCAATTCGCGCCGCCGCTTCGTCGGTGCCGTCGCAAACGATGACCATGCCTGAGTGCTGGGAGAAGCCCATGCCCACCCCGCCGCCGTGGTGCAACGAAACCCAGGTAGCGCCGCCTGCGGTATTGAGCAAGGCGTTGAGCAGCGGCCAGTCGGAGACCGCGTCGGAGCCGTCGCGCATGGCTTCGGTTTCACGGTTGGGACTCGATACCGAGCCGGAGTCCAGGTGGTCGCGGCCGATGACCACGGGCGCCGAGAGCTCGCCGCTGCGGACCATTTCGTTGAACGCCAGGCCCAGCTTGGCGCGCAGGCCCAGCCCAACCCAGCAGATACGTGCTGGCAAACCCTGGAAGCTGATGCGTTCGCGAGCCATGTCCAGCCAGCGGTGCAGGTGCGCGTCGTCGGGGATCAGCTCTTTGACCTTGGCGTCGGTCTTGTAGATGTCCTGGGCATCACCGGACAACGCCGCCCAGCGGAACGGGCCGATACCGCGACAGAACAGTGGGCGGATGTAGGCCGGGACGAAGCCTGGGAAATCGAATGCATTGGCCACGCCCTCTTCCTTGGCCATCTGGCGAATGTTGTTGCCGTAGTCGAAGGTCGGGATGCCCTGCTTCTGGAAGTCGAGCATGGCTTGCACGTGCACGGCCATCGACTGCTTGGCAGCCTTGACCACTGCTGCAGGCTCGGTCTGAGCACGGTCACGGTACTGCTCCCAGGTCCAGCCAGCAGGCAGATAGCCGTTGAGCGGGTCGTGGGCACTGGTCTGGTCGGTGACCAGGTCCGGGCGCACGCCACGCTTGACCAGCTCGGGCAGAATTTCGGCAGCGTTGCCGTGCAAGGCGATGGAGATCGCTTTGCCTTCGGCGGTGTATTTGGCGATGCGGGCCAGGGCGTCGTCCAGGTCGTTGGCCTGCTCATCGACGTAACGGGTTTCCAGGCGGAAGTCGATGCGGCTCTGTTGGCATTCGATGTTCAGCGAGCAGGCGCCTGCCAGGGTTGCGGCCAGTGGTTGGGCGCCGCCCATGCCGCCAAGGCCAGCAGTCAGGACCCACTTGCCTTTCAGGCTGCCGCCATAGTGTTGGCGACCGGCTTCGACGAAGGTTTCGTAGGTGCCCTGAACGATGCCCTGGCTGCCGATGTAGATCCAGCTGCCGGCGGTCATCTGGCCATACATGGCCAGGCCCTTGGCATCCAGTTCGTTGAAGTGTTCCCAGTTCGCCCAGTGCGGCACCAGGTTGGAGTTGGCGATCAATACGCGCGGGGCGTTGCTGTGGGTTTTGAACACGCCAACCGGCTTGCCCGACTGCACCAGCAGGGTTTCGTCGTCTTCCAGGCGGGTCAGGGTTTCGACGATTTTGTCGTAGCAGGCCCAGTTGCGCGCGGCGCGGCCGATACCGCCATACACCACCAGCTCTTTGGGGTTTTCCGCAACTTGTGGGTCGAGGTTGTTCATCAGCATGCGCAGCGGCGCTTCGGTCAGCCAGCTTTTGGCGGTCAGCTTGTTACCACGTGGGGCACGGATTTCAACGTCACGGTATTTGTTGTTGTCGGTCACGGGAAGGTCCTTGGCGGTTGTCCGCGGGCAGATGTGTCGTGAGCGATAGATAAACACATCTTTACTTGTATGTACAAGCATGGACAACCAAAATTCACGGACCTCGCCACTGGCCAGGGAAAGGATGCTGGTGCAGGGAACGGGCGGTGCGCATCGTCCCAGGCGCTGTATGACCTTAACGCAGCATCAGTTCGATCAGGCAGAACCGCCCTTGAATACACAGTTCCAGCAACCGCTGGTTACCGTCCACCCGCAAGCAGTCGTACACCCCCAACCGTTGTATATCGTGCCCTGCCACCGCCACCTCGACCTGCCCGCTGGCGGCGAACAGCAACAGCGTCGGTGCCGAGCTATAGACGCGGCTGGTACCGTCGAACCACTGCAAGCGCGCCCGATAGCGCTGCGGTGCATAGATGAGGTTGAAGTCACGGATCGGCCCGCCCAGCAGGTTGCAGCTCACCTGGCTCTGGCCATCGAAGGCATAAGCATCGAACGGCAGCAGGGGCCGGCTCTGCTCACCCTCCACCGTGAGGCGCATGCCCTCACCCTGCAGCACCGTGATGATCCGCTGGTAGCCGGTGAATACTGAAAACCCGCCCGATTCCTCGATATCGGCAATCGACAGACGCCAGCCAAAACCATCGAGCCCTTCGCCATTGTCCCGGGTGATTTCTTCGGTGAAGCCGCCACCGTTCTTCCACGCCATGCGCGGGTAATCCTGGGCACGCAGCAGCTGCATTTGGGTCATTTGCTGAAGCGTCCTTCGAGGCGGTGACGGGAGCCTGGATGAATCAAGCGTGCGGCAGTAACCGGCTGGCGGCCAGACCATGTGCGCCGGCGGATCAGCAGGCAAGGCTCGCCACGTTCGATCTGCAGCAGGCGGCACTCTTCAGGCTCGGCGAGAATCGCCTCGACCACGTGCTCGCCCTCGGTCAACGGCGCAACCTGGGACAGGTAGGCATAGGGCGTCTGCCGGGTGAAGTCCTGCTTGAGGTAATCCGGGGCAATCGAAGCGTTTACGAAACGGTCCTCGATCTGCACCGGCACGCCGTTTTCGTAGTGCACGATCAGCGAATGAAACACCCGCTGCCCCTCACGCATGTCCAACGCCAAAGCGCGCTCCGAGCCTGCCGCTTCCTCGGCCAAGGTGATTACCTGGCAGCTATGCTGGTGGCCACGGCCGGCGATCTCGTCGGCGATATTGTTGACCTCGAACAGCGCAGAGCGGCTTTTGGGTTCGGCCACGAAGGTGCCTACACCCTGCATGCGCACCAGCAGGCCTTCGGCGGTCAGCTCACGCAAGGCGCGGTTGATGGTCATGCGGCTGAAGCCCAGCTCGCTGACCAGTTCACTCTCCGACGGCACCCGGTGGTGCGGCGGCCAGCTGCCGTTTTCGATCTGCTGGATGATCATCTGCTTGACCCTGGCGTACAGCGGCGCCGGGCCCTCGCCCATCTGGGCAACCAGCGCGGAGACAGGAGGTGTCGGCACGGCATTGAGTCCTTAGGCTATGGGGTGAGCGGTAGCTTGCCGCAGTTTACCCGGCAGGCAAACGCCTGTATATGTATATACAAGTTAACAATAACAGGATATTTGCCGATGCCCGCCTATTTCGCCGAACGCGCCCTGCTGCCTACAGGTTGGGCCCGTGATGTGCGCCTGGAAGTGTCCAGCGACGGCTTGCTCAGCCACGTGCAAACCGGCGCCTCGCACGAGGGCGCCGAGCGCCTGGCCGGGCCATTGCTGCCAGGCATGCCCAACCTGCATTCCCACGCGTTTCAACGGGCCATGGCGGGTCTGGCGGAAGTCGCTGGCAACCCTAACGACAGTTTCTGGACCTGGCGCGAGCTGATGTACCGGCTGGTCGGCAAGATCACCCCGGAGCAACTGCAGGTGATTGCCCGCCAGCTGTACATCGAAATGCTCAAGGCCGGGTACACCTCGGTGGCCGAATTCCACTATGTGCACCATGACCCTTCAGGCAAGGCCTACGCCGACCCTGACGAGCTGTCGCGGCGCATCAGTGCGGCCGCCGCCAGCAGCGGTATTGGCCTGACCCTGCTGCCGGTGCTGTACAGCCACGCAGGCTTTGGTGGTCAGGCGCCAAACGATGGGCAACGGCGCTTCATCAATTCCCAAGATCAGTATCTGCACATGCAGGCACGCCTGGCTCCCATCCTGGCGGCCCAGCCGGCACAGCGCCTGGGCTTGTGCTTCCACTCGCTGCGGGCGGTCACCCCCGGCCAGATCGCTGAAGTACTGGCGGCCAGCGACCGGCAAAGCCCGGTGCATATCCATATCGCCGAACAGCAGAAGGAAGTCGATGACTGCGTGGCCTGGAGCGGGCTGCGGCCTCTGCAGTGGTTGTATGAACATGTCGAGGTTGGCCCGCGCTGGTGCCTGGTGCATGCCACCCATGCCTTGGCCGATGAGGTCACGGCCATGGCACGCAGTGGCGCGGTGGCCGGGCTGTGCCTGACCACCGAAGCCAACCTGGGCGACGGCATATTCCCGGCCGTGGATTTCCTGGCCCAGGGCGGGCGCATGGGTATCGGTTCCGATAGCCATGTGTCGCTGAGCGTCGTTGAAGAGCTGCGCTGGCTGGAGTATGGCCAACGCCTGCGGGACCAGCGGCGCAACCGCCTGTACCGCAATGATCAGCCGATGGTCGGGCGCACGCTCTACGATGCGGCGTTGGCTGGCGGGGCACAGGCGCTGGGGCAGCCGGTTGGCGAACTCGCCGTGGGCAAGCGGGCGGACTGGCTGGTGCTCGATGGGCAGGACCCTTACATCGCCATGGCTGAAGGCGATGGCGTGCTCAACCGCTGGCTGTTCGCCGGCGGCGACCGCCAGGTGCGCGATGTGATGGTCAACGGGCATTGGGTGGTGCGCCAGGGCCACCATGCAGATGAAGCGCAAAGCCAGCAGGCATTCACCGAGGTGTTGCGCACGCTTCTGGCCTGAAACCGATCGGGGCCGCCTTCAGCGCCCCCTCGGTTATCAATGCATTTGCACGATCTGCTTGTCGGGTGTCCGCCAGATCAGCCGGCTGGTGTCATAGCCCTGCTGCCGGGCCTTGGCCATGAGGCTCTCGCGCTGCCACTGCGCCAGGGTCGGCGTGCGCGACAGTAGCCAGAGGTACTTGCGATCCGGGCTGCCGACGATCGCCGTACGGTAGTGCTCATCGACGTACAAAATCCAGTAATCGCCCCGGGCGACCCCTGGGACCAAGCGGGTGAACCAGTTGTCGAACTCTACCCACAGCTTGTCGGTGTGCCCCGGCTCCTGGATGTTGGCATGGCCCTCGGCGCGCAGCCACTCGTCACCCAACGTACGGCAGCGGTTGAGCACACCGAACGAGCCATCGGGCTTGAGGTTGTAGTGCGCCTCGGATTGCGCGCAATCGGCCTGGTATTTCATCGGCAGCCGCGCCAGTTCGTACCACTTGCCCTGGTAGCGTTTGAGGTCGACGTTGCCTGCGGTCTTCGGTGCCAGTGGGTCGGTGGAGGTACTGGCGCAGCCACCCAGCAGCATGGCCAGGCACAGCCCCAGCAGTAGGTGCAGACGCCTCATTTAAGGCCCTGCCCGGAGTACATCAATACTTTGTCGGAGGCGTATTGCACGCTGATGAAGCTCTTCTCGTCGCCCCAGGTGCAACTGCTCATACCCAGCGCGCCGGAGCACTCGGTGGGCGTGCCGAGCAGCTGCTCGACCTCGGCCTTGTTCATACCGGCCTTGAGCTTGGAATAGTTTTCCTGATTGATCTTGCTGCACGCAGTCAGCACGACGCACAACGACAACAGGGCGAGGGAACGCAACGACATGAAGGCACACTCCTGGATAGTAGACACAGGCGAGTGGCCTGCAGTGACCTTCGACGGGAAAATCCCTCCCTGGTTCCCCGGCAATTGCGCTTTAGTGGTACGCCGTTGGTCGGCCGGCCGTGGGTATACGATTAATGTTTTGCCCGGATCAGACGACACAGCGAGCACGCTGTGGCCGCGTGGCCCCTGCGCCCTCCTTTGCCTTGCCTTGTGCAGACCAGAAAAATGACCAAGAACCTCAAGTTCAGCCACAAGATCCTGCTGGCCGCCGCCCTGGTGGTGGCCGTTGCCTTTACCTGTTTCGTACTGTTCAACGACTATCGCCAACGCCAATCCCTGCGCAGCGATACACAAACCAACCTGCAGAACCTGGGCACCCTTACCGCAGGCAACATCCGCAACTGGCTCGACAGCCGTATCCAGCTGCTCGACTCCCTGGCCCAGCAAATAGCACTCGACGGGCCAGGCAAAGCCAGCCTTAGCCGTAGCTTGGCCCTGCCCGTGTACAGCAAGAACTTTCAACTCACCTATTTCGGGGGCCAGGACGGCAGCATGCAGTCGGTGCCTGCGGGTAACCGCGCTGCCGATTACGACCCACGGGCTCGCGGCTGGTACAAGGCTGCCACTGCCAGCGGCCAGACCATCGTTACCGAGCCCTACCTTTCGGCATCGGCCGGCAAGCTGGTGATCACCCTGGCGACACCGGTGCAGCAAGCCGGGCGACTGGTGGGGGTCAGTGGTGTGGATACTGACCTGAAGACCGTCAGCGACCTGATCAATGCGCTGAACTTCAACGGCCAGGGCCATGCCTTCATCGTCAACGGCCAGGGCAAGGTCATGATTCACCCCGACGCCGAGCTGGCCTTGAAAACCCTGGCCGATATCTACCCCCAGGACACTCCTCGAATCGGCAGTGGCCTGAAGGAACTCGAAGCAGGTGGGCGCAAGCAGTTCATCAACTTCACCCACATCGACGGAGTGCCTTCGGCCGACTGGTACGTCGCCCTGGTACTCGACCAGGACGCAGCCTTCGCCATGCTGGGCGATCTACGCACCTCAGCGGTGGTCGCTACGCTGATCGCGGTGGTGGTGATCATCGCCCTGCTGGGTTTGCTGATCCGCATGTTGATGGCGCCATTGCACCTGATGGGCCGCGCCATGCATGACATCGCCGAAGGCGAAGGCGACCTCACCCGGCGCCTGAGCATTCATGCACACGATGAGTTCGGCAGCCTCGGCCAGTCATTCAACCGCTTCGTCGAGCGTATCCACCAGTCGATTCGTGAGGTAGCCTCGGCCACCAGCCAGGTCAATGCCGTGGCAGCCCAGGTGGTGAGCGCGTCGAATGCGTCGATCGACAAAGCCGATCAGCAGTCCAGCCGCACCAGCAGCGTGGCAGCCGCGATCAACCAGTTAGGCGCCGCCGCGCAGGAGATCGCCCAGAATGCCGCCCAGGCCTCGCAGCACTCCAGCGAGGCGCGGGGCTTGGCCGAAGATGGCCAGCAGGTGGTCGGCCGCACCATTGAGGTGATGAACCAGCTATCGGCGCGCATCAGCGATTCGTGCGGCAATATCTCAACGCTCAATGAGCACACCGCCAACATTGGTCAGATCCTCGATGTGATCAGCGGCATATCCCAGCAAACCAACCTGCTGGCGCTCAACGCCGCGATCGAGGCGGCCCGTGCCGGCGAGGCCGGGCGCGGCTTTGCCGTGGTGGCGGACGAAGTGCGCAACCTGGCGCACCGTACACAGGAGTCGGCGCAGCAGGTGCAGCGCCTGATCGAAGAACTGCAGGCAGGCGCGCAGATGGCCGTCAGCACCATGAACCAGAGCCGTGAGCACAGTGACCACAGCGTTGGTATCGCCAACCAGGCCGGCGAGCGACTAGGCAGTGTGACCCAGCGCATTGGTGAGATCGATGGCATGAACCAGTCGGTGGCCACCGCCACGGAAGAACAAACGGCAGTGGTCGAGTCGATCAATATCGACATCACCGAAATCAACACGTTGAATCAGGAAGGCGTGCAGAACCTGCAGAGCACCTTGCGCGCCTGCAATGACCTTGAACATCAGGTCGAACGGTTGAAGCACTTGGTGGGTAGTTTCAGGATCTGAATGCGGCGGCGCCTCTTCACGGGTTCACCCGCGAAGAGGCGCTCTGATCAGAACCTGGACCCAGGCTCCAGCAGGAAGTCCATCTCCTCACTGGTACTCGGCCGCCCCAACACCAGGTTACGGTGCGGGAAGCGGCCGAACCGCGCGATCACCCGCTGGTGCTGCTCGGCGTAATCAAGGAAGCCTTCAAACAAACGCCGGTGCTCGTCGGGCTGTTCCTGCAGCAGCGCCTGATAGCGCTCGACACACAGGTTCTGCCAGTCCAACACCTCGGCATGCTCCAGCACCAGCAGCACGAACACCCGCTGGATCGGCAGCAACTGGTAATCCCAGTGCTTCTGCAGGCCCTGCAGAGCCACTACCTGGGCCCGCCGGTCGCCCTCGAAGGCGCGCGGCGTGTCTCGGTAAAGCATGCGCGGCAACTGGTCCAGCAGGATCAACAGGCCAAGCCAGCCTTGCGGGCTCTGCTGCCATTCGTCGAGCCCACCGGCCAGGGCGTGCTCGACCAGGTCGCCGAACAGCGCTTGTGCCTCGGCATCGTAGTGCTTACCGAACCACAGCGTGCTCTTCTCGTCAGCCACGGCCTGGGGACTGGTGCCCCAACCGAACCACCACTCCAGCAACGGCTGCCAAGGTGCGAGCATGATTTACTCCTTGTGGTAGGCGGTGACGCGCTCGACCTCTTCCTTCGAGCCAAGGATTACCGACACGCGCTGGTGCAGGCTCTCAGGCTTGATGTCGAGGATGCGATCGTAACCATTGGTCGAGGCGCCGCCAGCCTGTTCGATGATGAACGACATCGGGTTGGCTTCGTACATCAGGCGCAGCTTGCCCGGCTTGCTCGGCTCACGGGCATCGCGCGGGTACATGAACAGGCCACCGCGGGTCAGTATGCGATGCACATCGGCGACCATCGAGGCGATCCAGCGCATGTTGTAGTTCTTTTTCAGCGGGCCGGTCTCGCCTGCCAGCAGTTCGCCCACGTATCGCTGCACTGGCGCTTCCCAGTGACGCTGGTTGGACATGTTGATGGCGAACTCGGCGGTGGTTTCCGGGACGCGGATGTTTTCGTGGGTCAGGACGAAGCTGCCCAGTTCGCGGTCCAGGGTGAAGCCCTTGACGCCATTGCCCAGGGTCAGGATCAGCATGGTCTGCGGGCCATAAATGGCATAACCGGCGGCGACCTGCTGGGTGCCTGGCTGCAGGAAGGCGTTTTCGTTGAGGGTTTCGTTCTGGCTCAGGTATTCGTTAGGGCAACGCAGTACCGAGAAGATGGTGCCGACCGAAACGTTGACGTCGATGTTCGACGAGCCGTCCAGTGGGTCGAAGACCAGCAGGTAGGCACCCTTGGGATACTTGCCCGGGATCTGGTAGGCGTTGTCCATTTCCTCGGAGGCCATGCCGGCCAGGTGGCCGCCCCACTCGTTGGCTTCAAGCAGGATATCGTTGGAGATCACGTCCAGTTTCTTCTGGACTTCGCCCTGCACGTTTTCAGTGCCCATGCTGCCCAGCACGCCACCCAGGGCGCCTTTGGACACGTGATGGCTGATTTCCTTGCACGCACGCGCCACCACTTCGATCAGGAAGCGCAGATCGGCAGGGGTATTGTTGCTGCGGGTCTGCTCAATCAGATAGCGACTCAGGGTAACGCGGGACATGTATGGCTCCGAAAGGATAGGGGGAGGTAAACCCCCGCAGTTTACAGTGAGAGTGGCGAGCTAGCGAGTGATGAGACTCACCACGGCTCTCTGACGGCACAATAGGTCGGTAGTTCAGCCTGCGCCAGGCAGGTGGTCGGCCCAAGGGCCATTGGCGGATGAACACGCTCCCACCAAGCAGCCGGAGATTGCTGATGGTAGGAGCGGGTTAACTGGCGAAGGTGCCAGCACGGGCTTATATCAATCCAGAGCCTTCCAGATTTCGGTGGCATATTCGCGAATGGTCCGATCCGACGAGAACCAGCCCATCTTGGCCGTATTGAGCACGGCCATGCGCCACCACTGCTCCGGGGTGTGCCACAGCTCTTCGACCCGCTGCTGGGCATCCCAGTAGGCATCGAAGTCCGCGCACACCAGGAAGCGATCATAGGCGACCAGCCCGTCGATCAGCCCGCTGTAACGCGACGGATCGTCAGGTGAGAACACCCCGCTACGGATGGCTTGAAGCACGTCGTTCAGCCGATTGGAGGCGGCAATCGCGGCGCTGGCGCCGAAGTCGTTGGCTTTGCGGCGCGCCTCTACCTGCTGGGCGGTGAGGCCGAAGATGAACATGTTGTCCGCACCCACGTGTTCGCACATTTCGACGTTGGCGCCATCGAGCGTGCCAATGGTCAGCGCGCCATTGAGGCCGAACTTCATGTTGCTGGTACCGGATGCCTCGTAACCGGCCGTGGAAATCTGCTCGGACAGGTCCGCCGCCGGAATGATGCTCTCGGCCAGGCTGACGTTGTAGTTGGGCAGGAATACCACCTTCAGCAGGCCGCGCACGGTCGGGTCATTGTTCACGACCCGCGCGATGTCGTTGGCTAGCTTGATGATCAGCTTGGCCTGTTGGTAGCTGGCAGCGGCCTTGCCGGCGAAGATCTTCACCCGTGGTACCCAGTCGGTGCCGGGGTCGTTGCGCATGGCCTGGTACAGCGCCACGGTGTGCAGCAGGTTGAGCAACTGGCGCTTGTATTCGTGAATCCGTTTGACCTGCACATCGAACAGCGCCTCGGGGTTCACCGTGACCCCGATGCGGTCCTGGATGATGCTGGCCAGCGCACGCTTGCTGTGCAGCCGCTGGGCAGCGAACGCCTTGCGGAAGCTGGGCTTGTCAGCAAACGGCAGCAGCCCGGCCAGGCGGCCTTCGGGGTCGTCCAGCAGCTCTGGGCCAAGCGCTTCGGTCAGCATCGCGGTCAATTGCGGGTTGGACTGGAACAACCAACGGCGGAAGGTGATGCCGTTGGTCTTGTTGTTTATGCGCTCGGGGTAAAGCTTGTGCAACTCGGAGAACACCGTGCTTTTCATCAGCTTGCTGTGCAGCGCCGACACACCGTTCACGCTGTGCGACCCGAGGAACGCCAGGTTACCCATGCGCACCCGGCGGCCGTTGTCCTCTTCGATCAGCGACACGGCGCGCAGCACGTCGAAATCGTGCTGCCCTTTGGCGCGCAGAGCGTCGATGTGATAGGCATTGATCAGGTAAATGATCTGCATGTGCCGCGGCAGCATGCGCTCCATCAGCGCCACCGGCCAGGTTTCCAGCGCCTCCGGAAGCAGCGTGTGGTTGGTGTAGGCCAGGGTGCCGACGGTTAGCGACCAGGCGGTGTCCCAGGGTATTTCATGCTGATCGACCAACAGGCGCATCAGCTCGGCCACAGCAATCGAGGGGTGCGTGTCGTTGAGCTGGATGGCGGCCGCGTCAGGCAGGTTGAGCAGGTCTTTGTGCATGTTAAGGTGACGGCGCAGCAAGTCCTGCAGCGATGCCGACACGAAGAAGTACTCCTGGCGCAGGCGCAACTCCTGCCCAGCCTCGGTGCTGTCGGCTGGGTAGAGCACGCGCGAGATGCTCTCGGCCCTGGCCACTTCGGCGACAGCGCCCAAATGGTCGCCGGCATTGAAGCGTTCCAGGTGCAGCTCTTCCAGTGCCCGCGCACGCCAAAGGCGCAGGGTGTTGACGCTCGAGCCACGCCAGCCCACCACCGGGGTGTCATAGGCCACTGCCCGCACGGTCTCGCCCGGCCACCACACCTGACGCTGTTCGCCATGGGCGTCGTGCACCGTTTCGACGCTACCGCCGAAGCTGATGGGGTAGATCACCTCTGCCCGCTCGAACTCCCAAGGGTTGCCGAAATCCAGCCAGTTCTCGGTCTGCTCCTGTTGCCAGCCGTCGACCACGGCCTGACGGAACAAACCATGCTCGTAGCGGATGCCGTAACCGTGGGCGGCAATGCCCAGTGTCGACATGCTTTCCATGAAGCACGCGGCAAGACGTCCCAGGCCACCGTTGCCCAAGGCCGCATCGGGTTCGAGCAGGCGAATGCGCTCAAGATCCACGCCCAGGCCTTGCAGCGCTTCACGGGCGATCTCCAGGTACCCGAGGTTGCTCAGGCTGTCGTACAGCAGCCGGCCGATGAGAAACTCCAGAGAAAGGTAATAGACCCGCTTCTGGCTGCGACGGTAAGCCTGGCGGGTGTGGTCCATCCAGTGGTCGACCATGTGGTCGCGCGCAGCCAGGGCGATGGCTTCGAACCAGTCATGGTCGAAGGCATGCTCTGGGTCTTTGCCGACCGCGTAGGTCAGTTTGCTCAGCACCGCGGCGCGAAAATCGGCCACCTCGGCGTCACGTGGGTTGGTTTCCTGGGACATACGGCATCCTCGGGCAAATGGACGAATCACAGGGAGAGTGTTGAGACTAGCCACTTCGACACAGAGTGACAGATGACGTTCGCAGTTTTCATGCCCGATTGCCAAATCCGGCAAAAGGTTGTTCACAATTTGAACAACTCCGGTATCATCGCGCGCCCCAAGACCGTGATTCACCTCTTATAAAACGATGAAAACGACCCTGATCGCCGCGGCCGAAGTCGACCGCCTGGAGACTTGGCAGCGCTACACCAGCAATATGTGCCATGGCTGCCATTCGACGTGCTGCACCCTGCCGGTAGAGGTGAAGATCAAGGATCTGATCCGCATCGGCGTAGTGGATGAGTTCGAGAAAGACGAGCCGCCGAAGAACATCGCCAAACGCCTGCAGAAAGACGGCATCATCGAGCGCTTCAACCAGAAGTCGGGGATCTTCACCCTGACCCGCATGAGCAACGACGATTGCCTCTATCTGGATCGTAAAAGCCGGCTTTGCACCATTTATGACAAACGCCCGGACACCTGCCGCAATCACCCCAAGGTTGGGCCGCGGCCGGGTTATTGTGCGTACAAGCCGAAGGTGGTTGGGCGCTGACGCTATTGGCTTGGTTGTGGTGGTGCGGCGCTCGATCTCACAGGCGCTGAAAATGCCGAGGCGAACCCACGCTGGCCTACCCGCAACCTCAAAATAAACCCACCCCGGCACCTGAGGCCAGGCGGATGCGCTGCCGCACCCCTGGCAGCGAACCGGCACCAGCCATCGCCCCACAGCGCCAGCCTCTGAAGCGATCTACGCGGGGAAGCTGCGGCAAGCCCCCCCCTGATCCATCGGAGGGTGCTCGGGGTAGCTCTGCGGCAATACGCTGACCGGGCTGGTTGCGATGAAGCCATCAGCGAACTTCGCTTCGACGAACTGCGCTTGCCACCCAGTAGCTGGCGCCGTACGTTGCAGAACGAAGTGTTGCTCGGGCGCGAGCGTCTCGGACAGGTAACGCACCCCGCAGGCATAGCGGAAATCTCGGTCCCGACTGTTGCTCGCCGTCCATACCTTCACCGCCACTGGCGGTTCGGAAAAGTCGACCAACATCTGCCCGGCCTGCCCGCTTGCTGTCACCTTCACACTAGGCAGTGGCTTGCCATCGCGCAGGCGCGTAACAAGCGGCACCAAGGTGCTGACCACCGCTTTTCGCACCCCACCATGGTCAGAGTTAGGCAACACCCTCAAACTGGTCACGCCAGGTAGGCGCTGCTGATAATCAGTGACCGGGTCAGGTGCGAAGAAGTCGTCGCCGCTGGCGGACACCAGATATTTGGGAATGGCCAGCCGCTGCCCCTCCTCGCCCAGGTACTGCATCGGATCCATCATCATCATCAGCCGCTCGAATGCTGGGGTGCCCAGTTGCTGCAGAACACCGGCCTGCTGGTAAGCACCCAGCGCCAGAGGCCAGTGCCCCCCATAACGCTTGCGCAATCCGCTCAGCATTCCCGAAACGTCCGCGATGTCGATCACACTGGGCACGATGGCCATCACGCGCTCATCGGCCAGTGCCGTCAGCCACGCACTCCAGCCGCGCTTGGAAGCACCGGTGATGATGAAACGCTCCACCGTGAGGCCCTGCTTTCCCAGTTCCTGCTGGGCCAAGTCCATCGCCCGGCTCGCCGCCGCAGCCATCGGCACATGCAGCGGCAGTTCCGGCGCAGCCCCGCGCAATGAGTGGGCCCAGGTGTGGGCCACGGCGTCATCTTCGCGCAATGGCTTGTCGACATCGCTAAAGGTCACGTACTGGTTGGGTACATCGCTGATCATGACCACGGCCATCTGCGCCTTGAGGGCGATTTCGCGCAACGCTTCTCGAGCATAGTCGGGGACTTGCGCCGGCCCGTGCCGCACGCCGTTGTTCACCACCAGCAAGGCTTTGCCAGGCACTGCGTTGTCGGGAATGTGCAGCTCGACATTGTGCACCCAGCGGCGCGGCTCCAGCACCGGGGCTGGCTCCCACACCTGCGAAACCATCTGCAGACGACGCAATGCATAGCCAGGCTCGGAGGCCTGTTCCAACAGTTCTGCTTCCAAGGGTGCCTGGCGCACCTTGTCCATGTGGCACTGGACGACATCCTGCGGTCGCGCATTGGCGCATTCGCGCCCGGTGCAAGCCTGCAGGCCAACCATCAGGCAGGGGATGGCCATTGCCAAGCGGTAATTCATGGTCATGCTTCCTCTCCAAGAAAATGCACGCCACGCTAGGCATGACCAAAAGCGCCCACAAGTCGCAAAATGCACTGGCAGATGCAAACTACACAACCTTGAGACATCAGCTACAAAAACCGCGCACCCTCAAAACAAAAACGCCCCCGGCCTTTCGACCGGGGGCGTTTTCATTCAGCCTGAGCTAACTCAGTTCTTGGCTTTCTTGGCAGCGCGGGTACGCTCGCCTTCGTCCAGGATCTTCTTGCGCAGACGGATCGACTTCGGCGTCACTTCGCACAGCTCGTCGTCCTGGATGAACTCCAGAGCCTGCTCGAGGGTGTGGCGAACTGGCGGTACCAGGGCGATGACTTCGTCTTTGCCCGAAGCACGCATGTTGTCGAGCTTCTTGCCCTTGGTCGGGTTAACGCCCAGGTCGTTGTCGCGGCTGTTCAGGCCGATGATCTGACCGTTGTAGATCTCCTGGCCGTGTTCGACGAACAGCTTGCCACGCGCCTGCAGAGTTTCCAGCGAGTAGGTCAGCGCCTTGCCAGTTTCGACCGAAACCAGAACGCCGTTCAGACGGCCGGACATCTGGCCCGACTTCATGGTGTCGTAGCGATCGAAGATCGAAGTCAGGATGCCTGCACCGTTGGTCAGGGTCAGGAACTGGTTACGGAAACCGATCAGACCACGGGCTGGAATGTTGTACTCCAGGCGGACACGGCCCTTGCCATCCGGAACCATGTTGGTCAGGTCGCCCTTACGCAGGCCCATCTCTTCCATCACCTTGCCCTGGGATTCTTCAGGGATGTCGATGGTGACGTTCTCGAACGGCTCCTGCTTGACGCCGTCGACTTCGCGGATGATCACTTCAGGACGGCCCACGGCCATCTCGAAGCCTTCACGGCGCATGGTTTCGATCAGTACCGACAGGTGCAGTTCACCACGGCCCGATACCTTGAACTTGTCTGGGGAGTCGGTTTCCTGAACGCGCAGAGCTACGTTGTACAGCAGTTCCTTGTCCAGACGGTCCTTGATGTTACGGCTGGTGACGAACTTGCCTTCCTTACCGCAGAACGGCGAGTCGTTGACCTGGAAGGTCATCGAAACGGTTGGCTCGTCAACGGTCAGCGGCTTCATCGCTTCGACCGCATCTGGGGCGCACAGGGTGTCGGAGATGAACAGCTCGTCGAAACCGCTGATGCAGACGATGTCGCCAGCCTGGGCTTCTTCCACGTCGACGCGGTGCAGGCCGTGGTGGCCCATCAGCTTGAGAATACGGCCGTTACGCTTCTTGCCATTGGTGTCGATGGCGACCACTGGCGTGTTCGGCTTGACGCGACCACGGGCGATACGGCCAACGCCGATAACGCCGAGGAAGCTGTTGTAGTCCAGAGCGGAGATCTGCATCTGGAACGGGCCTTCACGGTCAACCGATGGCGCAGGTACGTTGTCGACGATCGACTGGTACAGGGCGGTCATGTCTTCGCCCATGGCGGTGTGGTCCAGGCCGGCAATGCCGTTCAGGGCCGAGGCGTAGACGACTTTGAAGTCCAGCTGTTCGTCGGTGGCACCGAGGTTGTCGAACAGGTCGAAGATCTGGTCCAGTACCCAATCAGGGCGCGCACCCGGACGGTCGACCTTGTTGATCACGACGATTGGCTTGAGGCCGGCTTCGAACGCTTTCTTGGTTACGAAGCGGGTTTGCGGCATTGGGCCGTCTTGGGCATCGACCAGCAGCAGCACGGAGTCGACCATCGACATTACACGCTCAACCTCGCCACCGAAGTCGGCGTGGCCGGGGGTGTCGACGATGTTGATGTGGTAGCCATTCCAGTTGATGGCGGTGTTTTTCGCCAGAATGGTAATACCGCGCTCTTTTTCCTGGTCGTTGGAGTCCATGACGCGCTCGTCGTTGAGCTCGTTACGCTCCAGAGTGCCGGACTGACGCAGGAGTTTGTCGACCAGGGTGGTTTTACCATGGTCAACGTGGGCGATGATGGCGATGTTACGCAGATTTTCGATCACAACTGTATCTCGATCAGAGGATTCGGTTGCCGCCAGTGTAGGCGGCGAATATGTAGAGTTTGAGGCTCAGCGGGCCCGATGGTCGGGAGGGCGATGGCGGATGCTGCCGCCATACAGCCCTGGCGTCTTATGTCGGACGATAAACACGCACATTGGCATGTCCCTCACTGAGCAGGTGGTGTGCGTGCAAACGGCTCATCACACCTTTGTCGCAGTACAGCAAGTACTGGCGTGTAGGGTCCAGATGCTTGAACTTGCTGTTGATCGCGTAGAACGGCATGGCCTGCACATCGACCCCGTCCAGCACCAGAGGTTGGTCTTCCTGGGCATCGGGGTGACGGATGTCGATGACGATCTGGCCCGGCAACGCCTCGGCCACTTCCTCGATTTCGATGTCCTTGCCCAACTCGTCGATCACATGGTCGATGGAGATGAACTTGGCGCGCTCCAAGGCACGCTCCAGCACGGCCATGTCGAACTGCTTTTCTTCATGTTCCATGCGGTGACGCTTGGCATGGGTGGTCGGGTTCACCGAGATGACGCCGCAGTATTCGGGCATGTGCTTGGCGAAGTCGGCCGTGCCGATTTGCGTGGCCTGGTCGATGATGTCTTGCTTGTGGCTGGCCAGCAATGGGCGCAGCACCAGCTTGTCGGTGGCCGAGTCGATGATCGACAGGTTCGGCAGCGTCTGGCTGGAGACCTGGGAAATCGCTTCCCCAGTGACCAGCGCATCGATCTGCAGGCGCTCGGCCATGTGCGCGGCGCCGCGCAGCATCATGCGCTTGAGGGTCACGCCCATATAGCTGTTGTCGACCTTGTTGAGAATCTCGCCGACCACTTCTTCGAACGGCACGCTGATGAACAGCACCCGCTGGCTGCTGCCGTACTTTTTCCACAGATAATGCGCAACTTCCATTACCCCCAACTCGTGGGCACGGCCCCCAAGGTTGAAGAAGCAGAAGTGGGTCATCAGGCCGCGGCGCATCATCTGGTAGGCGGCCACGGTGGAGTCGAAACCACCGGACATCAGTACCAACGTCTGCTCAAGAGCGCCAAGCGGGTAACCGCCAATGCCGTTGTGCTGGTTGTGAATGACGTACAGGCGCTGGTTGCGAATTTCGATACGCACCATTACCTCTGGCGCCTTCAGGTCGATGCCGGCGGCGCCGCATTGCTGGCGCAGCTGGCTGCCGACGTAACGATCGACGTCCATCGAGGTGAAGTCGTGGTGCCCGCCACGTTTGCAACGTACGGCAAAACGCTTGCCTGCCAGCAGATGGCCGAAGTGGTGCTTGCACTTGGCGACGATGTCGTCGAAATCACCCAGCGGGTATTCTTCTACCTGCAGGAAGTGGGTGATACCCGGTGTGCAGGTCAGGCGCTCGATCATCTCGCGCTGAACCTTCTCGTCCTCGACGCGGGTGACCACTTCGAGATTGTCCCAGACACCATCGACCGCGAGCTCGGGATCCAGATCCTTGAGCACGTTGCGGATGTTCTTGCCGAGCTGGCGGATGAAGCGCTTGCGCACCGGCCGGCTTTTGATGGTGATTTCTGGGAAGACTTTGACGATGAGTTTCATTGGTTAACAGCGCGCGCAGGGCCTGCCGAAAATGAGGGGCGCGAATTATAGCGGAAATTGCTCAGGATTTGAGCAACTTTTGATCAGAAGGTTTGATATAGATGAAAGGGGCGGTTTTTGAGGGTGCCTGTGAGATCGAGCGCCGCGCGGGCGGCGCTCAATCGCAAACGCACCACAAAACCGACGCCGAGCACCACAACAGTGCACACCTAACAAAAAACGCATCAAAACCGTGCGCTATTACCCGCGAGCCCGCCACCAAATGCCCGCAAACGCCCCTTTTTATCTCACGCTCGCCATTTTCGGGCACTGGCATGCAATTTGCTCCCTTGTGAGGCAGGTACGCTTGGCCGACTATCCGCGCCCAGCAACACCCTTTTTCCAGGGCGGCGGCCTACCGCGCTCTAGACCATCCGGAGGACAACATGTCGAAGTCGGTTCAACTCATCAAAGATCATGACGTCAAGTGGATTGATCTGCGTTTCACGGACACCAAAGGCACCCAGCACCACGTGACCATGCCGGCGCGTGATGGCCTGGACGAAGACTTCTTCGAAGTCGGCAAGATGTTCGACGGTTCCTCCATCGCTGGCTGGAAAGGCATCGAAGCATCCGACATGATCCTGATGCCGGTCGATGAAACCGCCGTTCTGGACCCGTTCACCGAAGAGCCGACCCTGATCATCACCTGCGACATCGTCGACCCGTCGAGCATGCAGGGCTACGATCGCGACCCACGTGCGATCGCCAAGCGCGCCGAAGAGTACCTCAAGAGCACTGGCATCGGTGACACCGTATTCGCCGGCCCAGAGCCAGAATTCTTCATCTTCGACGAAGTGAAGTTCCAGTCGGACATCTCCGGCTCGATGTTCAAGATCTTCTCCGAGCAAGGCTCGTGGATGACCGGCGCTGACGTAGAAGGCGGCAACAAAGGCCACCGTCCGGGCGTCAAAGGCGGCTACTTCCCAGTTCCGCCGTTCGACCACGACCACGAAATCCGTACTGCCATGTGCAACGCGCTGGAAGAAATGGGCCAGACCGTTGAAGTTCACCACCACGAAGTGGCGACTGCCGGCCAGAACGAAATCGGCGTCAAGTTCAACACCCTGGTGAAGAAAGCTGACGAAGTTCAGGCACTGAAATACGTCGTGCACAACGTTGCCGACGCTTACGGCCGTACCGCTACCTTCATGCCTAAGCCACTGTACGGTGACAACGGCTCGGGCATGCACGTACACATGTCGATCTGGAAAGAAGGCAAGAACACCTTCGCCGGTGAAGGCTATGCCGGCCTTTCGGAAACCGCTCTGTACTTCATCGGCGGTATCATCAAGCACGGTAAGGCCCTGAACGGCTTCACCAACCCATCGACCAACTCCTACAAGCGTCTGGTTCCAGGCTTCGAAGCCCCGGTAATGCTGGCCTACTCGGCTCGCAACCGTTCCGCCTCGATCCGCATTCCTTACGTCGGCAGCCCGAAAGCCCGCCGTATCGAAGCACGCTTCCCGGACCCATCGGCTAACCCATACCTGGCCTTCGCTGCCCTGCTGATGGCTGGCTTGGATGGCATCCAGAACAAGATTCACCCAGGCGATGCTGCCGACAAGAACCTGTACGACCTGCCACCAGAAGAAGCCAAGGACATCCCGCAAGTGTGCGGTAGCCTGAAAGAGGCTCTGGAAGAACTGGATAAAGGCCGTGCGTTCCTGACCAAGGGCGGCGTGTTCTCCGACGACTTCATCGATGCGTTCATCGAGCTGAAGAGCGAAGAAGAAATCAAGGTCCGTACCTTCGTGCACCCGCTGGAATACGAGCTGTACTACAGCTGCTGATCTGATCGGCGCCTGGCGTCGATAAGCTAATCGACACGGCCTCCCTCGGGAGGCCGTTTCTGTTTCTGCCTTCAGAAACTTCGGAAGGCTCCTACCCGCAGCCCAGCCTAGCTTCTGCACACTCGAACCTTCATTCAAAGGAGGTTCAGCATGCGTACACCCCTGCTTGTGGCAACCGCCAGCCTTGTTCTCACCGGCTGCGCGGCATCAGAACCAAACCACCCCGCCTTCGGCCCACTGCTTGAAACCATCGAGCGTCGCCTGGGTTTGGCGCAAGCGGTCGCCTTGCACAAGTGGGACAACGGCCAACCTGTTCAGGCCAGCACCCGTGAACGGCAAGTAGTGGCCAATGTGCGGGCGGCCGCAGCTGAATATGGCCTGGCTGCGGAGCGCGCCGAGGCGTTCTTCGCTGACCAGATCGAGGCAAACAAACTGGTGCAGTACACACTGCTTTTCCACTGGCAACGCGTGGGCGCAGCACCAGACGAGCCGCGCAGCGACCTGCAACGGCAAATCCGCCCTCAACTGGACCAGCTACAGAGCGCCTTGCTCAGGCAACTGGCCGACTTCGACAGGGGCAAACCGCAAAACTGCGCCGTTGAGTTAGCCAATGCCGTGGCCGGCCGCCCTGTGGACCATCTGACTCAGCAGGCTCTGATCCGCGCAACTGGCCGGCTGTGCGACACACACTGAACCACCCATGCTCTATATTGGTGCATGAAATCTGCGAGTGAGCCGGTTTGTACCCCAAAACGGTTCACCGGAATCGATTTATCAGGGCATTCTGGTCCGAATATGCGCATATTCAGGCCGTTATCAGTAAATTCCGCTTCTTTTCGGAGCCTTGGTTTGTTTCTTGCAGTTTCTTGGGCAGAGACTGGCATCAGCGGTTCCACCGCGCGCCCGGCCAATGGCCGCAGCCTGCCCGACAAGTGCCAAAAGAGGTCGACGACGCCTTATGACCATCAGCGATGCACAGCACCGTCTGCTTCTGGACAACCTGACCACCGCCACGCTCCTGCTCAATGCGGAACTGCGCCTGGAGTACATGAACCCGGCCGCAGAAATGCTACTTGCAGTCAGCGGCCAGCGCAGCCATGGGCAGTTCATCAGCGAACTGTTCACCGAATCGACCGAAGCGCTCAACTCATTGCGCCAGGCGGTGGAGCACGCGCACCCGTTCACCAAGCGTGAAGCGCAGCTGACGTCATTGACCGGGCAGACCATCACTGTGGACTACGCCGTGACGCCCATCCTGCACCAAGGCAATACCTTGCTGCTGCTGGAGGTCCACCCGCGCGACCGCCTGTTGCGAATTACCAAGGAAGAGGCCCAGCTGAGCAAGCAGGAAACCACCAAGATGCTGGTGCGGGGCCTGGCTCACGAGATCAAGAACCCGCTTGGCGGCATCCGCGGCGCCGCGCAATTACTCGCTCGCGAGCTACCCGAAGAGGGGCTGCGCGACTACACCAACGTGATCATCGAAGAGGCCGACCGTCTGCGCAACCTGGTCGACCGCATGCTTGGCTCGAACAAGCTGCCGTCCCTGGCAATGACCAACATTCACGAAGTGCTCGAACGGGTCTGCAGCCTGGTCGATGCCGAAAGCCAGGGCTGCATCACTTTGGTGCGCGACTATGACCCAAGCCTGCCGGATGTGCTGATCGATCGTGAACAGATGATCCAGGCAGTCCTGAACATCGTGCGTAACGCCATGCAGGCGATCAGTTCGCAGAACGAGCTGCGCCTGGGCCGCATCACCCTGCGCAGCCGCGCCGTGCGTCAGTTCACCATCGGCCACGTGCGCCATCGCCTGGCGGCGCGGATCGAGATCATCGACAACGGCCCGGGTATCCCCTCGGAACTGCAAGACACGCTTTTCTATCCCATGGTCAGCGGGCGCCCGGACGGCACCGGCCTCGGCTTGGCCATTACCCAGAACATCATTAGCCAGCACCAGGGCCTGATCGAGTGCGAAAGCCACGCAGGGCACACCGCCTTCTCGATCTTCCTGCCCTTGGAACAAGGAGCCAACGCCTCATGAGCCGAAGTGAAACCGTATGGATCGTCGATGATGATCGCTCCATCCGCTGGGTCCTGGAAAAAGCCCTGCAACAGGAAGGCATGACCACCCAGAGCTTCGACAGCGCCGATGGTGTGATGGGCCGCCTGGCTCGCCAGCAACCGGATGTGATCATCTCTGACATTCGCATGCCCGGCGCCAGCGGCCTCGACCTGCTGGCGCAGATTCGCGAACAACACCCCCGGCTGCCGGTCATCATCATGACCGCCCATTCCGACCTGGACAGCGCTGTGGCGTCCTATCAGGGCGGCGCCTTCGAATACCTGCCCAAGCCATTCGACGTCGACGAAGCGGTGTCTTTGGTCAAGCGCGCCAATCAGCACGCTCAGGAACAGCAAGGCCTGGATGTACCCCCAACGCTGGCTCGCACCCCGGAAATCATCGGCGAAGCGCCGGCCATGCAGGAGGTGTTCAGAGCCATCGGTCGCCTGAGCCACTCCAACATCACCGTACTGATCAACGGCGAATCCGGTACGGGTAAAGAGCTGGTGGCGCACGCCCTGCACCGCCACAGCCCACGTGCCGCATCGCCGTTCATTGCTCTGAACATGGCGGCCATTCCGAAGGACTTGATGGAGTCTGAGCTGTTCGGCCATGAAAAAGGCGCATTCACCGGCGCGGCCAACCTGCGTCGCGGGCGCTTCGAGCAAGCCGACGGCGGCACGCTGTTCCTCGACGAAATCGGTGACATGCTGGCCGACACCCAAACCCGCTTGCTGCGAGTGCTGGCCGATGGCGAGTTCTATCGCGTGGGCGGGCATGTGCCGGTGAAGGTCGACGTGCGAATCATCGCCGCAACCCACCAGAACCTGGAATCACTGGTAACCGCTGGCAAGTTCCGCGAAGACTTGTTCCACCGCCTCAATGTGATCCGCATCCATATCCCCCGCCTGGCAGACCGCCGCGAGGACATCCCGGCACTGGCCCGTCATTTCCTGGGCCGTGCCGCACAGGAGCTGGCGGTCGAGCCGAAACTGCTCAAGCCAGAAACCGAAGAGTTCATCCGCAACTTGCCATGGCCGGGCAACGTGCGTCAGTTGGAAAACACCTGCCGCTGGATCACCGTGATGGCCTCCAGCCGCGAAGTGCTGATTGGCGACCTGCCGCCGGAGCTGTTGAACCTGCCGCAGGATGCTGCGCCGGTGACCAACTGGGAACAAGCCCTGCGCCAGTGGGCCGACCAAGCCTTGGCCCGCGGCCAGTCGAACTTGCTCGACAGCGCAGTGCCCAGCTTTGAGCGCATCATGATCGAGACCGCACTCAAGCACACCGCCGGGCGCCGTCGCGATGCGGCACTGCTGCTGGGTTGGGGCCGCAATACCTTGACCCGCAAGATCAAAGAGTTGGGGATGAATGTAGATGGCGGGGATGACGAAGAAGGTGACGACCACTGACCCAGTGCTTCGTCCGTGAACTCACTAAGGCCCCTTCGCGGCCTTAGACGTTTTTGCCCTGTGATGCACCGTTGCTGTGCCCGATGCACCTCACCAAGGCACAAACCCCCTGTAAAAACGGCCAAATTGCCCTCAAGGCCCAGTAATCACGGGTTTTGCAAAACTGGCACGCCACCTGCAATGGTAGGTACATACCCAGTTTCGGGGGCCCTGGTACAGGCAGGCCGGGTGACCCCTCTTTTATTCGCAGTAGCCGTTTTCGGGGACCTCGGTACAGGCAGGCCGGGCCATCCCCTCTTTAATACGCAGTAGCCCCCTTTGGGGACCTCGGTACAGGCAGGCCGGGAATCCCCTCTTTTATTCGCGCAGCCTCACCTGCACCCGCCAACGCCCAGCGTCCTCTGCACCGGCCCATTCACCGTGCAGGGGGCGCGCGGCAATCAGTGTCAGTAACAGCCCCTTGTCGCTGTCCTGCAAACGCCAGCCCACCGGCTTACCCTGCAAGTCCAGCTGACCGCGCTGAGCCTTGCCTTGGGCCTCGAACAGCACAGCCACGGTGCCCTCGACATTTTCGCCATGCAGCTTGGGGGCTTCGTTGAACCACAGGTCCAGGCCACCCTGTACCACCTCGACCTGCTCCAGTACACGCTCATCCGGGGCCGTCAGGCGCCCGATCATCAGGCCCACCAGCACGCCAAACAGCGCCAGGGAAAGCAGCATCCGCGGCCAGGCCTTCGAACGCAGGTCCGGTTCGAGGGTAGAATGCTCGTCATCTTCACGTTTGGAGCCGTGCATGTTTCACGTCATCCTTTTTCAACCAGAAATTCCGCCCAATACCGGCAACATCATCCGCCTGTGCGCCAACAGCGGTTGTGCCCTGCATCTGATCGAGCCAATCAGCTTCGAACTCGACGACAAGCGCCTGCGCCGGGCAGGGCTGGACTACCACGAGTATGCCACGCTCAAACGCCACCAGAGCCTGGCTCAATGCCTGGAAAGCCTGGGCAACCCGCGCCTGTTCGCCTTCACCACCAAGGGTTCGCACCCTTTCGATGAGGTGGCTTATCAGCCAGGGGATGCATTTTTGTTCGGGCCTGAGAGCCGAGGCCTGCCCGCAGAAGTCCTGGATAGCCTGCCAGCGCAACAGCGCTTGCGCCTGCCGATGCGGCCAGGGTGCCGGAGCCTTAACCTGTCCAATACCGTGGCGGTGACCGTCTATGAAGCCTGGCGGCAGAATGGGTTTGCCGGGAGCTGACCGTTAGCCCGCGAACAGGTCGGCACAGGCATTAAAAAAGCGCTCCGAGGAGCGCTTTTTCGATACCGGCAGAATTATTGCACGGTAGGCGTTTCGCCAGTTTCCTGCATGCGCTGCAGCTCTTGAGCGTACAGGGCGTCGAAGTTGACCGGCGACAGCATCAGGGCCGGGAACGAGCCGCGGGTCACCAGGCTGTCCAGGGTTTCACGGGCGTACGGGAACAGGATGTTCGGGCAGAACGCGCCGAGGGTGTGGCTCATCGACGAAGCGTCGAGGTTCTTGATCAGGAAGATACCGGCCTGCTGAACCTCAGCGATGAATGCGACTTCGTCACCGTTCTTCACGGTAACCGAAAGGGTCAGCACCACCTCGTGGAAGTCACCCTCAAGGGCCTTCTGTTTGGTGTTCAGGTCCAGGGCAACGCTCGGCTCCCAGGCCTGACGGAAGATCTGCGGGCTTTTCGGGGCTTCGAACGACAGGTCACGCACGTAGATACGCTGCATGGAGAACTGCGGGCTGTTGTCTTCTGCAGCAGCGCCGTTGGTCTGTTGGTCAGTCATGGCAGATCCTTATCCTAATGGTTTTGAATGCAGGGCAAGTCAGGGCGCCAGCAGCGCGTCGAGCTTGCCGGCGCGCTCCAGGGCGTAAAGGTCATCGCATCCACCGACGTGGGTACTGCCGATCCAGATCTGCGGCACGGAGGTACGGCCCGCCTTCTGGCTCATTTCGGCACGCACCTGCGGCTTGCCGTCGACCTTGATTTCCTCGAAGGCCACGCCCTTGCTCTGGAGCAGGTGCTTGGCGCGCATGCAGTAGGGGCAATAGTCGCTGGAATAGACGATGACAGGCTTCATATCACTTCACCAAGGGCAGGTTATCGGCTTTCCAGCTGGAAACGCCACCGCTGAGCTTGGCGGCGGTGAAACCAGCCTTGATCAGCTCGCCGCAGACCGCGCCGGACTGCTGGCCCATCGCGTCGACGACGATCAGGGTCTTGGCCTTGTGTTTTTCCAGCTCGGTCATGCGGCTGGCAACTTTGTCCTGTGGAATGTTCAGTGCACCGACGATGTGGCCGGCCGAGTACTCCTTGGACGGGCGAATGTCGATGACCAGTGCCTGCTCGGCATTGACCAGCGCGGTCAGTTGGCCATTGCTCAGGCTCTGGCCACCACGGCGCAGTTCGTTGACGAGCAAGGCAACCAGCAGAATCACGAAGATCGCCACCAGGATGTAGTGATCTGTCGCGAATTGAATCAGGTGAGCAACCATCAGCGGTGTTCCAGGCGATTGAAAATGCCGGCCAGTATACACAGCCCCCCTGTGCCACCAAAGCCCGATGGGCCGGTGGTAAAGGTAGGTTCATGTTGCTGCAGGCCTGCGCCGGTCGGGTGGCAGGACGATTATTCGCCGCAGATGGCGCATTTGCCCTAAAATGCGTGTCTTTATCATCTTTGAACAACCGTGAGTTTGATTGATGACGAGCACGCCCAAACCCCTGGTCCTGATCATCCTGGATGGATTCGGCCATAGCGAAAGCCACGAATTCAACGCCATTTACGCCGCCAACACCCCGGTCTACGACCGTCTGCGCGCCACCCAGCCGCATGGCCTGATTTCCGGCTCCGGGATGGATGTCGGCTTGCCAGATGGGCAAATGGGCAACTCTGAAGTCGGCCACATGAACCTCGGCGCCGGGCGCGTCGTCTATCAGGACTTCACCCGCGTGACCAAGGCTATCCGCGATGGCGAATTCTTCGAAAACCCCGTGCTAAGTGGCGCGGTGGACAAGGCAGTCGGCGCCGGCAAGGCCGTGCATATCCTCGGCCTGCTGTCCGACGGTGGCGTGCACAGCCACCAGGACCACCTGGTCGCCATGGCCGAACTGGCCGCCCAGCGTGGCGCCGAGAACATCTACCTGCACGCCTTCCTCGACGGCCGCGATACCCCGCCACGCAGCGCGCAGTCGTCGATCGAACTGCTCGACGCGACTTTCGCCAAGCTCGGCAAGGGCCGCATCGCCAGCCTGATCGGCCGTTACTTCGCGATGGACCGGGACAACCGCTGGGACCGCGTTAGCGCGGCCTACAACCTGATCGTCGACAGCGTGGCCGACTACAGCGCCGACACCGCATTGGCAGGCCTGGAAGCGGCCTACGCCCGCGAGGAGAACGATGAATTCGTCAAGGCCACGCGCATCGGCGCACCGGTCAAGGTCGAAGACGGCGATGCGGTGATCTTCATGAACTTCCGCGCCGACCGTGCTCGTGAGCTGTCGCGTGCCTTCGTCGAACCGGACTTCAACGAGTTCCCACGGGCGCGTCTGCCAAAGATGGCCGCCTACATCGGCCTGACTCAGTACTCGGCCAAAATTGCCGCTCCGGCCGCCTTTGCACCGTCCAGCCTGGACAACGTGCTGGGTGAGTACCTGGCGAAAAACGGCAAGACTCAGCTGCGTATCGCCGAAACCGAGAAGTACGCGCACGTTACATTCTTCTTCTCCGGCGGCCGCGAAGAGCCATTCGAGGGCGAAGAGCGCATCCTGATCCCGTCGCCGAAGGTTGCCACCTACGACCTGCAGCCGCAGATGAATGCGCCTGAAGTGACCGACCGCATCGTCGAAGCCATCGAGCAGCAGCGTTTCGACGTGATCGTGGCCAACTATGCCAACGGCGACATGGTCGGCCACACCGGTGTCTTCGACGCTGCAGTCAAGGCTGTCGAAGCCCTGGACACCTGTGTCGGGCGCATCGTTCAGGCGCTGGAGAAGGTCGGTGGCGAGGCCCTGATCACCGCCGACCACGGCAACGTCGAACAGATGGAAGACGCCTGCACAGGCCAGGCCCACACCGCGCACACCAGTGAGCCGGTGCCGTTCATCTATGTCGGCAAACGCAAGGTCAAGGTCCGCGAAGGCGGCGTACTGGCCGACGTGGCGCCGACCATGCTGAAGCTGCTGGGCCTGGAAAAACCGGCTGAAATGACCGGCACCTCGATCCTGCTCGACGCCTAACGCTGCCAGCTGCACGCGGCAAGATCAGGCCTGCCATTGCTCGCTTTTTCTTGCCGCAGGTAGCTTGGCGCTTGCCGCTGCTCCATACTAGGCCAGTCTTCATCCCTGGTACGCCGAACCCCATGCTACGCGCCCTGATCCCCTTAGCCCTGTCCTGCCTGCTCAGCCCGGCCTTCGCCGATGAGCGCGCACAGACCCAGCAGCAACTGGATGCCACCCGCCAGGACATTGCCGAGCTCAAAAAGACGCTAAGCAAGCTGCAGGAAGAAAAAGCCGGAGTGCAAAAAGACCTCAAGGCCACCGAAACCGACATCGGTAACCTGGAGAAGCAGGTGGAGGCCCTGCAACAAGAACTAAAAAAGACCGAGGGCGAGCTGGAGCGCCTTGATACCGAGAAAAAAAAACTCCAGAGCGCCCGCGTTGAACAGCAACGGCTGATCGCTATACAAGCTCGCTCGGCCTACCAGAACAACGGCCGCGAGGAATACCTCAAGTTACTGCTCAACCAGCAGAACCCTGAGAAGTTCGCCCGCACCCTGACGTACTACGACTATCTGAGCAAAGCCCGCCTGGACCAGCTAAAGGCCTTCAACGAAACCCTGCGCCAGTTGGCCAATGTCGAGCAGGACATCTCCCGCCAGCAGGAACAACTGTTGGCCCAGCGCGCCGACCTCGACACCCGCCGCCAGGCCCTGGACGCCGAACGCAGCAAGCGTCAGCAGGTGCTGGCCAAGCTCAACAACGACGTGAAGAGCGGCGACCAGAAACTGCAGGCCCGCCAGCAGGACCAGGCGGATCTGGCCAAAGTGCTCAAGACCATCGAAGAAACCCTGGCCCGCCAGGCCCGCGAAGCCGAGCAAGCGCGGCAGAAGGCTCTGCTCGCCCAGCAGGAGGCCGAGAAGCGCCGGCAGCAAGAAGCCTTGGCCGCACGGGCCGACAAAGACGATGCCGAGCCCCCGAAAAAGGCTCGCACCACCCTCGGCCCGATGGTTTCCAGTGATGGCGCCAGCTATGGCGGTGCATTTTCTGCTGCACGGGGAAAACTTCCGTGGCCAGTCAACGGTCGACTGCTGGCACGCTTTGGCGATGCCCGCGGCAATGATGCCCGAGCCAAGTGGGACGGGGTGATGATCAGCGCCAACCCCGGCACGCAAGTGCACGCCGTGCATGGCGGGCGAGTGGTGTTCGCCGACTGGTTGCGTGGCGCTGGACTTCTGGTCATTCTCGACCATGGCAATGGTTACCTGAGCCTGTACGGCCATAATCAGAGCCTGCTCAAGAGCGCCGGCGACATCGTCAAGGCCGGCGAAGCCATTTCCACCGTTGGCGACAGCGGTGGCCAGGACAGTGCAGGGTTGTACTTCGCCATCCGCCAGCAGGGCCGGCCGACCGACCCCGCACAATGGTGCCGCGGCTGACACACAACAAACGGTATAGCGCCAGGCGCCGCACCGATGCTCCCCAGGGAGCGCTTACAGGATCAGGAGTTCGTTCGACATGCTGCACTCGCCTCGCCTCACCCAGCTGGCCCTGACCATCGCTCTGGCGATCGGTGCGCCCCTGGCCTGCGCCGCGGAGCCGGCGAAAGCACCCGCCAAATCCGCCGCGATGCCCGTCACCGAGGTGACCGCCAAGGCCCCGCTGCCGCTGGAGGAGCTACGCACCTTCGCCGAGGTCATGGACCGCATCAAAGCCGCCTATGTCGAACCGGTGGACGACAAGACCCTGCTGGAAAATGCCATCAAAGGCATGCTCAGCAACCTCGACCCACACTCGGCCTACCTTGGCCCTGAGGACTTCCAGGAGCTGCAGGAAAGCACCAGCGGCGAATTCGGCGGCCTTGGCATCGAAGTGGGTCAGGAAGACGGCATGATCAAAGTGGTGTCGCCAATCGACGACACCCCGGCTTCCCGCGCCGGGGTCCAGGCCGGTGACCTGATCGTCAAGATCAACGGCGCCCCCACCCGCGGCCAGACCATGACCGAAGCGGTCGACAAGATGCGTGGCAAGGTTGGCGACAAGATTACCCTGACCCTGGTGCGCGACGGCGGCAGCCCGTTCGATGTAACCCTTGCCCGCGCGGTCATTCAGGTCAAAAGCGTGAAAAGCCAACTGCTCGAAAGCGGCTATGGCTACATCCGCATCACCCAGTTCCAGGTCAAGACCGGCGATGAAGTCGGCAAAGCCCTGACCAAGCTGCGCAAGGACAACGGCAAGAAGCTGCGCGGGGTGATCCTCGACCTGCGCAACAACCCAGGTGGCGTGCTGCAGGCGGCCGTGGAAGTGGCCGACCACTTCCTCACCAAGGGCCTAATCGTCTACACCAAGGGCCGGATCGCCAACTCCGAGCTGCGCTTCTCTGCCGACCCGGCCGACGCCAGCGAAGGTGTTCCGCTGGTGGTGCTGATCAACGGTGGCAGCGCCTCGGCCTCGGAGATCGTCGCTGGCGCCCTGCAGGACCACAAGCGCGGCGTACTGATGGGCACCGACAGCTTCGGTAAGGGTTCGGTACAGACCGTACTGCCATTGGCCAACGATCGTGCGCTCAAGCTGACCACCGCGCTGTATTACACCCCCAACGGCCGCTCGATCCAGGCACAAGGTATCGTGCCCGATATCGAAGTTCGTCAGGCCAAGCTCACCGCCGATGCCAGCGACAATGACAACGACACCTTCAAGGAAGCCGACCTGCAGGGTCACCTGGGCAACGGCAACGGTGGCGCCGACCGCCCGACCGGCAGCAGCAAGGCCAAGCGCCAGGACCGCCCGCAGGACAGCGACTATCAGCTGAGCCAGGCGCTGAGCTTGCTCAAGGGCCTGAACATCACCAAGGGTGACTGACCCAACCCATGCGTTATCTGCTGTGTATTCTGTTCTGCCTGATGGCCGGTGCTGCGCAAGCGGCACCGGCCGGCAAGGCCTACCTGAGCATCATCATCGACGATCTGGGCCAGAACACCGAGCGTGACACCCGCACACTCGCCCTGCCAGGGCCGGTGACCATGGCGATCATGCCCGATACCCCGCATGCCACTGACTTCGCCCGCCAGGCCCACAAGGCCGGCAAGACGGTGATCCTGCACATGCCCATGGACCCAGCCACCGGGCCCTACGCCTGGCACCCAGGGATCGCCATCGAAGAGCTGGCGCGGCGCTTGGACGCGGCCTTGGCCAAAGTGCCGTACGCTGCGGGCATCAACAACCATATGGGCAGCCGCATGACCGCACAGCGCGAGCCAATGACTTGGTTGATGGGCGAACTGCAGCGCCGGCACCTGTTCTTCGTCGACAGCCGTACCAGCGCAGCTACGGTCGCCGCGGCCCAGGCGCAGGCCGAAGGCCTGGCCCATGTTTCACGGGATGTATTCCTCGACGACGTGCGCACTCCTGAAGCCATTGCCGCACAATTGCAGCAAGGCATCGCCCTGGCGCACAAGCAAGGCTCGGCGGTACTGATCGGCCACCCATACCCGCAAACCCTGGCGGTACTCGAACAGCAACTGCCGCGCCTGAAAAGCCAGGGCATCGAGTTGGTAAGGCTGCAGCAGATGATCGCCGAGCGCGGTAATCAGGCCATGCCAGCCCATGGCAAGCATGGCCGTTACCAGAACCGCTGACCCGGTCAATCGAAAGGAATGATGCCCTCGACATCGTTCAGCCGCACCTCACCCCGGTAGATCGCCAGCAAGTCCTTGCCGGTGGCTGCCGCCTGAAGCTGCGCTTTGCGGCCCAGCTTGCGCTGCGACCAGAGCTTCAGATGGCCCTTGCTGAACTGCCGTGCGCCAGTTGTGGCCGTGGGGTAATGGAAATGCGCCTCCCACAAACCTTCGCCCTCCTGCTCGCCAGCCCTGACGCGTCGGCGAATCTCGTAGACATCCAGGTAGTCCTTCGCCGATAGCATGCGCCGGGGCCCGGCACGGTGAACGGTCACTTCCTGATGCTCGACCAAAAAGCGCAAACTTTTCGCCGTCGGGTGGAAGGTGACCAGGTACATCCCGGTCAGCAGAGCACGCTGGGTTGCCTGCAGCCTGGTCACTGCCTGGCTCAGGCTGTCGAACAGTTCGTCTTCGGGGGTCAGCCTGGGTAGCTTGGCCTGCGCTTCTTTGATCTTATCGATATGCTCTTCCACGACCGTGGAGAGCCCGAGCGCTTCATCCGATTTGACATACAGGCGAGCCAGGGAAATCACCGAATCCACCTGGTCCACCAGTGCCTGTGCACGTTGACGCGCGATGCGCGGGTCCTTGGGCGAGAAAGGTGGCAGTTCGCTGCCGCCTAATCCAGCGGCTTGCTCGACCCATTCTTCACCCTGTTTATGAAACGTCTTGATGACGTTCTGGGTGCGGAAGTCTCGTTGCTGAACCACGGCAACGCCGTCGATCTCTACCTCTTCACCCAGAACGCTGCGGCCTCGGTTGGTCCTGACCACCTTGCGCCGGCCACCGCGCGGCGCATAAGTAGGGGGCTGCCGTGCGGGCGGCTGCTCAAGTTCTTTTTCCCGTACAGCCTCGGCCATATCCTTTTCCGCCAAGCTCTGAAGGCCCTCGAGCCTGAGCTTGTACTGCTGCAGACGATCTTGCCGGATCGCCGGGCCACCCAGGCTGGTCAGGTAGTCCGCCATGCCCCTGGCTTCTTCGTAAACCTCCAGAATGCCTGCCAGCACCTCGATCCTTTCAGCGGCCGAGAGCTCGCTTGAAGCCAGATCGCCATGGGCATTGCCCGCGCTGATCAAGGTCTCGCTGCCAAGGTAATCCAGGTATTGCTCCAAGGTGCGCTCGTCGACGTCCACCAACCGGTCGAGGCTGGCCTCGGCCAAATCGAGCAGCAGACGGAAGTCCAGGTCGATAGCAGATAGCCGACGCCGCTCGATGGTTTCCTTGAGCTCCAGGTCCTTGTTGATCCTTGCGCCACTCCCCTCGTCCCTGTACAGGATCGAGCTATCGTTGAGGGTATCGACCAGTAACTTGTCCAAAACCCGGGAAATATCGACCAGGTCGGTTTCCCACTTGATGACATTCTCCAGCATCCCCAGGAAGTCTTTGTAGTGCTGGATTTCGCGCTCACCTTCGGGGCGTACGGCGATGTCCTTGGAAATATCATCCAAGCCCTCGTCATTGATCATCTTGGCCATCTCGTTGTAGTAAACCGAGAGGTTCTGGATCAGTGCCTGACGAACGCTGCTGCGCTGTTCGCTGAGCGAGTCGAGCAGCGTTTTCTCGTCGATGCGCATGGCGTTCAGCCGCGCCAACACTTGATCATGCTCTATGCCATTCTCGACCACTGCCTTGAGTTCGTAGATGACCTTTTCGTTGAGCTTCTTGCGCAGGCGACGAGTCAGGTCGAGAAGGTTCTGGCTCAACTCGTCCAGCTCCGGCCGTGCTAGCAAGGCTTCGATCTGCTGGTCTTTTTGGATAAGCATTTCGCGATGCCCCTCCAGTTGCATACCCAGCCGGTTATTGTTCCTCGCCAAGTCTGCTTCGGTATGCCGCAGGCTTTCGAGCAGCTTCTGGTTTTCTTCTCGCATTGCCTTCAAGCGACTACGCGGCATGCCGGCGCGCAACCGCAGGGCATGGTCGATTCGCCACTGACCATCGACCAACGCCACCCAGGGCCCCGCTCGCCCAGCCTGGTCTACGATACGAACGCCTTGGTCGGTAACGCGCGCGCCGTAAACATCGCCAGCCAATTGCAAGTAATGCTGCCCATCGAGCGCGTAAAGGCCATGGTGCTCACCGCTTTCGATCATTTCCAGCCCACTGAGCGATTGGCGCACCCGCATGCTTTGCAGCGCCTTGCGTCGTTCGGCCGAGAGCACATTCAGGCCTTGGGCGCCACGCCAGGAAAAGTCCAGTTGCGTGGCCTGCTCTGCCAGGGCACCTGGTAAACCGACCTTGCCTTGGGCCGGCATGGATGCCTGAGCACGACTGGCCGGATGCACCCTCGGCCATTGCTCGATGGCCGAAGCGGGCAGGACCGATGCCGTTGCTTGCGGTGCGCCTGGCAGGCGCAGATGCATCAAAGCCATGGATGCATTGAGCAGCAGATCCACCACGGCAGCAGAGCGCTGGAATGCATCGCTGCCACGCAACGCCGCCACATCGTTTTGCAAAGCCCCAAGAGCCTGCACCAACCATGCTACCGAAGCCACCGGGCCGCGCAGCCACAAGCTGACCAAATCGAACAACAGCCAGGCGCCCTGGGTGAGAATGGCCCAACGGCTTTCCTGGTTGGAAACCGTCTGGCGGTCGGCCAGCTCCACCAGCAGGTCCCGGTTGGCCTGGTACAGCTGAGCATCGACATCCCGCTGCCAGAACTGGGCTTCGAACGAGGCAGGCTTGACCCGCGCAGGCAACACTGAGGTATCGAAAATTGGCTTGAGCAAATGAGGCTCAAGGAAACCACCCCAGTCATAGACACGACGAGCTTGCGGGCTCAGCCAGTCAAGGACGCTAGTTTGCAGCGCACCGGCCTGGCCTATCGCCGCCATCATCGCCTCGATGCTGGGGTACTCGGTGATCGCCACATCGCCGTATAACGGGCGATACAGCAGCACACATGCAGGCTGCGTGGAAAACAGCACGTACATGCCAGTTGCCTGGTCGCTGGCCGGCGCCGTAGCTTCGCGCTTGAACGCCAGTGGCATCAGCATCTGCGCAGGTAATTGGGGGTCAACCACACCCCGGCAGTAGTCGACAACGCAATGCAGGCCAGCTTCGCTGAGGTCATTGGCCAAGCGGGCCGAAAGCGCACTGAACAACAGCGAGCAACGCCATTCACGCCCGAACCGGGCCACCCGCTGTGGGCGCTGTTCGGGGTCATCCAGGCATTGAGCGACATACGCCGGGTAGTGACCACCAATGTCGACCTTTTGCACCAGGGCCTGCACATAGGCTGGGTTCATCCAGTCCATGATCAACTGCCCTTGGCGGTGGTGCACAGCGCTGAGCACTGCGCCTTGCAAAGCGCTGAGATTGCCAATGGCGAACTCGGTCAAGCTCAGGCGCCGATGCTCCACACTGCCGCCACCCACGCCTGCGCCAGCACCGCCCGGCGTGCCGCGGGCGATGGTCAGGGTCAATTCAAGGTCGTCGGGGAAGTAGTTGGCGTCATCGGGATGGTCGGCCAGCAACTGCGCCCGCAGCTGCTGGCGTGTGTAGGCGTGCAGGTCCAGCACCCCCTCCAGGGCGCCGATACCATCGGACTGTGCTTGGGCCAGGGCTAGGTCGAACAATGCGCACTGGCAAGCGAAGCTATCGGCCGCCGCTGCATGCAGAAAGCGCGGTGGCAATAGGGTGCTGGCGCGTGGTTCGGTCAACCGATAGCCATCGATAAAGTAGCGTGATGGATCGCACAGGCCAGCGAAACACTGCTCAAGCGCGTCAACGTCAGCTAGTTGCCAATAGCGCACGCGGGTCACAGGCTCAAGCAGCGCCTCGAGCATCAGCGCGCTCAACTGGGCGAAAGCATCGCCCTCCAGTTCAAAGCGGTCCCAAACGAAACCCTCGAATGCATGCCGCTGGGCGAACGTATCCTGTAGGGCCAAGGCGAACTCGTCCAGCGAATCGAACGCACGGATCACACTGCACGGCGCGCACCACAGCAGTACCTTGCGCGCATCGCTTTCCCCCATGATCAGCAAATGAGGCAACAGGCAGCGATAGCTCTGGCTGCCTTGGCTCAGTCGTACCTGTACCACGCTAACACTGGGCGATCGCTGGCCGCCCTGAAGCGCACCGTGGATGTAGCTCTGCTGCTCGGCATCCAGGTTCTGCATAGGCAGGTTGGCCAACCAGGCGGCTTTGATCGTCTGTTGCAGCCACAGGTCACGGCTGACACCGCTGACGCCCAGCGCTTGCCAGTAGTCGGCTTGCGCCTGGCAAAACTGCTCGGGCAACAGCAGCAACAGATCGTTGAGCGCGGCGGTCAGCGCTTGGGGCCTGACCACATCGTCATCGGAGCTCTGGAATGGGTCAGGGTTGGCATAGAAACGGTAGGGGACTTGCAGGCTGAGGCGATAGTCCAGGCCGGCCACCCAGGGAAAATCCAGCACACGACGCGTCAGTAGCGCTTGCAGGACGTAGTCGACAAAAGGCTGGTGGCTCCAGGTGCCATCGACTTGCGGAATCATCAAATACAGCGCTTGAGCAGAGGTCAGTTCAGGCCGGTAGTGGGCAATGGCCGGGTACTGTGCGATCAGCACCTGCATCAGTTGCTGCCCCGCGACCTGGCGCAGAGTCGGGCGGCTAGCGAAGTGCGCGGCCACAGCATGTTTGTCATCGTTCAGGGGGGGCATGGGCGCTTGTCTCCAGGTTGAGAATAGCCTGGAACCCTATAGAGCCAGCCTGACCGGCCAGGCCTAAATATTGCTCGCAACGACTGACGGCTGAGGGCGATCAGGCCCGCTCGTCAGAACCGGGCCTGCACTTTCGGTTAACTATCAGTTCAACGCAATGATGCCCTGCACATCGGCCTGCTCTAGCCGCCCACGATGTACGCGCTGACCGCTCACAGACTCGAATTGCCGCCCCATCTGGCGCTGACTCCAACGCTTGAGATGGGCGTAAGTGAAGTCGGCCAGGTTCGCGGTTTGCGACGGCAAATGGAAGTGCGCAGCCCACAGCGGTCGCCCTTTACTGGCGCCTGGGGCGTTCAGGCGCATGATCTTGAACTCGTCGAACGGGCTGGTATTGGCAGAAACCTCGCGGCGCACGTACTCAACCTTGATCAAGCGCTGCTCATGCAGGAAGCGCAAGGCTTTGGCGGTGGGGTATGGGGTTTTGCTGAATAGCGCAGTCAACTGTTCGACCCGGTAGGCGCGCAGCGCAATCAGCGCTTGGCTCAGCGGTGCTGTCGCCGCGCTCTGCGCACCCTGCTCGGCGAAGCTTGCCAAGGCAGTTTCCAGCACGTTCACCTGGTCACTGAGCAGGCGATCGAGCAACCCGCCACTGACATCTTCCAGTACATAAGCCTGGGCGGCGACGAGCACCTCCTGGTGGTCCAGCAGCAACGCCTTCACCTGGGCGTCGACATCCACTGCTGGACCTGGCTGCGCCCGAGCAGGAGCTGGCTTGGCAACACGCTCGACCCAGGCGTCCCCCTGGCGCTCGAACACCTGCAGGATTTTATCGCTGATCGACTGACGCACCTGCAGGACGACTTGCCCTTGATCCTCGACCTGCGTGGCAATCAGCAACTGGCCATCGCGGTTGCGAATCACCTGCTGCGGCTGCTGTGTGACAGGGTACGGCACCCGCCCTGAAGCAGTCGGCTTGCCGTCCTGCTCAGCCATGGCATCGACCAACCGGCGCCCGGCGTCTTCCTTGAGCAGGATCATCTGCGCCCGGTAGCGCCGCAACATCACAGGGTCCAGCAATACACCGGCCTGGGGTTCGATGTGCAGGGAGTGCACGATTGCGGCGGTGTATTCATCCCAGGCCTCCTGCAAAATGCTGATCCGATCCGAGGCCGACAGGTTGGCCATCAGTGAGTCGCCGTGTGCCGACGAGGCGCGGTTCAGAGCCGGGTTCATCAACCCATTCTGGAACCGCAGCAGGCGCCGGGGCATGGCTTTGGACTCCAGGCGCAAAGCGGCCTCGGCAAGGTTCAACGCGTGCTGGAAACGCAAGTCGATGGTGGTGAAGCGCCGGCTTTTGATCAACTGCGCCACGCTGCGCGGAGTCGTCGAGACGCTGATGTCCAAGGTGTCCGGTGCATCGCGCAACAGCACGTCGAGCTCGCCGTGAAGGGCCAGCACGCGTTCATTGAGTTCGATGTGGGGAATGAGTTCTGCGCGGAACTGTTGGTATTGCTCGGCCATTTCATGCAGGTACTTGCCACTGAACTGCCGACGTCTCTGGCTGATATAGCTGTAGTCGGCCAGCAGGTACAGTTCGCCGAGGGCGAAGTCAGCGTTGCGAATCGTCGACTGCAGCAGCAGCTTGAGCTGACGCTCCAGTACATCGCCCATTTCATGGGGGCGATAACGGCCATACTTGGGTTCGAGCATTACCTTCAGCTGGGCGATTTGCTTGCGGTCCAGGGCGATGACCGCTTCCAGCGTAGCCACGACTTCGTGGCGTTTTGCCTTCACTTGCGCATCCATTTCGCTCAGGCGTGCCTGGTAGCGGCTTATCAGGTGGTCGGAGGCGGCACGATCGAAACCGCCCTCCCCTGCGGCCTCAGCATCCTGGCGCCGCGTTTGCTCCGTGGCTTCAAGCGCAGCCAACTGCGCCCGCTTGCGTTGTAGCGCCTGCACCTCGTCAAGGGCCGTTTGGAACAGGTTGGCAGCCTGGTTGGACTCATGGCTTAACCGATCGACCTGTGCGAGCATCCTGCTGAACTGCGTCTGCAGTGACGCCTTGGGCATGCCGCCGCGCAAGCGTAAGCGGGTATCGACCCGCCATGCGCCGCCTTGATAGAGAAGGTACGGGCCATGTCCACCGGCTGGGTCAACCACGCGGATACCGTCGCGCGTAGCAGTCACGGCAAATACCTCACCAAGCATCGAGATGTAGTCTTGGCCTGCGACCTGATAAATACCCGTTGCCTGCGGTTGCTCCCCGTCCAGTGCGATTTTGGCGCGCATGGCCATCAGGGCCTGGCGCCGCTGGGTTGGCAAATCGTTGAAACCCTGGTTGCCACGCCAACTGAAATCTATCTGCGCCGTGCCCTCCAGCGGCGGCACCGGCCATGGCAGCGGCCCAGGGGTCGTCACCTTGCCTTGGCTAGGCACAACGTAGAGGCCCTGGTAGCGGCCATCCTGGGCTGGCAACTGTGTGAATGCCGCTGCCTTTGGTAGCGGCTGGGGGTCGCTCGCTGCGGCGCTGGGCAGATGGGCATGCAGCAGGGTCATGCCAGCAGTGATGATCAGGTCGACGGTTGCCGCCTGGCGAGCGAAATCGTCGCCTTGGGTCAATGCCTCCAGCTCTGCGTCCAACGCGCTGAGGCTCTGTACTAGCCAAGACACCGAGGCCACAGGGCCGCGCAGCGCCAGGCTGACCACATCGAACAATAGCCAGGCGCCGCGGCTGAGCAGCGCCCAGCGGCTTTCGGCGGTGGACGTGCTTTGCAAATCGGCCAATGCAATACGCAACTCCTGGTTGGCGGCATACAGTTTTTCATCCACACCCGTGGCCCACAGCAAAGTTGCCAGTTGGGCAGGCGCGGGTTTTTCCGGCAGGTTGTAGGGGTCGATGCCGATGCTGCTGATGTGCGGCTCACCGATGCCGCCGTGGTCATAAATTGGGCGCGCCGCCGGATCCATCCACGCCACCATGCTCTGCTGCAGCTCGGGCGAAGCGCGGATCGCCACCAGCATGGCATCCAGGCTGGGGTACTCGAGCAGCGTATCCTTGGCATAGAGCGGGCGGTACAACAACACCCGCGAGGGCTGCGCGCAAATCAGCAGGTACATGCCTTGAACACCATCAGATTGGCTAGCCTCGGGACGGCGCTTGAAAGCCAGGGGCATCAGCACGCTGCTGGGTGACGGTTGGCCCTGGCGGCCATGGCAAAAGTCGACCACACCCTGCAGACCGAACTCCGTGACCTTGTCATCGAGCTTGGCAGCAAGGGCACTGAACAGCAGGCCCTGGCGCCACTCGCGGGCGAAGTAGTGGGTGCGCTGCGGCCGGCTGGCCAGGTCGCTCAGGGCAGTTGCCACGTAGTGTGGGTACTGGCCACCGATGTCGACCCGCTGAACCAGGCCCTTGAGGTAATCCACGCTCAGCCAAGGCATGATCAACTGCCCGGTACGGTGCCGGACGCCGGTGATCACCGCCGTACTGAGGGAGCTCAGATTACCGATGGCGAATGCCGTGAGGGTCACCTCCCCCCTGTGGACCAGCGGTTCGCCGCCACCTGCCCCGCTCGCAGCGCCTCCCGCAATGCCCTGGGCCGAGGCAAGCGAAAGCAGCAGGTCGTCGGGAAAATAGTTCGCCTCCACCGGGTAGTCGGCCAGCAATTGCTCACGCAAACGCTTACGTGCAAAGGTGTGTAGATCCTGCACGCCATCGAGCGCCGAGCCCCCCTCTGACTGCGCCTGTGCCAGCGCCATGCCCAGCAGCGCCTGCTGAGCCGCGAAACTGTCGCTGGCCGAAGCGCCGAGCAAGCCCAAAGGCAGCTTGGCCTGCAGGCCATCGTCGTCGAAATAACCGGCAACCAGCCACTGCGCAGGATCGCTCAACTGTGCGAACAGAACCTGCATCTGCGCCACATCAAGGCCATGCAGGCGTAGTTGCGTGATCTGCTCGCACATCAGGGTCAACAGCAGCGCCGTGAGCTGGGCGAATACATTGCCCTCCAGGCCATGACGGTCCCAACTCAGGCGCTCGAAACCATAGTCCAGCGCCAAGGTGTCGCGTAAGGCCAGACCGAAGGCATCGAGCGATGCGAAGGCCGTGACCTGGCTCGACGGCCTGTACCACAGCACTACCTGTTCCTCATCCCACTCACCGACCAGCAGCAAGCCCGGTTGCACCAGCGACACCGCCTGCTCATCCCACATCAGGTTGGCCTGCACCGCAAACACTGCCGGCTGCCCGATACCACCTTCGATCAGCGCGCGCACACACGCCTGCGCTTTGGTATCGAGCCCTTGGCGCGGAAGGTTGCTGAGCAGCGCCATCTTCAGCAGCCATTGCAACCACTTGTCGCGGTTATTATTGGCGTTGCCCTGGCCCTGCCAGTAAGCAACCTGGGCATGGCAGAAGTGTTCGGGCAAATCCACCAGCAGTTGGTTGAAGGCATCGGTCACGCCGCTCAGGCGGCGGGTATCGAACTCGCTATCGGCACCGGCGAAGCGGTGGGTCGCGGCCAGCGCAAGGTTATGGTGACGCCCGTCGAGCGCCTCCAGGTTCATCGGCTGGTCCGCCACCATCGCCTGCAGCACCCGATCGACCAAAGGCTCAGTGGTGTAGTGCCGGGTGCCCAGCACAGGGCTGTCGAGCATCAGTGGCTCGGCATCGGTCAGTGCTGGAGTGACGTAAGCCAGCCAAGGCAGCTTTTCGAGCAACAGATTCAGCACCTGGGTGCTGACCACCTGGCGCAGGGTCGGCCTGCCGACGAACTGCCGGGCCACAGCGTCTTTGAAATCGAACAGCGTTGTCGAAGGTGTAGTCATGGTGAGCGCTTCTTGGTGGGTGGGCCGCCACCATGCCGTCACGCCCAAGCCCGCTTGGCTGTACATATTGCGACTGCGCACAAACGAAAAAGGCCTGATGCTTTCGCACCAGGCCCCTGCTCGCTGCGGCTCAGCGATCAGCTATAGACACGCCCCAGCAACTGGCGGTGGCTTTCGAACTGATCGAGCACGTCACGCACGATCTGCTCCGGCGCAAAGCCCATCAGGTCATACTCCTGGCTGCCATCGTGCAGGTACACCTCGGCCCGGTAGAAGCGCTGACGCACCTGGGGCTCGCCCTCCACCGGTGCCTCGCTTGGCGCCGCCAAGTAGCCATCGAGGCTCACTTCGTAAACGAACGGGTTGCCCTCCTCCATCATCACCCGCAGGCCCATCATGCTGCGCGACTGGCCAACACGGGTTTCCACTTCAAAACCCAGGGTCTGCAACTGAACGGCGGCTTCCTTGAGCGCCGGGCTGACCTGTTTGTCCATGAACCGCTGCACTACGGCCTGGGTCGGCTGCAGGTCGAGCTGGGTCAGCCGCTCACTGAAGCCGCGGCGGCCACGGGCAGCCAGCTCGGCGCGTTCGCTTTCGACGGCAACGTCGTGCTTCATGGCTTTGTACAGGCCGAACATGAACAGCACCAACACCACCGAGAACGGCAGCCCCGCCAGTACCACCATGGTCTGCATGGCTTCGAAGTTACCGGCGAACAGCAGGCCGATGGTGACCAGGGTAATGACCACCGACCAGAACACCACCATCCAATGTGGGGCATCTTCGTCGACCTTGCCGCCTTTGCACGACAGGTTGGCCATCATCACCGCACCGGAGTCGGCGGGGGTGAGGAACAGCACAAAGCCCACGAACACTGCCACACCGATGACGATCTTGGCTGCCGGGAAGTACTCCAGCAGCTGGTAGATCGACATCGAAGGCTGCTCCAGCGCCGTCTTGCCGAGCTCGACAGCGCCGTGGTTGATCACCAGGTCCAATGCGGTATTGCCGAAGATCGACAGCCAGGCCAAGGTGAAGCCCAGTGGGATCAGCAGCACCCCGCTGACTAGCTGGCGCACGGTGCGGCCCTTGGAGATACGGGCGATGAACATGCCGACGAATGGACCCCAGGAGATCCACCAGGCCCAGTAGAACACCGTCCACAGGCCCAACCAGCGCTCGGACTGGCCGTTCTCGCCTTCATACACGTACAGGTCGAAGGTCTTGAGCACGATGCCATTGAGGTAGTCCCCGACGTTCTGCACGAAACCGTTGAACAGATGCAGGGTGTTGCCGGCCAGCAGTACGAAGATCAACAGGCCGCTGAACAGCAGGATATTCAGGTTGGACAGGCGGCGGATGCCGTTTTCCACGCCAGACACTGCGGCAACGGTTGCCACGCCGGCCATCACCAGGATCACCACTAACAGGTTGGTTTTGCTGTGGTCCATGCCAAACAGGTATTCAAGCCCAGAGGCCACCTGCATTGCACCGATCCCCAGGTTGGTGACCAGGCCCAGCAAGGTGACGAACATACCGAAGATGTCCACGGCATTGCCTGCAGCGCCTTTGACCCAACGCTCACCAACCAGCGGGTACAGGGCCGAACGCAGCGCCAGCGGCTGGTTATGGCGGTAGGCGAAGTAACCCACGGCCAGGCCCACCAGCGCATAGATCGCCCAGCCATGCAGCCCCCAGTGCAGGAAGGTCAGTTGCAGGCCCTGGCGTGCGGCCTCAAGGCTGGCAGGGGTGCCTTGCGGTGGGTTGAAGTAGTGGTCCAGTGGCTCGGAAGCACCGAAGTACAACAGCGAGATACCGATGCCGGAAGAAAACAACATGCCGGCCCAGGCACCGTAGCTGAAATCGGGCTGGTCATCCTTGCCGCCCAGCTTGAGCTTGCCGTAATCGGAGAAGGCCAGGTAAACCACGAACAGCAGGTAACCGCAGATCACCAGCATGTAGTACCAGCCGAAGGTGCGCGTAAGCCATGTCTGGGCGACGCCCAGCACACGGCCAGCGGTTTCGGGTACAGCGATCAGCAAGGCAGTCAAAACGAGAATCATCAGCGCGGAGGTGAAGAACACCACGCGGTTGACCCGTACCCTCTCGGCGGGGGGCTTGGTAAGGGAGGCAGAACTCATTGCACGAATGCTCCGGGCAGTGCGGCTGTGGAGGCTAATCAGTCTTTCCCGAGCAATTGGTGGAATATCCCCACTGCATCAGGTGTTATAAAAGCAACTTGGAAAACGCGATCCCGAGTCGATACGTTGCAAAAAACAGACAGGCGGCCTGTTGAAAACTGCTGCATCACCGCTTAGGTGCGCGCATTGGTCACAGACTACCCCGCCCGCTCCAAGGGCCTGTCGCAGGGCCAGTGACCGTACGGCAGAATCTGAATTTCGCATCGCCCATGCCCGTCAACGCCTTGTATTCCGGGGGTTTTCGCGATTTCCTGGGGTGTCAATTCGCGCCTCACCGATCGCTTTGAACAGTGTCAATGGCACAAATTGTCGCAGAGCTTATTCTTTATTGATTGAACGTTCAATCAAAACAAAATAGACTGGTCTTCGCCGAGTCAGCCGTCTGTCGTCTGCTGGCAGGACCTGAGGAGATAGCAAGATGCCCAAGGTCGGTATGCAACCCATCCGCCGTCAGCAGTTGATCGAAGCCACGTTGCAGGCGGTCGATCAGGTCGGACTGGGGGACGCCAGCATTGCGCTGATTGCCCGTTTGGCCGGCGTGTCGAACGGCATCATCAGTCACTACTTTCGGGACAAGAACGGCCTGATCGCAGCGACGATGGGTTACATCATGAACATGCTCAACGAAGGCGTAAGAGCACGTCGCCAGGCCCTGATCGACGACAGCCCGCGAGCCCACCTGAAGGTGATCATCGAGGGCAACTTCGATGCCAGCCAGGTGAACGGCCCGGCGATGAAAACCTGGTTGGCCTTCTGGGCTTCCAGCATGCACCAGCCCGATTTGCACAGGTTGCAGCGAATTAACGACCACCGTCTGTACTCCAACCTGTGTTGCCAGTTCCGCCGCGCCCTGCCGCTTTACCATGCGCGCAAGGCAGCCCGCGGCCTGGCGGCCTTGATCGATGGCTTGTGGCTGCGTGGCGCGCTGTCGGGTGATGCATTCGACACCGACCAGGCAATACGGATTGCCAACGAATACATGGATCTACAACTGGCTAAACAGCACACCCTGGGCACAACCGACCAGGTGGCTGACCAAGCACGCACGGCGCTTGCCACACCGGCAGGAGCGTGACGCGCAGCCAATCACACACTGCACTTGCGAGGACACTATGGCCCGTTTCGGAACGCAAAAACTCTACATTGATGGTGCTTACGTCGACGCTGGCAGCGATGCCACCTTCGAAGCCATCAACCCGGCCACCGGCGAAGTCCTCGCCCACGTGCAGCGCGCCACCGAGGCTGACGTCGAGAAGGCCGTGCAAAGCGCCGAGCGCGGCCAGAAGGTCTGGGCTGCGATGACCGCCATGCAGCGTTCGCGCATTCTGCGCCGTGCCGTCGACATCCTGCGCGAGCGCAATGACGAGCTGGCCATGCTGGAAACCCTGGACACCGGCAAGTCGTACTCCGAAACCCGCTATGTCGACATCGTCACCGGCGCCGATGTGCTGGAGTACTACGCAGGCCTGGTGCCGGCCATCGAAGGCGAGCAGATCCCGCTGCGCGAGTCGTCTTTCGTGTACACCCGTCGCGAGCCGCTGGGCGTGACCGCCGGTATCGGCGCGTGGAACTACCCGATCCAGATCGCGCTGTGGAAATCCGCACCCGCGCTGGCCGCCGGCAACGCAATGATCTTCAAGCCGTCGGAAGTCACCTCCCTGACCACTCTGAAACTGGCCGAAATCTACACCGAAGCCGGCCTGCCCAATGGCGTGTTCAACGTGCTGACCGGCAGCGGCCGCGAAGTGGGCACCTGGCTGACCGAGCACCCACGCATCGAGAAAATTTCCTTCACCGGCGGCACCACCACCGGTAAAAAGGTCATGGCCAGCGCCTCGAGCTCGTCGCTCAAGGAAGTCACCATGGAACTGGGCGGCAAGTCGCCGCTGATCATCTGCGCTGACGCCGACCTGGACAAGGCCGCCGACATCGCCATGATGGCCAACTTCTACAGCTCGGGGCAGGTCTGCACCAACGGCACCCGCGTGTTCGTCCCGGCCGAAATGAAAGCGGCCTTCGAAGCCAAGATCGTCGAGCGCGTTGCCCGCATTCGCGCTGGCAACCCGGAAGACGAAAATACCAACTTCGGCCCACTGGTCAGCTTCCAGCACATGGAAAGCGTGCTGGGCTACATCGCCAAGGGCAAAGAAGAAGGTGCCCGCGTGCTGTGCGGTGGCGAGCGTCTGACTGAGGGTGAATTCGCCAAGGGTGCCTTCGTGGCCCCGACCGTGTTCACCGATTGCCGCGACGACATGACCATCGTCAAGGAAGAGATCTTCGGCCCGGTGATGAGCATCCTCACCTACGAAAGCGAAGAAGAAGTCATCCGCCGCGCCAACGACACCGACTTCGGCCTGGCCGCCGGTGTCTGCACCAACGATATCTCCCGCGCCCACCGCATCATCCACCAGCTCGAAGCCGGTATCTGCTGGATCAACGCGTGGGGTGAATCGCCAGCCGAGATGCCGGTTGGCGGCTACAAGCAGTCGGGCGTAGGCCGTGAGAACGGCGTCAGCTCGCTGGCTCAATACACTCGCATCAAGTCGGTGCAGGTCGAGCTGGGTGGCTACACCTCGGTTTTCTAAAACCTGTCTAGCCACGCCCGTGCCTCTGGGCACGGGCGCTCCCGCTCCCCGATCACCGCCAACACGAGGGTACGTTCATGTCCCAAGAATTCGATTACATTATCGTCGGTGCAGGTTCGGCCGGTAACACCCTGGCTACCCGCCTGACCGAAGACGCCGGTGTCAGCGTATTGCTGCTGGAAGCCGGTGGCCCCGACTACCGCTTCGACTTCCGCACCCAGATGCCCGCTGCCTTGGCCTTCCCGCTGCAGGGCCGCCGCTATAACTGGGCCTACGAGACCGACCCAGAGCCGCACATGGATGGCCGCCGCATGGAATGTGGCCGCGGTAAAGGCCTGGGCGGTTCGTCGCTAATCAACGGCATGTGCTACATCCGCGGCAACGCCATGGACTTCGACGGCTGGGCAGAACTGCCAGGCCTTGAAGACTGGACCTACCTGGACTGCCTGCCGTATTTCCGCAAAGCCGAAACCCGTGACATCGGCCCGAACGACTATCACGGTGGCGACGGCCCGCTCAGCGTGGCCACGCCCAAGCCGGGCAACAACCCGCTGTTCAACGCCATGGTCGAAGCCGGCGTGCAGGCCGGTTACCCGCGTACCGAAGACCTCAACGGCTACCAGCAAGAGGGCTTCGGCCCGATGGACCGCTCGGTGACCAAGAACGGCCGCCGTTCCAGCACCGCTCGCGGCTACCTGGACCAGGCCAAGAAGCGCCCGAACCTGACCATCGTCACCCACGCCCTGAGCGACCGCGTACTGTTCGAAGGCAAGCGTGCCGTAGGCGTGAGCTACCTGGTCGGCGACAGCGAAGAACGCGTGGAGGCCCGCGCCCGCAAGGAAGTGATCGTCAGCTCCGGCGCGATTGCTTCGCCGCAATTGCTGCAGCGTTCCGGTGTTGGCCCACGCGCCCTGCTCGAAAGCCTCGACATTCCCGTGGTGCATGACCTGCCAGGGGTTGGCGAGAACCTGCAGGACCACCTTGAGCTGTACCTGCAGTACGCCTGCACCCAGCCGGTTTCGCTGTACCCATCGCTGCTGTGGTGGAACCAGCCGGCGATCGGTGCCGAGTGGCTGTTCAACGGGACTGGCATCGGCGCCAGCAACCAGTTCGAGGCCGGCGGTTTCATCCGCAGCCGTCCTGAGTTCAAGTGGCCGAACATCCAGTACCACTTCCTGCCGGTGGCCATCAATTACAACGGTTCCAACGGTGTGAAGGAACACGGCTTCCAGGCCCACATGGGTTCGATGCGCTCGCCCGCCCGCGGTCGCGTTCAGGCCAAGTCCAAAGACCCGCGCCAGCACCCAAGCATCCTGTTCAACTACATGTCCACCGAGCAGGACTGGCAGGAGTTCCGCGACGGCATTCGCCTGACCCGCGAAATCATGGCCCAGCCAGCGCTGGACCCGTACCGTGGCCGCGAAATCAGCCCGGGCGCGCACGTGCAGACCGATGAAGAGCTGGACAAATTCATCCGCGAGCACGCCGAAACCGCCTTCCACCCATCCTGCTCGTGCAAGATGGGCACCGACGACATGGCGGTAGTTGACGGTGAAGGCCGAGTGCACGGTATGCAGGGGCTGCGCGTGGTCGATGCCTCGATCATGCCGCTGATCATCACCGGTAACCTCAATGCGACCACGATCATGATCGCCGAGAAAATCTCCGACAAGATCCGTGGCCGCAAGCCGCTGCCGCGCAGCACTGCCAAGTACTATGTGGCAGGCGATGCACCGGTCAAAGGCAAACCAATGCGTGAAGTGAAGCAGGCTTGACCCTGACGCCACTCAGCCAAGCCATTTGAGGCTGCTGCGGATGAGTCCGCTCCCACACTGTATCTGTAGGAGCGGCTTTAACCGCGAAAGCGCTCATTAGGCCACCCAAATAGAAGGCACCCTCGCGGTGCCTTTTTTTCATCTGCAGAAACGCTTTACAGGCTGCCAATTCATCAGGTTAGAATCGATTGGCACGCGACTTGCCAGTCAAGTCTTTCCCCGCCCCGCCCCCCGGAGTACTGCCTTTGGATGCCAGCACCATCAACAGCCTGTTTCTGATCGGCGCATTGCTGGTGGGTGCAAGTATCCTGGTCAGCTCGCTGTCGTCGCGACTGGGCATTCCGATTCTGGTCATCATCCTCGCTGTCGGCATGATCGCTGGCGTGGATGGTGGCGGCATCATCTTCAACAACTACCCAACCGCGTACCTGGTGGGCAACCTGGCACTGGCCGTGATTCTGCTCGACGGCGGCCTGCGCACACGGGTGGCGAGTTTTCGAGTGGCCCTGTGGCCAGCGCTGTCCCTGGCCACGGTCGGGGTGATGATCACCACGGCGCTGACCGGCATGGTCGCCGCCTGGCTGTTCGATCTGAGCCTGATCCAGGGCCTGCTGATCGGCGCCATCGTCGGCTCGACCGACGCCGCCGCGGTGTTTTCGCTACTGGGCGGCAAAGGCCTGAACGAACGGGTTACCGCCACCCTGGAAATCGAGTCGGGCAGCAACGACCCGATGGCGGTATTCCTCACTGTCACCCTGATCGACATGATCGCCAGTGGCCAGACCGGCCTGCACTGGAGCCTGTTGGGCCACTTGCTGCGCGAATTCGGCATCGGTGGCCTGGTCGGCCTGGGTGGGGGCTGGCTGATGCTGCAATTGGTCAACCGCATCAACCTGGCCGGCGGCCTATACCCGATTCTGGTCATCGCTGGGGGGCTTGTGGTGTTCTCGCTGACCAATGCCCTGCACGGCAGCGGGTTCCTGGCCGTTTATCTGTGCGGCCTGGTGCTGGGCAACAGGCCTATCCGCAGCCGCCACGGTATCTTGCACATGCTTGACGGCATGGCCTGGCTGGCCCAGATCGGCATGTTCCTCGTGCTGGGGCTGCTGGTTACGCCCCACGACTTGCTGCCGATCGCTCTGCCGGCACTGGGCCTGGCGCTGTGGATGATCCTGGTGGCACGGCCGCTATCGGTGGTCGCCGCCCTGTTGCCGTTCAAGGCCTTCCACGGCCGCGAAAAAGCCTTCATCTCCTGGGTTGGCCTGCGGGGTGCGGTGCCGATCATTCTGGCGGTGTTCCCGCTGATGGCGGGCCTACCGGACGCACAGCTGTTCTTCAACCTGGCGTTCTTCATCGTGCTGGTATCACTGCTGGTGCAAGGCACAAGCCTGCCCTGGATGGCAAAGCTGCTGAAAGTCACCGTGCCGCCAGACCCTGCCCCGATCTCCCGCTCGGCCCTGGAGGTGCACGTCACCAGCGAGTGGGAGCTGTTCGTCTACCGTTTGGGCGCGGAGAAATGGTGCATCGGCGCCGCCCTGCGCGAGCTGAAAATGCCCGAAGGCACGCGTATCGCTGCGCTGTTCCGTGGCGAGCAACTGCTGCACCCTTCCGGCAGTACCGTGTTGGAAGTCGGCGACATGCTTTGCGTGATCGGCCACGAGCACAATCTTCCGGCTTTGGGCAAACTGTTCAGCCAGGCACCCCAACGTGGTTTGGATCTGCGTTTCTTCGGCGACTTCGTGCTCGAAGGCGATGCCGAGTTGGGTGCGGTAGCCGCCCTGTACGGCCTGAAACTCGATGGTCTGGACGTGAAAATGCCGCTGGCGCAGTTCATCCGACAAAAGGTCGGAGGCGCTCCAGTAGTAGGCGACCAGGTGGAATGGCACGGCACGATCTGGACCGTGGCGACCATGGACGGGAACAAGATCCAGAAAGTCGGCGTCAGATTCCCCGAGGGAACGCGACCCGGACCAGGATTGTTCCTCTAAACTGCGTGTTAGCCTGATCCATAAGTAGTCTGCCTATGTCCTTGCGTGTGTACCTTCGCGCGGCCCTGCTTGGGTTGTGCCTTTCCCTTTCGTTCGCGGCCACCGCGGCAGAAGCCCCAACCACCGCCAGCATCCAGAACAGCCTCGACAAGATCGCCGAGCGCAAGCTGCCCGAAGCTGACCAGAAGGCTCTGCAGCAGGTGCTCGAGCAGACTTTGGCGCTGCTAAACAGTAAAGAAGACAGCGAGAGCAAGCTGGCCGCGCTCAAGCAGCAACTGGCCGGTGCGCCCAAGCAAACCAGCGATAGCCAGAAAGAGCTGGCAAGGCTCAAGGAAAGCAAACCCCAGCCGGTCACCCAGCGCTATGCCAACCTGAGCGTGCCGCAGCTCGAGCAAATGCTCAGCGAGCGCAATACCCTGCAAGGCGACTTGCAGAAGGCGCTGTCAGACGCCAATAGCCTGATCATCAACTCACAAACCCGCCCGGAGCGGGCCCAGGCCGAGATCAGCCAAAACCAGACCCGCACCCAGCAGATCAACAACATCCTCAAGAGCGGCAAAGACGCTGGCAAGCCGATCAACGCCGACCAGCGCAATCAGCTCAATGCCGAATTGGCCTCGCTCAATGCCCTTACCCAACTGCGGCGTCAGGAGCTGGCCGGCAATGGTTTGCTGCAAGACCTTGGCAATGCTCAGCATGACCTGCTGATCGAGCGTACCGCACGCCTGGAGCAGGAAATCCAGGACCTGCAGACGCTGATCAATGACAAGCGCCTGGCCCAGTCCCAACAAACCGTCACGCAACAGTCGATCGAGGCGCAGAAGGCTGGCGGCAGCAGCTTGCTCGCCACTGAGAGTGCGGCCAACCTCAAGCTTTCGGACTACCTGCTCAAAAGCACCGACCGCCTCAACGAGGTGACCCAGCAGAACCTGCGTACCAAGCAGCAGCTCGACAGCCTGACCCAGGCCGACCAGGCGCTGGACGAACAGATCAACGTTCTCAAAGGCAGCCTGCTGCTGTCGAAGATCCTCTACAAGCAGAAACAGGCGCTGCCGCACCTGAAGCTCGACCGTGACCTGGCTGATCAGATTGCCGATATCCGCCTGTATCAATTCGAGATCAACCAGCAGCGCGAGCAAATGAGCAACCCGGTGGGCTACGTCGATAAGCTGCTGGCCAACCAGCCGCAGCAAGACGTTACACCGCAGCTACGCAAGGCGCTGCTCGAAGTGGCGATCACCCGCAGCGACCTGCTCGAGCGCCTGAACCGTGAACTGTCGGCGCTGCTCAACGAGTCGATCACTCTGCAGCTCAACCAGAAGCAGTTGCTGGGCACCGCCCAGGGGCTGCGCAACACGCTCGATGAGCAGATGTTCTGGATCCCCAGCAACAAACCGCTGGATTGGGACTGGCTGAGCTTCGTGCCGACCCGCCTACCCGAACAGATCGCAAGCCTGCCCTGGGGTTCGGGTATCAAGGAACTGGCCGACGGCCTGAGCCAGCGCCCGCTACTGTTCCTGCCCCTGCTGCTGGTCATTGGGGCCCTCTTGTGGCGGCGCAAGTACCTGTATGAAAGGCTGAACAAGGTCCACCAGGATATCGGCCATTTCCGTCGCGACAGCCAATGGCACACGCCACAGGCCATCCTGATCAATGTACTGCTGGCGATGCCGGTGAGTCTGGGCCTGGCCCTGTGCAGCTATGCACTGCAGATCGACGCCCGCGGCCAGAACGCCAACCTGGGCGCCGCGCTGTGGCAACTGGCCCAGGCCTGGCTGGTGTTCTATACCGCCTACCGTATCCTCGCCCCGGGCGGGGTGGCCGAGATCCATTTCCGCTGGCACAAGCCGCAGGTCGAGTTTCTACGCGGCTGGGTGCGCCGGCTGGGCATCGTGGTGCTGGCGCTGGTCGGGGTGGTTGCCGTCGCCGAGCACCAGCCTTCGGCGCTGGCCGACGACGTGCTGGGTATCGGCGTGGTGTTGACCTGCTATGCCCTGATGGCCTGGCTACTGAGCCGCCTGCTTTTGAGCAGCCCGGCGCACCGCAATACATCGCTGTTCCGCAAAGCAGTCGGGGTGGCCTTCACGGCGCTGCCGATCGCGTTGTTCGTGGCGGTGTGTTTCGGCTACTACTACACCGCGCTCAAACTTACCGACCGCCTGATCTATACCCTGTACCTGCTGCTGTTCTGGCTGGTGATCGAGGCGGCATTCGTGCGCGGCCTGTCGGTGGCGGCGCGGCGCCTGGCCTACCAGCGCGCATTGAGCAAGCGCCAGGCAGCCAAGGAAGGGCTCGACGGTGAAGTCATCGTCGAAGAGCCGACCCTGGACATCGAACAGGTCAACCAGCAGTCGCTGCGCCTGATCCGCCTGGCACTGCTCGGCGGTTTCATCGCCGGCCTGTACTGGGTCTGGTCTGACCTGCTTTCGGTCTTCGCCTACCTCAACAACGTCACCCTGTACGAATACACCAGCGGGACCGGTACCTCGGCCAGCATGGTGCCGATCAGCCTCGGCGACCTGCTGGGCGCCCTGGTGATCGTTGGCATCACCTTCGCCCTGGCTGGCAACTTGCCTGGCTTGCTGGAAGTGCTGGTGCTTTCACGCCTGAACCTGGCCCAGGGCAGCGCCTACGCCACCACCACACTGCTTTCCTACACCATCGTCGGCGTAGGTATTGTCAGCACCTTATCTACCCTAGGGGTGAGCTGGGACAAGCTACAGTGGCTGGTGGCAGCGCTCTCGGTGGGCCTGGGCTTCGGCATGCAGGAGATCTTCGCCAACTTCATCTCCGGCATCATGATCCTGTTCGAGCGGCCGGTGCGCATCGGCGACACCATCACCATCGGCAACCTTTCAGGGACGGTCAGCAAGATTCGCATTCGGGCCACCACCATCACCGATTTCGACCGCAAGGACATCATCGTACCCAACAAGACCTTCATCACCGGCCAGCTGATCAACTGGTCGCTGACCGACACCGTCACTCGGGTGACGTTGAAGCTGGGCATCGACTACGGCTCGGACCTGGACTTGGTGCGCGATCTGCTGCTCAAGGGCGCCCACGAGAACCCGCGCGTGCTCAAGGACCCAGAGCCGCTGGTGTATTTCCTCAATTTCGGCGAAAGCTCCCTGGACCACGAACTGCGCATGCATGTCCGTGACCTGGGTGACCGCAACCCGACGCTGGACGAGATCAACCGCTACATCAACCGCGAGTTCAAGGCCCATGACATCAAGATCTCGGTACGTCAGGTCGAGGTGTTCCTGATGGACTCCAAAGGTGGCAAGCAACAGCTGATCCCGATGGAACAACCCAAACCCGATGGCACCCCATCGGCCTGAGCAGGCTCGAATGCTTTATTCTGTGCTGAACCCCAGGAGCAGCCCGTGAAAGCCCTCGACCAACTCACCTTCGACAACCGCTTCGCCCGTTTGGGCGATGCGTTCTCTACCCAGGTCTTGCCCGAGCCGATCGCCGAGCCGCGTCTGGTGGTGGCGAGCACGTCCGCCATGGCCCTGCTCGACCTTGACCCGGCCCAGGCCGAACTGCCGTTGTTCGCCGAGCTGTTCAGCGGCCACAAGCTCTGGGAAGAGGCCGACCCACGCGCGATGGTGTACTCAGGGCACCAGTTCGGCGCCTACAACCCGCGCCTGGGTGATGGCCGTGGCCTGTTGCTGGCCGAGGTGCTGAACGACCAGGGCGAGCACTGGGACCTGCACCTCAAAGGAGCCGGCCAGACCCCGTACTCGCGCATGGGCGACGGCCGTGCGGTGCTGCGCTCATCGATTCGTGAATTCCTCGCCAGCGAAGCCCTGCACGCACTCGGCATCCCTACCAGCCGCGCCCTGTGCGTGGTTGGTTCAAGCACGCCGGTTTGGCGCGAGACCCGCGAAAGTGCCGCCATGCTCACCCGCCTTGCCCACAGCCATGTGCGTTTTGGGCATTTCGAATACTTCTACTACACCAAGCAGCCAGAGCAGCAGCGCCTGCTGATCGACCATGTGCTGCAGCAGCACTACCCCGAATGCCGCGATGCCGAGCAGCCCTACCTGGCAATGTTCCGCACCATCGTCGAGCGCAATGCCGAACTGATCGCCCGCTGGCAGGCTTATGGCTTCTGCCATGGGGTGATGAATACCGACAACATGTCGATTCTTGGCATCACCTTCGATTTCGGGCCTTACGCCTTCCTCGACGACTTCGACGCCAACTTCATCTGCAACCATTCCGACGACCGCGGCCGCTACAGCTACGCCAACCAGGTGCCCATCGCCCACTGGAACCTCAGCGCCTTGGCCCAGGCCCTGACCACGGTCATCGAAGTGGAACCGTTGAAGGAGGCGCTGGGCCTGTTCCTGCCGCTGTACCAGGCACACTACCTGGACCTGATGCGCAGCCGCCTGGGGCTGACCACGGGCGAAGACGACGACATGGCATTGATCGAGCGCCTGCTGCAGCGCATGCAGAGTGGTGGCGTGGACTACAACCTGTTCTTCCGCAAGCTGGGTGAACGGCCAGTCGCCGAGGCTCTGAAGCTGGTACGCGACGACTTCATCGACCTCGCCGGCTTCGATGCATGGGGTGCGGACTACCTGGCCCGGTGCGAGCGCGAAAGCGGCAACGCCCAAGGCCGTCGTGAGCGTATGCATGGCGTGAACCCCCTGTACGTGCTGCGCAACTATCTTGCGCAGCGGGCCATCGAAGCGGCCGAAGCGGGCGATTACAGTGAAGTACGCCGCCTGCACCAGGTACTGAGCACGCCGTTCGAGGAACAAGCCGGCATGCAGGCTTACGCCGAGCGCCCACCTGAGTGGGGCAAACACCTGGAAATCAGCTGTTCTTCTTAATGTTCAAGGAGCCTTGATGTCCGAGCCACTGATAATCCCCTGCCCCCACTGCAACGGCCTTAACCGTTTGCCGGCGCAGCGCCTGGGTGACACACCCAAATGCGGGCGCTGCAAACAGGCTGTGCTGTTGAGCCAGCCGTTCGAACTGAGCGAAGCGAACTATGGCAGCCAGATCAAAGGCGACGTGCCGCTGCTGATCGACGTCTGGGCTGACTGGTGCGGCCCGTGCAAATCGTTTGCCCCGACCTTCGAGCAGGCTGCCCGCCAGCTCAGCGGCCGCTGCCGCCTGGCCAAGCTGGACAGCGAAGCCAACCGTAACTTGGCGGGGCAACTGGGAATCCGCTCGATTCCCAGCCTGATCCTGTTCAAAAACGGTCGTGAAATCAGCCGCCAGGCTGGGGCGTTTGCGCTACAGCCGTTGCTGGAGTGGTTGCGCGGTCAGGGGGTTTGAAGCGCCAGTCTTGAGCTGATTGGTGCCTGTGAGATCCTCAACCATTCTCCTCGAGCAAATCGTGCAGTTCGACAAACTGCTGGGTCAGCTTGTGCCGCGGTTCCAAGTGAATCAGCGGCAGGCTGGCATGGTGCGATTCGCGCATCTTCACCGAACTGCCCAGGTACACCGGTAACACCGGCAGCCCCTCGGCCAGCAGTTCGTCGAGCATCTGCTGGGGCAGGCTGGCGCGTGACTGGAACTGATTGACCACGATACCTTCGACCAGCAGGTCTTCGTTATGGTCGTCCTTGAGCTCTTCGATCTCAGACAGCAAGCCGTACAGCGCCTGGCGCGAGAAGCTGTCGCAATCGAAGGGGATCAGCACGCGATCAGCGGCGATCAATGCAGAAACCGCATAAAAGTTGAGGGCCGGTGGCGTGTCGATGTAGATCCGTTCGTAGTCTTCGTCCAGCTGGTCGAGCAACTTACGCAACTTGTTGATTTTATGCTTGGCCTCAAGCTTTGGCTGCAGGTCGGCCAGCTCTGCAGTGGCGGTGACCACATGCAGATTGTCGAACGGTGTTTCGTAGATATCGACTTGGTTCTTCTTGCTGAACGGGCCACTGGAAAGGCTTTGCTTGAAGAAATCGGCAATGCCCATGGGGATATCGTCGCCGGTCAGGCCAGTGAGGTATTGGGTGGAGTTGGCCTGGGCATCCAGGTCGATCAGCAAGGTCCGGTAACCTTCGCTGGCACTCACTGCTGCCAGGTTGCAAGCGATGCTCGACTTGCCCACACCACCTTTCTGATTGAACACCACGCGCCGCATGATAGACCTCCGTGTATCAACGAATGCCCGAGTATGTGGTGGTGCAGCGGCAATGACCAGTGCCATTTGCCCCTTAGCCTGCCTGTATCCCCCCGATCAACCCTGGCTCGCCATCAGTCCGGTCAGCAACTCGGCGAAGGCCCGAGCCATCACCGAAGCCCCCTGCTCACGCTGCACCAGCCAAACCGCCGACATGGCCCCTTCATCCAGCAGCGTGCGGTACACCACGCCCTCGATTCGCATCCGCTGGAACGAAGCCGGCAGCACCGAAACCCCCAGGCCTGCAGACACCAGGCCAATGATGGTCATCGCCTCCCCTGCCTCCTGGGCGAAATGTGGGCTGAAGCCGGCTTGGCGGGCCAGGCTCAGCAACTGCGCATGCAAGCCACTGCCGTAGCTGCGCGGGAAGAACACGAAAGGTTCATGGGCCAGTGCGGCCATGTGCACACCCTGTCCCGAGCCTTCTGCCAAGGGGTGCGAGGCGTTGATCACCGCCACCAACGGCTCGCGGAACAACTCGATGGCCACCAGGCCCTCGGGTAAGGGCATCGGTCGCATCAGCCCAACCTCGATGGACTCATCGAACACACCTTCGGCAACATCCCGGCTACTCATTTCCTTGAGGTTCAAGTGCACCGCCGGAAATCGCTGGCGAAAGGCATGGATGGCTTTGGGAATCTTCGAGGTGAACGGTGCCGACGAGGTGAAGCCAATCTTCATCTCGCCCAACTCGCCCAACTGCGCGCGCCGCGCCACGTCGGCAGCTTTCTCCACCTGGGCCAACACCTGCCGCGCCTCATCGAGGAACAACCGGCCAGCCTCACTGAGCTCGACACGACGGTTGGTTCGCTCGAACAGGCGAGCCCCTAGCTCTTGCTCCAAGGCCTGGATCTGCTGGCTCAAAGGTGGCTGGGAAATGCCCAGCTGTTGAGCCGCGCGTCCGAAATGCAACTCCTCGGCAACAGCGATGAAATACCGCAAATGGCGCAGCTCCATGATCAGCTCCAATTAGGTCGTTTGACGTCTTAAATAGGTCGAACAATATATTGGATCTAATTATTAGCCAGCTATATGCTTTTTTCATTGCACCAGAGGTACCGTCCGTGAAAACTGCTGTAGCACCCCTTCCTGCCAACACTGAACCTGCCGGCCTGACCGAAATGTGGATCGAGAAAGGCACCCCGGCTTTCATCAAGACCGTCTTGGCACTGTTCAGCGGCGGCTTTGCCACGTTTGCCCTTCTTTATTGCGTGCAGCCGATGATGCCCCTTTTATCGAAGGAGTTTTCCATCAATGCGGCGCAAAGCAGCCTGGTCTTGTCGGTGTCGACGGCGATGCTGGCAATCGGCCTGTTGGTGACTGGGCCAGTCTCCGATCGAATCGGACGCAAGCCGGTAATGGTATTCGCACTGGTGTGCGCCGCACTCTCGACCCTGGCCAGCGCGGTGATGCCGAGCTGGGAACTGGTACTGGCGAGCCGCGCACTAGTCGGCCTGTCGCTGAGCGGCCTGGCGGCAGTGGCAATGACCTACCTGAGCGAAGAGATTCACCCGCAGCACATCGGCCTGGCCATGGGCCTGTACATCGGCGGCAATGCCATCGGTGGCATGAGCGGGCGGCTGATCACCGGCGTATTGATCGATTTCGTCAGCTGGCATACGGCGATGTTGACCATAGGCGGCCTGGCCCTGCTGGCGGCGTTGGTGTTCTGGAAGGTGCTGCCGGAGTCGCGTAATTTCCGCCAGCAATCGATGAATCCACGTAGCCTGTTGGACGGTTTCGTCATGCATTTCAAGGATGCCGGCCTGCCGTGGCTGTTCCTTGAGGCCTTTCTGCTGATGGGCGCCTTCGTCACGCTCTTCAACTACATCGGGTACCGCCTGCTGGCCGAGCCCTACCACATGAACCAGGCCTTGGTCGGCTTGTTGTCGGTGGTCTACCTGTCGGGCATCTACAGTTCAGCGCAGGTCGGTGCCCTGGCCGACAAACTGGGCCGACGCAAGGTGTTCTGGGCCAGTATCGTGGTTATGGCAGGTGGCTTGCTGATGACCTTGGCGACCCCTTTGGCGATGGTGATCGTTGGCATGCTGGTGTTCACCTTCGGCTTTTTCGGTGCGCACTCGGTGGCCAGCAGCTGGATCGGGCGGCGGGCGCTCAAGGCCAAGGGACAGGCTTCGTCGCTGTACCTATTCAGCTATTACGCAGGGTCCAGCGTGGCGGGTACGGCGGGCGGTGTGTTCTGGCACCAGTGGGGCTGGAATGGGATCGGGTTGTTCATCGGCAGCTTGCTGGCGGTGGCGTTGCTGGTGGCGTTGCGCCTGAGTAAGCTTCAGCCCAAAGCGGTGTGAGGCCCCTTCGCGGTTTGCCCGCGAAAGGGCCAGTGGATCAGTTGATGATCTCGACAATATCCACGTCCACCTCACGGCTCATAAGGTGTTTCTCGACCTCGCCGGTCAGCTTGACCTTGGTCTTTTCATTGAACGGCGTCGCCGGCAGGTCTTCGTCATCGATCTCGACGGTAATTGTGCCGGTGTTGTCCTTGAATTCGTACTTGTCGTCGTTGTTGATTTTCTTGGTCACAAAGCCTTGCAGCACAACCGGCGTATCATCGGCAGCGTCATTGGCTGCAGCCACTGTGGTAACCGGTGTGGCACCGGGGCCGGTGTAAGTCGCAGCCAGTGCTGCAGTGCTGAACAGAGGCGCAAGAATCAAGGCAAGGTAACGTGCTTTCATGGTGATTGGGTCCTGTTTGATGTTCAATGGGACCAGATTAGCGACGATCGCTGAATTCAAACTTAATGACATGAAAAAGCCCGGCATATCGCCGGGCTCTTCTTTTCTGCCTTCAAATCACTGGTGATACTGCGCCGACAGTTCGTGTACGGCGTTAATGAACACACCTGCGTGCTCCGGGTCGACCTCCGGAGTGATACCGTGGCCGAGGTTGAACACATGACCGGTGCCGTGGCCGTATCTGGCCAAGATGCGCGCCACTTCCTGGCGGATGGCCTGCGGCTTGGCGTACAACACGGTCGGGTCCATGTTGCCCTGCAACGCCACTTTGTCGCCCACACGGCGGCGGGCGTCACCGATGTCGCAGGTCCAGTCCAGGCCCAGTGCATCTGCTCCCGCTTCAGCGATGCTTTCCAACCACAGGCCGCCGTTCTTGGTGAACAGAATCACCGGCACTTTACGCCCCTCATGCTCGCGGATCAGGCCGCTGACGATTTTGCGCATATAGGCCAGTGAGAACTCCTGATACGCCGCCGCCGACAGGTTGCCGCCCCAGGTGTCGAAGATCTGCACGGCTTGCGCGCCTGCGAGGACCTGGCCGTTGAGGTAGCTGGTGACCGACTGAGCCAGCTTGTCCAGCAACAGATGCAGGGCTTGCGGGTTGTCATAGGCCATGGCCTTGGTCTTGCGGAAGTCCTTGGACGAGCCGCCTTCGACCATGTAAGTGGCCAAGGTCCACGGGCTGCCGGAGAAGCCGATCAGCGGCACCCGGCCGTTGAGCTCACGGCGGATGGTACTGACCGCGTCCATCACATAACCCAGGTCTTTCTGCGGGTCAGGAACCTGCAGCGCCTCGATATCGGCCGGGGTACTGACGACTTTCTTGAAACGCGGGCCTTCGCCGGTTTCGAAATACAGGCCCAGGCCCATGGCGTCGGGGATGGTGAGGATGTCCGAGAACAGGATCGCCGCATCCAGCGGGTAGCGGTCCAGCGGCTGCAGGGTCACCTCGCAGGCAAACTGCGGGTTCATGCACAGGCTCATGAAATCACCCGCCTTGGCACGGCTGGCGCGGTACTCCGGCAGGTAGCGGCCGGCCTGGCGCATCATCCACACGGGGGTGACGTCCACGGGTTGCTTGAGCAGTGCACGCAGGAAACGATCGTTCTTCAGGGCAGTCATGTCGGCATCCGGAAAAATAGTGCGGGCATTTTCTCAGACGCACAAAGAAAAGGCACGGCTGTTTGCCGTGCCTTTTCTTAATAGGTATGTCGTGGATCAATAGATTTTGTATACAAAACCTAGTGCTCTTAGACCTCCAGGTAGTCCAGGATGCCTTCGGCAGCGTTACGGCCTTCGAAAATGGCTGTAACCACCAGGTCAGAACCGCGCACCATGTCGCCGCCAGCAAACACTTTGGGGTTGCTGGTCTGGTGTTTGAACTTGGCTTTCTCTGGCGCTACAACCCGGCCCTGGCTGTCCAGCTCGATTCCATGCTGCTCGAACCACGGGGCTGGGCTTGGGCGGAAGCCGAAGGCGATCACCACGGCGTCAGCCGGCAGGATTTCTTCGGAACCTGGGATCGGCTCTGGGCTACGACGACCACGAGCATCCGGCTCGCCAAGACGGGTTTCGACGACTTTCACCCCTTCGACCTTGTCTTCGCCGACGATGGCGATAGGCTGGCGGTTGTAGAGGAACTTCACGCCTTCTTCCTTGGCGTTCTTCACCTCTTTGCGCGAACCCGGCATGTTGGCTTCGTCACGGCGGTAGGCACAGGTGACCGACTTGGCGCCCTGACGGATCGACGTACGGTTACAGTCCATCGCGGTGTCGCCACCGCCGAGCACCACGACCTTCTTGCCCTGCATGTCGACGAAGTCTTCCGGCGCTTTTTCGAAACCGAGGTTACGGTTGACGTTGGCGATCAGAAAGTCCAATGCGTCGTGCACCCCAGGCAGGTCCTCACCCGGGAAACCACCTTTCATATAGGTGTAGGTGCCCATGCCCATGAACACGGCGTCGTATTCGGCGAGCAACTGTTCCATGGTGATGTCCTTGCCAACCTCGGTATTGAGGCGGAACTCGATCCCCATACCGGTGAACACCTCGCGGCGGTTGCTCAGCACGGTCTTTTCCAGCTTGAACTCAGGGATGCCGAAGGTCAGCAGGCCGCCGATTTCCGGGTTCTTGTCGAACACCACAGGGGTCACGCCGCCGCGCACCAGCACGTCGGCGCAGCCCAGGCCGGCAGGCCCGGCACCGATGATGGCAACGCGCTTACCGGTTGGCTTGACCTTGGACATGTCAGGGCGCCAGCCCATGGCGAAGGCGGTGTCGGTGATGTACTTCTCGACCGAGCCGATGGTCACCGCGCCGAAGCCGTCGTTCAGCGTGCAGGCACCCTCGCACAGACGATCCTGCGGGCATACGCGGCCACAGACTTCCGGGAGGGTGTTGGTCTGGTGCGATAGCTCCGCCGCGGCAAGAATGTTGCCTTCGGAAACCAGCTTCAGCCAGTTGGGGATGAAGTTGTGGACCGGGCACTTCCACTCGCAATAGGGGTTACCACAGCCCAGGCAACGGTGGGCCTGCTCTACGGACTGCTGGGGCTTGAACGGCTCGTAGATCTCCACGAACTCTTTCTTGCGCTGGCGCAGCAGCTTTTTCTTGGGGTCCTTGCGGCCCACTTCGATGAACTGGAAGTCGTTGTTCAGACGTTCAGCCATTTTTCAAAACCTCTTTACCGCAGTTGCCAGCCTTCAGGCTGCAAGCTGCAAGACGATCACTTGAGCACGACGGGCCCCGCGCACGGGGCCGTCACTTGCAGCTGTTCTTACTGCGGGTTGGCACGGGTGCTGGACAGCAGTTGCTTGAGGTTGGCCGCCTTGGGCTTGACCAGCCAGAAGCGCCGCACGTAGTCGTCCAGGTTCTCGAAGAGCTCACGCCCCCACTCGCTGCCGGTTTCTTCCACGTACTCGCCCAGGACCCGCGCCAAGTGGCTGCGGTAAGCTTCCATCGCCTCACCACTGATGCGCTGGATTTCCACCAACTCGTGGTTGAGCTTGTCGACGAAGCTGTTGTCCATGTCGAGCACGTAGGCAAAGCCGCCAGTCATGCCAGAACCGAAGTTGTAACCGGTCTTGCCCAGAACGCAGACAAAGCCGCCGGTCATGTATTCACAGCAGTGATCGCCAGTACCCTCGACAACAGCGTGGGCGCCGGAGTTACGTACAGCGAAGCGCTCGCCCGCAGTGCCAGCGGCAAACAGCTTACCGCCGGTTGCGCCGTACAGGCAGGTGTTACCGACGATGGCGCTATGCTGGGTGGCGAATGGGCTGCCGGCTGGCGGCACGATGGTCAGCTTGCCCCCGGTCATGCCTTTGCCGACGTAATCGTTGGCGTCGCCTTCCAGGTGCAGGTTCAGGCCGCCGGCGTTCCACACGCCGAAGCTTTGACCGGCAGTACCTTTGAAGCGGAAGGTGACCGGCTTGTCGGCCATGCCCTGGTTGCCGTACAGCTTGGCAATTTCACCGGAAACTCGCGCACCGATGGAGCGGTCGCAGTTGCAGATATCGAGGCTGAACTCGCCGCCGGCCTGGTCGCGGATCGACGGCAGGGCCATCTCGACCATTTTTTCAGCCAGCTCGCCTTTGTCGAACGGCGGGTTCTTGTCGACTTCGCAGAACTGCGGCTTGTCGGCCGGAATGTGCGAGCTGCCCAGCAGGGGCGTCAGGTCCAGGTACTGCTGGCGCTCGGTGTCGCCTGGCAGCACTTCGAGCAGGTCGGTGCGACCAATCAGCTCGCCGAGGCTGCGAACGCCCAATTTGGCCAGCCATTCACGGGTTTCTTCAGCAACGAAGGTGAAGAAGTTGATCACCATGTCGACGGTGCCGATGTAGTGATCCTTGCGCAGCTTTTCATTTTGCGTAGCTACGCCAGTGGCGCAGTTGTTCAGGTGACAGATGCGCAGATATTTGCAGCCCAGGGCGATCATCGGTGCGGTACCAAAGCCGAAGCTTTCGGCGCCGAGGATGGCCGCTTTGATCACGTCCAGACCGGTCTTCAGGCCGCCGTCGGTCTGGACCCGCACCTTGCCGCGCAGGTCGTTGCCGCGCAGGGTCTGGTGGGTTTCGGCCAGGCCCAGTTCCCACGGGGCGCCGGCGTACTTGATCGAGGTCAGCGGCGAGGCGCCGGTGCCACCGTCGTAACCAGAGATGGTGATCAGGTCGGCGTAAGCCTTGGCCACGCCCGCGGCGATCGTGCCAACACCGGCTTCGGCCACCAGTTTCACCGAAACCAGGGCCTGCGGGTTGACCTGCTTGAGGTCATAGATCAGCTGGGCCAAGTCTTCGATGGAGTAGATGTCGTGGTGCGGCGGAGGCGAAATCAGGGTCACACCCGGCACGGCATAACGCAGCTTGGCGATCAGGCCGTTGACCTTGCCGCCTGGCAGCTGGCCACCCTCACCGGGCTTGGCGCCCTGGGCGACCTTGATCTGCAGTACCTCGGCATTGACCAGATACTCTGGGGTCACGCCAAAGCGGCCAGTGGCGACCTGCTTGATCTTCGAGCTCTTGATGGTGCCATAGCGCGACGGGTCTTCGCCGCCCTCACCAGAGTTGGAGCGCGCGCCCAGGCGGTTCATCGCCTCGGCCAGGGCCTCGTGAGCCTCTGGCGACAGTGCACCCAGCGAGATACCGGCGGAGTCGAAGCGCTTGAGGATGGCCTCCAACGGCTCGATCTGATCCAGCGGCAGGGCCTGGTCGGCCACTTTCACTTTCAACAGGTCGCGGATCATCGATACCGGGCGCTGGTCCACCAGCGTCGTGTATTCCTTGAACTTGGCGTAGTCGCCCTGCTGCACAGCAGCTTGCAGGGTGTTGACCACGTCAGGGTTGTAGGCGTGATATTCGCCACCGTGGACGAACTTCAGCAGGCCACCTTGCTGGATTGGCTTACGGGCACTCCAGGCTTCGGCGGCCAGCAGCTTCTGGTCGCTTTCCAGATCGACGAAGCGCGCACCCTTGATGCGGCTGGAGACACCCTTGAAGCTCAGGCCAACCACTTCCTCGGCCAAGCCAACGGCTTCGAACAACTGGGCGCCACGGTACGAGGCAATGGTGGAGATCCCCATCTTCGAAAGGATCTTCAACAGGCCTTTGGAGATGCCTTTGCGGTAGTACTTGAAGACTTCGTCGAGGTCACCCAGCACTTCACCGGTACGGATCAGGTCGGCCAGCACTTCGTAGGCCAGGTACGGGTACACGGCCGAGGCGCCGAAGCCCAGCAGCACGGCGAAGTGATGCGGGTCGCGGGCAGTGGCGGTTTCGACCAGGATGTTGCTGTCGCAACGCAGGCCCTGCTCGGTCAGGCGGTGGTGCACGGCGCCCACGGCCAGCGATGCATGCACCGGCAGCTTGCCAGGTGCGATGTAGCGGTCGCTCAGCACCAGCTGGGTCTTGCCGCCACGCACGGCTTCTTCGGCTTGGTCGGCAATGTTGCGGATGGCCGCTTCCAGGCCGACGCTCTCGTCGTAGTTGAGGTCGATCAGTTGGCGGTCGAAGCCTTCGCGCTCCAGGTTCATCAGCGAACGCCATTTGGCGGGCGAGATGACTGGCGAGCTGAGGATCACCCGAGATGCGTGCTCCGGGGACTCTTGGAAAATGTTGCGCTCGGCGCCCAGGCAGATTTCCAGGGACATGACGATCGCTTCGCGCAGCGGGTCGATCGGCGGGTTGGTCACCTGGGCGAACTGCTGACGGAAGAAGTCATACGGCGAACGCACACGCTGGGACAGCACCGCCATCGGCGTATCGTCACCCATCGAACCGACCGCTTCCTGCCCCTGCTCACCGAGCGGACGCAGCACTTGATCACGTTCTTCGAAGGTGACCTGGAACATTTTCATGTACTGCTTGAGCTGGTCAGCGTCATAGCTGGCCACGCCCTGGTCGTCGGTCAAGCTGGCCTGAATGCGCAGGGCGTGCTGGCGTAGCCAACGCTTGTAGGGGTGACGCGACTTCAAGCGGTTGTCGATGGCATCGGTGTCGAGAATCTGGCCAGTTTCGGTGTCGACAGCGAAGATCTGCCCCGGGCCGACACGGCCTTTGGCGATGACGTCTTCAGGCTTGTAATCCCATACGCCAATTTCCGACGCCAGGGTGATGTAGCCATTCTTGGTGGTTACCCAGCGTGCAGGACGCAAGCCGTTGCGGTCGAGCAGGCACACCGCATGGCGGCCTTCGGTCATGACGATACCGGCCGGGCCATCCCACGGCTCCATGTGCATGGAGTTGTACTCGTAGAAGGCGCGCAGGTCGGCGTCCATGGTCTCAACGTTCTGCCAAGCTGGCGGTACCAGCATGCGCACGCCACGGAACAGATCGATGCCGCCTGTGACCATCAGTTCGAGCATGTTGTCCATGCTCGACGAGTCGGAGCCGACGCGGTTGACCAGCGGGCCCAACTCTTCCAGATCGGGGATCAGGTCGTTGGCGAACTTGGTGCGACGGGCCATGGCCCAGTTGCGGTTGCCGGTGATGGTGTTGATTTCGCCGTTATGGGCGAGGAAGCGGAACGGCTGCGCCAGCGGCCATTTCGGCAGGGTATTGGTGGAGAAGCGCTGGTGGAACACGCAGATCGCGGTTTGCAGGCGCTCGTCACCCAGGTCTGGGTAAAACGCCGCGAGATCGCGCGGCATCATCAGGCCTTTGTAGATGATGGTCTTGTGCGAGAAGCTGCAAATGTAGTGGTCGGCGTCGTGGGCGTTGGCCACGGACGAGCGGCGACGAGCACTGAACAGCTTGATGGCGAATTCCTGATCGCTCAGGCCTTCACCGCCGATGAACACCTGCTCGATCTGCGGCAGGCGCTCCAAGGCGAGGCGGCCGAGCACGCTGGTGTCGATCGGCACCTTGCGCCAACCGACCAGCTTCAGGCCGGCAGCGACGATTTCGCGGTCCATGTTGGCGCGGGCAGCTTCGGCTTTGACCGGGTCCTGGTTGAAGAACACCATACCGACGGCATACTGCCTGGGCAGCTCGGCGCTGAAGTGCTCCTGGGCCACGGCACGCAGGAATTGATCAGGCTTCTGCATGAGCAGACCACAACCGTCACCGGTCTTGCCGTCAGCGTTGATGCCGCCGCGGTGGGTCATGCAGGTCAGTGCCTGCATAGCCGTTTGCAGAAGGTGGTGGCTCGGTTCGCCCGTCATATGGGCAATCAGGCCAAAACCACAGTTGTCCTTGAATTCTTCGGGATGGTACAGACCTGTTTTCATAGACACTTTCTCACCAGGTTCACCTCTCAACCGGAGGCAAATCTCTTTTATGTACAACCACTTACCATCCACGCCGATCAAACGCCAGCTTTTTTGCGGTGGCCATGGAAAACCATTGTTGCACAGCGACAGTCATACCCACAAATTTTCATGTCTCACCATTGAAAATTTATGTCGCATTTTTGAATGTTTTTGCGCCGAGAGCCGTGATAACGGCTGGGTTGTATCTGAAGCGCTTTGCCATGACTGCTAGGGAGGCTTGTGGCCAGCAGTCCGGGACAGAAAAGCCTGCCGCGCTCGGGCGCAGCAGGCTATTCGGATGTCTTTAATCGCTCAGCAACTGGGCGGCGGGGGTGATGCCGCCCGGCAGGATCAGCGGGCCGAGGCCAGCTCTTGTTGGACGCTGGCGACGGTTCGTGGCCAAGGTTTACCAGCCTGGACCTTCGCTGGCAAGTTCTTGATTGCCGCGACCGCAGCGTCGCGATTGGCAAAGTTGCCGTAGGTGACCACGTAAAGCGGTTTGCCCTGCAGGGTTTTCTTGAAGTAGCGATAGTCGCCACCCTGCGCTTTTACGAAGGCCTGGGCCGAAGCCTCAGAGCTGGTACCTAGGATCTGCACCACATAGTTGCCTGGTTTCTGACCCGAATACCAACCACTGTTCCCAGTACCGCCAGCGGCAGGCTTTTCCGCGGCCTTGGCGGCTGGCTTGGCGGTGGCGACTTGAGTAGGCGCTGGCTTGGTTGGCGCAACCGGCTTGACCGGCTGAGACGCCGCTGGCTTGGACGCAGGCGCAGCAGGCTGCGTGGGAGCAGTGGCCTGGGCCATGCTCGGTGCGGGACCGGCAGGTACACCTTGAGGAGGCGCGATAGTGGTTACTGTAGGCGGATTGCCAGGCTGCAAAGCGGTATTGCCGGCAGGGCCGCCTTCGTCCCCATCACCCATACCCGCAGCCTCGGCCAGCGGTTCGCGCATGACCGGCTGGGACTGGCCGACCAGTGGCAGCGGCATCGGCTGCGACTGGCCGGAAAATTCGATGGCCGGGCTGCCATTGTTGGCTTGCTCAGCGCCTTGCTTGCCCTCGCCCAATGGCAGCTGGGCCTGGGCCACAGGCGCCTCGGCAGGGGCCTTGTCGCTCTTTTTGGGCATCAGCACCGCAGCGCCTACGGCGACCACGACTACTGCGGAAAGCGCAAGTACGTGTTTCTTAGGCATTTTGAACCCCATGGCTGGTCGCTTGACCGTGGTACGGCTGGCGATCATGGCTTCGATCAGAGTATCGCGGGCGACCTGATTGATGTTGCCAGGCCACCCGTCGGAGTTTTCATGAATATCGACAAGCTGTTCACGGGTGAACACCTCGATACCCCGGCCAGCACCTTCCAGGCGTTGTTCAAGGTACTCGCGGGTTTCTTCCTCGCTGTAGGGGGCAAGCTCGATGACGTGGAAGCGCTCTTCCTCGATCTGGATCTCATCCAACCCGGCAATCAGCGAGGGCTCGCCGAACAGGAACACGTGCGGGCGCCCTTCCGGGAGCCCTGCCGCCAGTTCCAGCAACGCTTGGAGTGCCGACTCGTCGAGTTGTTCCGCATCGTCCACCAGCAGATAGACTTCCTGCCCGGTTAGCGCCAGTTGCACGACCTTGTTCAAGATCGCCTGCATTTCAGGCTGCGGCACTTCCAGCGTCTGCGCCACCTGCCCCAGCACGCTGGCAGCGTCGCTGGCGCCGCGGGCCGATACCACCACGCTCTGTACCGACTGCTTGTTGGTACTGGCCACCAGGGCTTGGCGCAGCAGGGTCTTACCGCTGCCCACGGGGCCTGTGACCACCAGCATCAACTGGCTGTAGCGGGCCAGGTGATGCAACTGGCCCAACACCGGCTTGCGCTGGGCGGGGAAAAACTTGAAGCCGGGCACACGCGGCGCGAACGGATCGTGGCTCAACTGGTAATGTTCGAGGAACGCCTCATCGGCATGCAAACTGGTCATTACGCTGTCACAACCTCAAAGCTGGGCCACGATCGCGCGGTAATCCGCCGACAGCGTGGCCTGAAGAATCTCTTTCGGATAGTCGTCGGTGATCACGGCCTCCCCCAGCTGGCGCAGCAGCACCAGCCGCAAGCGACCATCAAGCACCTTCTTGTCGACCGCCATATGCTCCATGAAATGCGCCGGGGTCATTTCCTCTGGTGGCACCACCGGCAAACCTGCATCCTGCAACAGGCGTATTGCGCGATCACGTTCGGCCTGGTCGATCCAACCCAGGCGCATGGACATCTCCAGGGCCATGACCGTGCCTGCGGCTACGGCCTCACCATGCAGCCACACTCCGTAACCCATGTGGGTTTCGATGGCGTGGCCGAAGGTGTGCCCGAGATTGAGCGTGGCACGCACACCGGACTCACGCTCGTCGGCACCGACCACTGCGGCCTTGGCCGCGCACGAGCGGCGGATCGCCTCGGTCAGAGCTGCGGGCTCGAGGGCACGCAGTGCCGGCATATTGTCTTCGAGCCAGGCCAAAAAGGGCTTGTCGCAGATCAGCCCGTACTTGATGACTTCAGCCAGGCCTGCCGAAAGCTCGCGCCCAGGCAAGGTCTTGAGGCTGGTGGTATCGATCAGCACGGCATTAGGCTGATAGAAAGCCCCGACCATGTTCTTGCCCAGGGGGTGGTTTATACCGGTCTTGCCGCCGACCGAAGAGTCGACCTGTGACAGCAGAGTGGTCGGCACCTGGATGAAGTCGACCCCCCGCTGATAGCAGGCCGCTGCGAAGCCGGCCATGTCGCCGATCACGCCGCCGCCGAGCGCCACCACGGTAGTACGGCGGTCATGCCGCGCAGTCAGCAGGCCATCGAAGATCAGTTGCAGGGTTTGCCAATTCTTGTGTGCTTCGCCGTCCGGCAGGATCACTGACACTACCGAATAGGCGCCAAGGGTTTTGCTCAGGCGATCGAGATACAGAGGCGCGACGGTTTCATTTGAAACGATGGCGACCTGGCGCCCGCGGATATGCGGCGCCAGCAGTTCGGCCTGGTCCAACAGGCCTTCGCCAATGTAGATCGGGTAGCTACGCTCACCGAGATCGACCTTAAGTGTCTGCATGTATCCCCACAATGTACTTGGGCGCGGCGCCGGCTGTGCGCGCCGCGCAGGAACGTTGAACGTCGCCTCGGCGCTGGCCGAGAATAGTCCCGGCTTAACGGGGCGGCAACTGCTGCAGGCGCTCGAGGATATCGAGCACTACCATGCGTGGCGGCCGTTCGTCGGTTTCCACCACCAGATCGGCAATTTCGCGATAGAGCGGGTCGCGAGCCTCGAGCAAGCCGCGCAAGGTGGCCTCCGGGTTCGCTGTGCGCAGCAGTGGGCGATTGCGATCGCGTGCGGTACGCCCCACCTGCTGCTCCACCGAAGCATGCAGGTAGATGACTCGCCCGCCCGCGTGCAGTGCTTGACGGTTTTCCGCGCGCATGACCGCGCCGCCGCCGGTGGCCACGACGACGCCATCGAGCGCGCACAATTCGGCGATCATCGCCTGCTCACGGTCACGAAAGCCCGGCTCGCCTTCTTTGTCGAAGATCCACGGGATGTTGGCGCCGGTTCGCAGTTCGATTTCCTTGTCGGAATCCTTGAACAGCAGGCGCAGCTCTTTGGCCAACAGGCGCCCGATGGTGCTTTTACCAGCACCCATGGGCCCTACAAGTATCAAATTTCGCACAGAATCAACGACTCACAGCAATCGCCTGGTCACTCATGATACGCGGAGTCAGGAAGACCAGCAGCTCGGATTTTTTCTCTTGTAATGCATCGCGTCGAAATAGCCGCCCAACATACGGCAGATCGCCGAAAAATGGCACCTTGTCGACCACATTGTTTTGCGCGGTCGAGTAAACGCCACCGATGACGATGGTCTCCCCATTCGCTACCCGAACCTTGGCATTGACTTCGTTCTTGCGAATCGGTGGTACGTCGTTGAGGGCATTGACGAAATCGGGCTCATCCTTGGTCACTTTGACCGTCATGATGACATTGCCGTCCGGCGTGATCTGTGGAGTAACTTCCAGTGACAGCGAGGCTTCGCGAAAGGCTACCGAGGTCGCCCCGCTTTTGCTGGTTTCCTGGTACGGCACTTCGGTGCCTTTGAGAATCCTGGCGGTTTCCTTGTCAGCCGTAACCACCTTGGGCTGGGAAATGATTTCGCCGTTGCCGCTTTTCTCCATCGCGCTGAGCTCCAGGTCCAGCAGCACACCGCCGCGCAACAACCCTACGCCAATGCCAGCTGCGGCCCGGTCCATGCCCAGGTCGACGAATAGGTCCTTGCCCAACAGTGGTGCATCCCCGTACAACTGCCGCCCCCAGCGCACCCCCAGGCCTTTTTCGTAATCGACATTGGCCTCCACGATACGCGCCTCGATTTCCACCTGCTGGACCGGTACATCAAGCTGTGCGACCAACTGGCGCAACTCGGCCAGGCGCTCAGCCGGCTGGTGCGCGACCAGGGTGTTGGTGCGCGTATCGACACTCAGGCTGCCACGGCCGGTCAAAATACCGTCATCGGCGAGCGTCGCCAGCAGCAACTCGGCAAGGTCCGAGGCCTTGGCGTGATGAATCGGTAGCAGCTCACGCCGCAAAGGCTCCAGTTGTGCGTCGAGCTCCTGTTTGATACGGGCACCGCGAGACTGCTCGGCCAACTCTGCGGCGGGCGCGACCAACAACACATTGCCCTGCTCACGTCGCGCCAGCCCCTTGCTGTGCAACACCAAATCCAGCGCTTGATCCCAGGGCACATCATGTAGCCGCAAGGTGATATTGCCTTGCACAGTGTCACTGGCCACCAAGTTGATCCCGGCATAGTCAGCCAGCACCTGAAGCACTGAGCGCACCTCCACATCCTGGAAGTTCAGGGTTATGGCCTCACCCCGAAAGGGCGCTGCCAGACACGCCTGACTGGCCATCAAGCCCACCACTAGCCATTTCGACAGCCTCATCGTCGCCCTCCGTGGCCTCAGTTTTCATGCTCTTCCTGAGCTTCAGCGTTACCGTGCGCTCTCGCCACACGCCTCCTACGAACAGACGCTCGCGGACCTCGAATTGCCGTTCGCCAACCTGCACCACTACCCCTCCCTCGCGCCCCAGCCGGTCCCCTGGGCGAACGCGGTACACACGCCCAGCCGACAACACAAGCGCTTCGCTCTGCTCACCGCGCTGCAGGCTTCCGACCATCTGCAGCTGTGCCAGCGCAACACTGGCAAGCCCTGTGCGCACTACACGAGCCGGCGAGGAAGAAAACGGATCCAGGCTCACAGGTTGCATCTGACCGCGAGCAGGCACATCGGCCAGTGATGGCGGCTGTGGTACGGAGCCGTCGGCTTGATAGACATACACTCTCATACCAAGGCTCAACAGCCCTGGCCGATCCTCCGTTGGCTCCAGCCGCATCGTCTCGGCACGCAGCAGGCGAACCTGGCCAAGCCAGTCGTCCAGCCACACCCGAAGCCCTGCATACCCCCCAACTACGCGTATATCCACAGGCGTCTGCCAGTAGCCAGGTCGCTTGACCTCCTCGCCCACATCCAGTTGCTCGAAGTGCAGGCCATGGGCATGCCCTGAAGCGGCCAACTGATCCAGCAAATCGCTCATGCCTGCGCCGGCAGCCAGGCGCCAGCGAGCATCCTGCAACTGCATCAGCTCAGCCTCGTAGTTTTCACGAAGTTGCCCGAGCGCCTTCACCTCGCCAATTGCAGCTTGTTGGTCTTCCAGCAGCCCCACATACCGAGCACGTGCCACCTCCTCACGCTGTAGCCATTGAGGTAGAAGAAGCAAGCACCCAAAACCGAACACAACAATGCACAAAATGCCCGGTAGCGCACTGCGAGCCAGTGGCAAGCGCTCTATCAATGCCAGCAACTCTCCACCGCGCAACAGGTTCATGACCAGACTGCCGATACGCGCGCCAGCAGCAGAAACTCGTCGCCGCCCGGCTGCTGCCTGATGTGTTTGAGCTCCAGGTCGCGTAGCACGCCAGAGCGCTCAAGTTCACGCATCAGCTGCGCCACTACAGCGCTGGAGGCAGCTATCCCGGCCATGCGCAATTTCGAGCCGTCCATCTCCACGTGGCGCAGACGAACGCCCTCCGGCATTGCCCGCTCGAGGTCGGCAAACACTGCGCTTGGCAGCCCTTGCTGGGTACGCAAGCCTGCCAAGGCCGCAACCTGATTGCGCACGTCGGCGTAAGCCTGGGTGATGCGTTCGTGTTCAGAGAGCTGCGCCTGGAGTGCCTGTATTGCGACCTGCTGGGCGTGGCTGGCCGTGGCATGCTGGCGAACGCGCTGACGAGCCAATTGGTCCATCAACAGGACGGCGCACAGCGCCAACACTGCAGCCCCTACCAACATCAGGCGTAAACGCTGGATCGCCGCTTGGCGCTGCCGCTCTCGCCAGGGCATCAAATTGAGGCGCAACATCAATGTAGGCTCCCAAGCGCCAAGGCAAAGGCCAACGCCATGCAGCCGTCCTGGCAGTGCACACCTGCCACAGGCGGCAACGGGTGGCACGGCAAGCCAAAGCGCTCACTCAGGCGAAGCAGCGCGTCTTGACCGATTGCCGACGCACCGGCCACAAGCAGTTCAGTCGGCATCTGGCCATCTGCCAGTTCATCGAGCAGCTCCAGGCCTGCCCCCGTCTCCAGCGGCCACTCAAGCCGGACAGGCAGGGTATCGCCAAGCCAGCCATGCAACGTTGCGCTTCCCGGCTCGATGCGCAGCAGCGCTGCGCCACTGTGGCCTTGACCCGGCAGCAGGCGACGCAGGGCAATTGTGTCAACTTCCACCACCTCGAGTTCCAGATCCGCGGCTTCGAAGGCAGCGACCAAAGGCTGCAGCGAGCTTTGCCGGCTGGCCGCAACCAATACATCCTGACATCCCGGTTGCAGCAGGGAGTCCCCCAGTACCTGAAAGTCCAATGCCAGATCTTCGAGTGGGAAAGGGAAGAGCTGCTCCGCATCACCCAGCAGTTGCGCCTCCAGCTGGCTGGGGGCCTGACCCTCAGGCAAGCGGCACAGCTTGCAGATGACCTGCGAGGCGGGCAGTGCCACTGCGGCTCTACGTAGGCGCCTGCCCGATTGCTGACACGCGTTGCGCAAAGTAGCTATCAAGCGCTCTGGCCCCTGCGATCGGTTGCCAGGCGCGAGCGGCTCGAACTCATGCACCGCCCAGACAAGCGGCTCATAACGCCCCCTGTGGCGCCGCAGTTGGGCAACCCGCAGTGAATCCGAGGTGATTTCCACCCCCAGCAGTGAACTGGCATCCTTGCCAAAGCGTCCTAACATCACGATTTCCTTGTTACAACCATGAACCGCCACACTGCCGGGCCCTGAAGGGCCAAACGGTGCAGCGAGCCGCCTGGCCGGTCACCCGGCGAAGCGAAAAGTGCTTATAATGCCCAGCGTTTTTTTCGTCCGCCGGCCCCGTGCGCAATTCACCTCTCAACCTGGACACCGAAAAGCCTTGATACGCCTGCTGAAGTTCTTCTGGTGGTCTTTCGTCGCAGTCATCTGCGCGCTCGTACTCGGTGTGAGCGGTGCGTTTCTGTATCTTAGCCCCAACCTGCCATCGGTCGATTCACTCAGAAGCATCCAGTTGCAGATCCCACTGAGGGTCTTTAGCAGTGACGGCAAGCTGATCGCCGAGTTTGGCGAAATGCGGCGCTCGCCGATCCGCTTCGCGGACATTCCGCCACAGTTCATTCAGGCACTTCTGTCAGCGGAGGACGACAATTTCCTCAATCACTACGGTGTGGATCCGAGCAGCCTGATGCGTGCTGCTACCCAGCTGGTGAAGTCCGGTCACATTCAGACCGGCGGCAGCACCATTACCATGCAGGTGGCAAAAAACTACTTCCTCACCAGCGAACGCAGCTTCTCGCGCAAGACCAGCGAAATTTTGCTGGCTCTGCAGATCGAGCGCGAACTGACCAAGGACGAAATCCTTGAGCTGTACGTGAACAAGATCTACCTGGGCAACCGCGCCTACGGTATCGACGCCGCGGCTCAGGTTTACTATGGCAAGTCGATCCGCGACGTGAGCCTGGCACAGATGGCAATGATCGCCGGTCTGCCGAAGGCACCCTCACGTTTCAACCCGCTGGCCAACCCGGCCCGTGCCAAGGAGCGCCGTGACTGGATCCTTGGGCGCATGTACAAGCTCGGCAAGATCGACGAAGCCAGCTACCAGGCTGCCCTGGCCGAACCGCTCAACGCCAGCTACCACGTACCGACCCCTGAGGTGAACGCACCTTACGTGGCTGAAATGGCCCGCGCCGAAATGGTCGGCCGTTATGGCGGTGATGCCTACACCGAGGGTTTCCGCGTGACCACTACGGTGCCTAGCGATATGCAGGAAATGGCCAACAAGGCCATTCTCAACGGCCTCACCGAGTACGACGAACGCCATGGCTATCGTGGCCCGGAGGCGCGCTTCCCAGGCAAGACGCATGCTGCCTGGCAACAAGAGCTGAACAAGCAGCGTAACCTCGGCGCGCTGGAGCCGGCCATCGTCACCCAGGTCGAGAAAACCGGCATCAAGGTGCTGACCCGTGACGGCAAGGATGAAGAGGTTGCCTGGGACACCATGAAATGGGCACGCCCCTACATCAACACCAACGCCCAAGGCCGTTCGCCGCAGTCGCCCGCTGACGTCGCGCAGGTCGGCGACCTGGTGCGCCTGCAGCGCCTGGACGATGGCAAGCTCAAGTTCAGCCAAGTCCCCACCGCGCAGAGCGCGCTGGTCACCCTCGACCCGAACAATGGCGCCATCCGCGCGCTGGTAGGTGGTTTCTCGTTCGAGCAGAGCAACTACAACCGCGCCATGCAGGCCAAGCGCCAGCCAGGTTCGAGCTTCAAACCGTTCATTTACAGCGCAGCCCTGGACAGCGGCTACACCGCCTCCAGCCTGGTCAACGATGCTCCGATCGTATTCGTCGATCAGTATCTGGACAAGGAATGGCGCCCCAAAAATGACACCAACACCTTCCTTGGCCCGATTCGCTTGCGCGAGGCGTTGTACAAGTCCCGTAACCTGGTTTCGATTCGCTTGCTGCAGGCCATGGGGGTGGATCGCACCATCGATTACATCACCAAGTTCGGCTTCAACAAGCAGGACCTGCCGCGCAACCTGTCGCTTGCACTGGGTACCGCAACCCTGACACCGATGGAAATCGCGACTGGCTGGAGCACCTTTGCCAATGGCGGCTACAAGGTGAACCCGTATCTGATCGACCGTATCGAGAGCCGCAGTGGTGAAACGCTGTTCACCGCCAATCCAGCCCACGTCCCTCAAGGGGCTGAGGACAATGCAGGGTTGCCTGCTGCGGAGCAACCGATCAGCACTTCCGCCCTGCCAGGCGAGGCGCCCTCTGCCCTTGGCGAGGTTGCGCCACCACCGCAAACCCCGGCCGTCGCTGAACGAATCGTCGACAATCGCACTACTTACATCCTCACCAGCATGCTGCAGGATGTGATCAAACGCGGCACCGGCCGCCGGGCCCTGGCTTTGGGCCGTGACGACCTGGCCGGCAAGACCGGCACCACCAACGAGTCCAAAGATGCCTGGTTCTCAGGCTACAACGCCGATTTTGTGACCACCGTGTGGGTTGGCTTCGACCAGCCAGAAAGCCTCGGCCGTCGCGAGTACGGCGGCACGGCGGCACTGCCTATATGGATGAAATTCATGGGCGCGGCGCTGCATGGCAGGCCAAGCCATGCGCCAGCGGAGCCGGACGGCATCCTCAGCCTGCGAGTCGACCCGGTGAGCGGACGCGCGGCCTCGCCAAGCACGCCTAACGCCTACTTCGAACTGTTCAAGGCCGAGGACTCGCCACCGTCGGTGGACGAACTAGGCAATGGCGTTGCGCCAGGTAGCCCGCTGCCAGCCGATGAAGCGGCGCCTATGGACCTGTTCTGACCCTCAACTTGGGGTGATGCATCTATCAAGCGCCGCCCGCGCGGCGCTCGCTCTCACAGCCACCACAACCCTCAAGACGAACACAAAAAAGCCCCGACTCTCGCGAGCCGGGGCTTTTTGGTGCCGCACGGGCTGCTATCAGCCGTTGAACACTTCATCCACGCTGTTGAGCGGGTAGTGCTTCGGATACGGCAGCGTTGCCACACCGGACTCGATGGCGGCTTTGGCCACAGCGTCGGAGACGACGGTGATCAGGCGCGCGTCCAGCGGTTTCGGGATGATGTACTCGCGGCCGAACTCCAGGCCTTCAACACCGTAGGCTTCGCAGACTTCCTTAGGCACCGGCAGCTTGGCCAGGTCTTTCAGGGCGATAGCGGCAGCGATCTTCATTTCTTCGTTGATGCGCTTGGCGCGAACGTCCAGGGCACCACGGAAGATGAATGGGAAGCCCAGTACGTTGTTGACCTGGTTCGGGTAGTCGGAGCGACCGGTCGCCATGATCACGTCGTTGCGAGTAGCGTGGGCCAGCTCTGGGGAAATTTCTGGGTCCGGGTTCGAGCAGGCGAACACGATCGGGTTGGCAGCCATCGACTTCAGGCCTTCCGGGCTCAGCAGGTTCGGGCCGGACAGGCCAACGAACACATCAGCACCGTCCAGAGCATCGGCCAGCGTGCGCTTGTCAGTGGCGTGGGCGAACTGGGCCTTGTACTGGTTCAGGTCGTCACGGCCAGCGTGAATCACGCCGCTGCGGTCGATCATGAAGATGTTTTCGACCTTGGCGCCCATGCTGACCAGCAGCTTCATGCAGGAGATGGCAGCAGCGCCGGCACCCAGGCAGACGATCTTGGCATCTTCGAGCTTCTTGCCGGCGATTTCCAGGGCGTTGATCATGCCGGCCGCGGTCACGATTGCGGTGCCGTGCTGGTCATCGTGGAACACTGGAATATCGCACTGCTCGATCAGGGTGCGTTCGATTTCGAAGCACTCAGGAGCCTTGATGTCTTCAAGGTTGATACCACCGAAGGTGATCGAGATACGCTTGACGGTGTCAATGAAAGCCTGCGGGCTTTCCGAGTCGACTTCGATGTCGAACACATCGATACCAGCGAAACGCTTGAACAGAACGCCCTTGCCTTCCATCACTGGCTTGGATGCCAGTGGGCCAAGGTCACCCAGACCCAGGATAGCGGTGCCATCGGAAATGACCGCGACCAGGTTGCCCTTGCCGGTGTACTTGTAAGCCAGCTCAGGATCACGGCCGATTTCACGCACAGGCTCTGCAACACCTGGGCTGTAGGCCAGGGCGAGATCACGGGCGGTGGCAGTAGGCTTGGAGAGCTCGACGCTCAGTTTTCCCGGACGGGGCTGAGCGTGGTATTCGAGAGCGGCAGTTTTCAGGTCTGACATGGTGGGCATTCCGCTATTTACTGTTCTGACGGGCCGCCGAGGATACGCAAAGAGCCGGGGAGTCACAAGACTGGTCAGTCACTTGTGTCAAGGCCTTTAGCCTACGACTTTAAGCTATCACACACGGGGCATGCGGCACTCAGTGTGTACAATTCAATAGCGAAATGTCTACATCTTTCGGCTTGATGTGCGCTCAAGCATACTGGGGTCTGTCAGAGGTAAAACCCAGCGCCGCTGCCCTGGCTTGAGCCCGCCCTGGCGGGATCGATCCTTCACCCAGCCCCGCACCTCGACCTGGCGCCCTTTGAGGTTATCGAAGAACCGCGCCGGGAAGGAGGGTTGCAGACGAGCGGGAATCTGCAACACCACACGCCTGTCCAGTTCCAGCCAGACGCCACCACGATTGCGTTCGATGTTTCCCACAGTGCCAGTCAGCACGGCGAAGCCCGATTGCTTTACACGTTCGGCCCTGAGCACGGGCGAGTTGCCCCACAGACCGGCCCGCTTGTTGCGCGCCACCTGCTCGGCCGCGCGCTGGCAGCCCACCAACCGCACATTGGGTGCGACCGCGACACGAAACCCAAGCCCTTCGCTGAGCAACTGTGCTTCCAGATTGTTGCCACTGCGGTCATAAACATGCGCCAGGGTGCGGCCATATTTGTCCCTGCCCTGCACGCCTGGCACCAGCCCCAAGCGCCCGTCGCTGGCTTTGACCAGTGCTTGCAGGCGCTGCCTGGCGGCCTCGGCATAAGGCTCGCTGGGTTGTGCTTTGCGCCCGATCTCTGGGGCATTGATGCCGATCATGCGAACGCTACGACCGTCTGTCAGGCGCAGGGTGTCGCCGTCGACCACTTGGCGCACCGCTACCCGCTGCGGCTGGTCAGGCACCGGGCAGAACGCCAGGGCTGGGAGGTGCCAGATTGCGCCCACAAAAAAAGCGCCCACAAGGGGCGCCTTTTTCAGCAACACTGCGAAGCCCGAAGGGTTCGACATGCGCATGATTACTTCTTGGTACCGAACATACCGAAGCGATCGGCGAACTTCTGTACGCGGCCGCCGGTGTCCAGAACTTTCTGCTTACCGGTGTAGAACGGGTGGCACAGGTTGCAAACGTCGATCGCCAGGGTGTCGCCCAGGGTCGAACGAGTTTCGAACTTGTTACCGCAGCTGCAGGTGACTGCAACTACTTCGTAGTTCGGGTGGATACCTTCTTTCATGGTCACTTCCTCAAGCTGCGTGCCGCCACCCAACACCTATTGTTGAATACCGCACGTAATTAGGCGGCAAATAATACCAGAGCATCGCGCCAACGCAAGTTGTCGCTTGCACCGACCGTCGTCTGCTAGGCTCGCCAGTCTTCGAAACGCCCTGCGAGACCTCACGCGTGCCCGACGTCATTCTGCGCCTTGCCCTGCCCTCCCCGTTGCGCCGCCTGTTCGATTACAAGGCGCCTGCAAGCATGGCGCGCCAGGCACTGACCCCCGGCATGCGCGTTCGCGTGCCATTCGGGCGTCGCGAAATGATCGGTGTGCTTGTGGAGGTGTGTGCACAGAGCGAGGTGCCCGCCGACAAGCTAAAGCCCGCCAGTGCCTTGCTCGACTCGGTTTCGCCGATCCCGCCAGCGCTGTTCAAGCTGTGCCTATGGACCGCGCAGTACTACCAGCACAGCTTTGGCGACACTTTGAGCTGGGCCCTGCCTGCGCTGCTGCGCCAGGGCGAGCCCGCCGAGATGCGCCAGGAGCGCTTCTGGCACGTAGCACCCGACGCACGCCTGGAGGACCCACGCATCGCCCGCGCGCCCCGTCAGCGCGATGCCCTCAAGACCCTGGCCCAGCACCCGCACGGCGTGGCGCACAGCCTGCTGAGCAAGCTGAACCTGAATAAGGACAGCCTCGACCTGCTGCTGGCCAAGGAGCTGGTTCAACTTGAGGTACGCCGCCACCAGCCGGCGCCACGCCATGAACATTTGCTGGCGCAGCCGGAATTACCGCTGAACGACGAACAACGTGATGCGTTCGACGCCGTGCGGGAGGGCTTTGATGCGTTTGCTGCCTTCCTGCTGGCCGGCGTCACCGGCAGCGGCAAGACCGAGGTGTACCTGCAACTGATTCGCGAAACCTTGGAGGCCGGTAAGCAGGCCCTGGTACTGATCCCGGAAATCAACCTAGGGCCGCAAACCCTGGCGCGCTTCGAGCAGCGCTTCAACGCCCGCATCGCCTTGCTGCACTCGGCCGTGAATGATCGTGAGCGCCTCGACGCCTGGCTGGCCGCTCGCGACGGCGAGGCCGACATCATCATCGGTACGCGCTCGGCGCTGTTCACGCCGATGAAAAACCCAGGGCTGATCATCATCGATGAAGAACACGACGGCTCCTACAAACAGCAGGAAGGCCTGCGCTATCACGCCCGCGACCTGGCGCTGGTACGCGCCCAGCAAGAGAACATTCCGATCTTGCTCGGCTCCGCGACGCCGTCGCTGGAAACCTTGCACAACGCACTTACCGGCCGCTATCGCCTGCTGCGCATGAACCAGCGCGCCGGTGGTGCCCGCCCGCCGCGCATGTTGCGCCTGGATGTGAAGAGCCTGCCGTTGGACAGCGGTATCAGCGGCCCTTTGCAACAGGCCATTCGCCAGACCCTGGAGGCCGGTCAGCAGGTGCTGGTGTTCCTCAACCGCCGCGGCTTCGCCCCAACCTTGCTGTGCCATGACTGCGGCTGGCTGTCCGAATGCCCGCGCTGCGATGCACGCATGACCGTGCACCAGCGCTCTGGCGTGCTGCGTTGCCATCACTGCGGCTACGACGAGCGCCTGCCGCAGCAGTGCCCGCAGTGCAATCATGTCGACCTGCGCCCGGTTGGCGCCGGCACCGAACGCGCAGAAGAACGCTTGAAAGTGCTTTTTCCGGACTATCCGATTTTGCGCGTGGACCGCGACAGCACGGCCCGCAAGGACGCCATGCATACGCTTTTCACGACCATTCAGCGCGGCCAGCCGAGCATCCTCGTGGGCACCCAGATGCTAGCCAAAGGGCATCATTTCCCTCGGGTGACCTTGGTAGCCATCCTCGATGCCGATGGCGGCCTGTTCTCCGGCGACTTCCGCGCCAGCGAACGCATGGCCCAACTGATCGTGCAGGTAGCGGGCAGGGCCGGGCGCGCCGAGGAACCGGGCAAGGTGGTCATCCAGACGCACTTGGCCGACCACCCACTGCTGGTGCAATTGACCGAACAAGGCTACTTCGCCTTCGCCGAACAGGCTTTGGACGAACGGCGCAATGCTGGGCTGCCGCCGTTCTCTCACCTGGCCCTGCTGCGCGCCGAAGCGCACAAGCCCGGCCAGGCCGAAGGCTTCCTCGACCAAGCCTGCGCCGCGGCCGAGCGCCTGGTGGCAGAACAGCAACTGCCCGGCATCGAGCTGCTTGGCCCGGTGCCTGCGCCCATGGAGCGGCGCGCCGGGCGCTTCAGGGCGCAACTGTTGGTTCAGGCCAATACCCGAGCCCCCTTGCATCGACTGATCAGTGCCTGGTTGCTAGTGTTGGAGCAACTGCCGAGCGGGCGCCAGGTACGCTGGTCGCTGGACGTCGACCCGGTGGACCTTTATTGAGCATGTGCCCTAAAGGTTGGCAACCCGCGCCCAGCAACGGATAATGCCCAGTTTTTCCACCAGCGCATCCAGGCGCCCTACCGCGCTTGCGGTCGAAAAGAGATCCCAATGAAAGACACCATTCGCCAGCTGATCCAGCAAGCCCTCACCCAACTCGTCACCGACGGTGTGCTGCCTGAAGGGCTCTCGCCGGCGATTCAGGTGGAAAATGCCCGGGACAAGACCCACGGCGACTTCGCCAGCAACATCGCCATGATGCTGGCCAAGCCAGCTGGCATGAAGCCGCGCGAGCTGGCAGAAAAACTGATCGACGCATTGCCGGCCAGCGCCGACATCAGCAAGGTCGAGATCGCCGGCCCTGGCTTTCTGAACTTCTTCCAGAACACCGAGGCCCTGGCCCAGCGCCTGGACGCAGCGCTGGCCGATGCCCGCCTGGGTGCACGCAAGGCAGGCCCTGCGCAGAAGGTAGTGGTCGACATGTCGGCGCCGAACCTGGCCAAGGAGATGCACGTTGGCCACCTGCGTTCGACCATCATTGGTGATAGCGTCGCCCGCGTGCTGGAGTTTCTTGGTGACCAAGTCGTTCGTCAGAACCACGTAGGCGACTGGGGCACCCAGTTCGGCATGCTGCTGGCCTACCTGGAAGAAAACCCGATCACCAGTGACGAACTGTCGGACCTGGAAAACTTCTACCGCGCCGCCAAGAAGCGCTTCGACGAGTCTGAGGCGTTCGCCACCCGCGCCCGCGGCCTGGTGGTCAAACTGCAGGCCGGCGACCCAGACTGCATGGCACTGTGGACCCGCTTCAAGGACATCTCACTGTCGCACTGCCAGAAGACTTACGAGCTGCTCAACGTCAAGCTGACCATGGCCGACGTGATGGGCGAAAGCGCCTACAACGCCGACTTGGCCAACGTGGTCGCCGACCTCAAGGCCAAAGGGTTGCTGGTCGAAGACCAAGGCGCCCAGTGCGTATTCCTCGAAGAGTTCAAGAACAGCGAAGGCGAGCCACTGCCGGTGATCGTACAGAAGGCCGATGGCGGATACCTGTACGCCACTACCGACCTGGCAGCCGTACGCTACCGCAGCAACGTGCTGAAGGCCGACCGCGCCTTGTACTTCGTCGACCAGCGTCAAGCCCTGCACTTCAATCAGGTATTCGAAGTGGCCCGCCGTGCTGGCTTCGTCGGCCACCCAATGCAGATGGAGCACATGGGCTTCGGTACCATGAACGGCGCCGATGGCCGCCCGTTCAAAACCCGCGATGGCGGGACCGTGAAGCTGATCGACCTGCTCAACGAAGCCAAGGATCGCGCCTACGCGCTGGTCAAGGAAAAGAACCCGAGCCTTGGCGAAGATGAACTGCGCCGCATCGGTGAGGTGGTTGGCATCGGCGCGGTGAAATACGCCGACCTGTCCAAGCATCGCACCAGCGACTACAGCTTCAACTTCGAACTGATGCTCAATTTCGAAGGCAACACAGCGCCGTATCTGCTTTATGCCTACACCCGCGTGGCTGGCGTGTTCCGCAAGCTGGGCAAAGGCTTTGACCAAGTCGATGGCCACATCGTGCTGCAGGCCGCCCACGAGCAGGACCTGGCGGCACGCTTGGCGCAATTCGGTGAGGTGCTCAACAGCGTGGCCGAGAAAGGCACCCCGCACGTGCTGTGCAGCTACCTCTACGACCTGGCCGGCCTGTTCTCGAGCTTCTACGAGAACTGCCCGATTCTCGCCGCCGACACCCCAGAACAGCAGCAGAGCCGCCTGCGCCTGGCTGCACTGACTGGCCGCACCCTCAAACAAGGTCTGGAACTGCTCGGCCTGGAAACCCTGGAGCGCATGTAAGTTGGCTGCCAAGAAAAAACCAGCACCCAAACGCGGGGCCAGCCGCCAGACCGCACCAGCCAAGCAGCCGATTCCGGGCTGGATATGGTTGGCCGTAGGCCTGACGGTCGGTGCATTCATCGTCTTTCTTATGAAGCTCGAACCGGGTGGCGGCGAGATCAAGCGCACCAAGCCCGAGCAGCAGAAACCCGAGAAAGTGGCCGAGGCCGGCAAGTCGACCACGGCGGCCCCTGCACAGCAGCCGGTCAAGCCCAAGTACGATTTCTATACGCTGCTGCCCGAATCCGAGGTCATCGTGCCGCCGGAGGCTGTACCCGAAAAAACCCCGCCAGTCCCTGCCCAGCCCGTCACTCCAGTGACACCGGCGGAGGCTGCGAAAATCGATACCGCACGCGCTCAGGCCGCCTTGCTGGGGCAAACCCCGCCCCCGGCACCTCCGGTGATCAAGCCCGCCGCTACCACGCAGTACTTCATGCAGGCGGGTTCGTTCCGCAAGCAGGCCGACGCCGACAAAGTGCGTGCCCAGATCATCCTGCTGGGCCTGGCGGTCAAGGTCGAGTCGGGTACCGTGAAGGATGAAACCTGGTACCGGGTGCTGGTCGGGCCGTTCAGCAACCGCGAACAGCTGACCGGGGCACAAAAGCAGTTGTCGGGGGCAGGCTTCAACAACCTGCTACTGCAGCAGCGACAGACCCGCCAGTAATGAAAAAGGCCTTGCCGTACAACGCGACAAGGCCTTTTTTACGCGCAGGCGTTTAGCGATTGCGGGCGTTGGCTTCGGAAATCTGGCCGTTGAGGGTCCAGAAATCGTAGAGCACCCCAACGAGGAACAGGCCGCCGGTAAAGAAGTAGATGATCGCCGTGATCCACTTGCCCTGGTAAAGACGGTGTACGCCGAAAATGCCGAGGAAGGTCAGCAGTATCCAGGCGATGTTGTAGTCGATACGGCCCGATTGGAAGCGCATGTCCGCCTCACGGTCCATCGACGGGATCAGGAACAGGTCGATCAGCCAGCCGATGCCGAGCAGGCCCAGCGTGAAGAACCAGATCGTCCCGGTTATGGGCTTGCCGTAGTAGAAACGGTGAGACCCGGTAAAGCCGAAAATCCACAACAGGTAGCCAATGACCTTGCTGTGGGTGTCGTGATACGGCACGCCCTGTTGATAACTGTTCATTCATAGCCCTCGTCGGTTATCCGAAAATTTTCTAAAAAAAGTTGTGACTTTTTCGCCGCAGGGCGACGTACGGCAACATGACAATCGACCAACGGCCCAGAAAGGAGCCAAAAAGCTGTTATAAAGTTGCCCGCCAAACACATAATCACTCATAAGAGCTTCATCTATGCCGCCTTTATTCAAGACATGGCTGACCCTCTGCCTATTATTGCCCCTGGCCGCCCACGCCACCAACCGTGAGCAACGTCTTCCCAATGGCTTCACCGGTTACACCAGCAATGCATCGGTGAAACACGCGCCCACCAAGCAAACCTCGCTGCGCGCACGCTCGGCCTCTTCGAGCAAAAGTCACCACCTGCCTGCTGTTGCAGCCATGTCGCCCAAACAGAGCAGCAATGTACTGAGCCGTGCAGTCAATGTGCTAGGTACACCTTATGTTTGGGGCGGCAGCAACCCGAAAAAAGGCTTCGACTGCAGCGGGTTGGTAAAGTACGCGTTCAATGACGTGGCAGACGTCGACCTGCCGCGCACCTCCAATGCAATGGCTCAAGGCCACGGCGTGAAAGTCGCCAAAAGCGACCTCAAGCCCGGCGACCTGATTTTCTTCAACATCAAAAGCCGCCGAGTGAACCACGTTGCCATCTACCTGGGTAACGATCGCTTCATCCATGCGCCTCGCAGGGGCAAGCGGGTGAGCATCGACACCTTGAGCAAGCCGTACTGGCAGCAGCACTATGTGGTGGCCAAACGTGTACTGCCAAAAGAACAGCAAGCACTGAGCCTGGCCAAACGCTGATCTGATCAGCGCGAGTGAACCGCTCCCACAAGCCCTGTGGGAGCAGGTTCACCCGCTGTACGTCAGCACAGCCGCTACGGGTCACTAATCAACCCCCGCTCCCTCAGCCCCCGAATCGCTCCCTCCATCGTCCGCATGCCCTCCGCCGCCCCGGCCTGCATCACCGAACATAACTGCGCCATGCGCCCCTCGCGCACCAGATTGCGCACAGCAGGTGTCGCCGCCAGCACCTCACGCGCCGCGACACGGCCACCACCCACCCGCTTGACCAGCGCTTGCGCCACCACCAAGCGTAATGACTCTGCCAGCATGGCCCTAACCAGTGGCTTTTCCGGCGCCTCGAAAACCTCGACCAACCGATCGATGCTGCCTGCAGCAGAGCGCGTATGCACCGTGGCCAGCACCAGATGGCCGGTCTCTGCGGCACGCAACGCCAAGCGGATGGTTTCCAGATCGCGCAGCTCGCCAATCATGATCACATCGGGGTCCTGACGTAGCGCACTGCGCAAGCCTTGCGCGAAGTCGCGGCAGTGCCGGCCTACTTCACGCTGGTTGATCAGGCTGCATTGGCTGGTGTGGATAACTTCGATGGGGTCTTCAAGCGTGATGATGTGCAGCGCCCGTTCCCGGTTCAGCCGGTCGACCAAGGCCGACAGGGTGCTTGACTTGCCGCTGCCGGTCGGGCCGCCTACCAGCACAAGCCCATCCGAATATCGCGCAACAGCTTGATACACTTCCTCGAGGTCGAGCTCATCCACGCAGGCTATGCGCTGAGCAATCAGCCTGATGGTGGCGGCCAGACCATTGAACTGCCGAAACAGATTGAGACGAAATCGCCCCAGGCCAGGTAACTGCAAGGCCAGGTCCAGCTCATCGCCATGCTGCCATTGCCGGCACTGGCTCTGATCGAGCAAGGGCGTTATCGCATCGCCCAACGCGGCTGCCGTAATCTCTGGCAGCGGCATGCGCCGTAAGTCCCCATCCACGCGCAGCATCGGTACCTCGCCCGTTGCCAGGTGCAGGTCGCTAGCCCTTGCATCCATGGCCCGGGCCAACAGGTCGGTCACATCCATGAGACTCCCCAATAGCCATCAAGCAGGTAGAATGCCGAAGATCTTCAGAGCAGACGGCATCGATCCATGTCCACCATAGCAGACAACCTTCGCGCCCTTGCCGCCCGAATCTACGACGCAACCCAGGCCGCCGGGCGTGAGCCGGGCAGCGTGCAGCTGCTGGCGGTCAGCAAAACCAAACCCGCCGCTGCCATCCGCGAAATCCACGCCGCCGGTGTGCGCGACGTGGGTGAAAACTACCTGCAAGAGGCACTGGCCAAGCAAGCGGAACTGCGCGACCTGCCCTTGATCTGGCACTTCATCGGCCCCATTCAGTCGAACAAGACCAAAGCCATTGCCGAACATTTCGACTGGGTACACTCCGTGGACCGCTTGAAGATCGCCCAACGCCTGTCCGAGCAGCGCCCTGCGGGCCTGGCGCCGCTGAACATCTGCCTGCAGGTGAACGTCAGCGGCGAAGACAGCAAGTCCGGTTGCGCCCCTGCCGACCTGCCAGCGCTGGCCAAGGCGGTGGCGGCATTGCCGAATCTGCGCCTGCGGGGGCTGATGGCGATACCTGAGCCCAGCGAAGATCGCACCATCCAGGAGGCGGCCTTTGCCAGCCTGCGCCAGCTCCAACAAGGCCTGGACCTTGGCCTCGATACCCTGTCGATGGGCATGAGCCACGATCTGGAGGCAGCCATCGCCCAGGGAGCGACCTGGGTACGTATCGGTACCGCCCTGTTCGGCGCCCGCCAGTACGGCCCCGCCTGATTCCATGCTTTACTCACTCTTTCCTTCAAGGACCTGACATGAGCAAGACACGTATCGCCTTTATCGGCGCCGGCAACATGGCCGCCAGCCTGATCGGTGGCCTGCGTGCCCAAGGCCTGGACGCGGCGCAGATCCGTGCCAGCGACCCGGGCGCCGACACCCGCACCCGCATCCAGGCCGAACACGGTATCGAGGCGTTCGAAGACAACGCCCAGGCTGTCGAGGGCGCCGACGTCATCGTGCTGGCGGTCAAACCGCAGGTCATGAAAGATGTGTGCGCGGCGCTCAAGCCAAACCTCAAAGCGGGGCAACTGATTGTCTCCATCGCCGCCGGCATCACTTGCGCCAGCCTGCAGGCCTGGCTTGGCGATGTTGCGCTGGTGCGTTGCATGCCCAATACGCCGGCCCTACTGCGCCAAGGCGTCAGCGGCCTTTATGCCACCGCCCAGGTATCCGCCGAACAACGTCAGCAGGCCGAACAGCTGCTGTCGGCGGTCGGTGCCGCCCTGTGGCTTGAGCAGGAGCAGCAACTGGACGCGGTCACTGCGGTATCCGGCAGCGGCCCGGCCTACTTTTTCCTGCTGATCGAGGCGATGACCGCTGCCGGCGAAAAATTGGGGCTACCTCGTGAAACCGCCTCTGAGCTGACCCTGCAAACCGCCTTGGGCGCCGCCCACATGGCGGTCGCCAGCGATGTAGATGCCGCTGAACTGCGCCGTCGTGTCACCTCGCCAGCCGGCACCACCGAAGCGGCCATCAAGTCCTTCCAGGGCAATGGCTTCGAGGCCATCGTCGAGCAGGCGTTGCAAGCGGCGTCAAAACGGTCTGCAGAGCTGGCCGAACAACTGGGCAAATAAGGAGCTGTCGATGAATGCACTGTCCGGCGCCGCGATCTTCGTGGTGCAAACCCTGGTCAGCCTGTATCTGGTGATCGTGCTGCTGCGCTTCGTGCTGCAGCTGGTGAAGGCCAACTTCTACAACCCCTTGAGCCAGTTCGCCGTGCGCGCAACTCAGCCGCTGCTCAAGCCGATCCGTCGAATAATTCCGAGCATCGCTGGCCTGGACACTTCCTCGCTGCTGCTGGCGATCGTGATTCAGGCGCTGTTGATGGGCTTCGTGTTGATGGTCACCTACGGCACCTTCGGCGACATCCTGCACCTGCTGATGTGGGCCATCATCGGGGTCACCTCGCTGTTCCTGAAAATCTTCTGGGTGGCGATGATCGTCATGGTGATCGTCTCGTGGGTTGCCCCTAACAGCCACAACCCCGCTGCCGAGCTTGCCTGGCAGATCAGCGAGCCGGTGCTGGCGCCCTTCCGCCGCATCGTGCCCAATCTGGGCGGCATGGACATATCGCCGATCTTCGCCTTCCTGGCGATCCAGGTGATCCAGTCGTTCGTCATGCCTCCGCTGGCGGCCTACGCAGGCATGCCACAAGAACTGTGGCGCATGACCTAAGCGCCTGGCCCTGCTGTTGCCTCCAGAGGCAAGCCTTCGCTTGCCGCTGGGGGTAGCGCTCTTTAGACTTACGCCTCCGTCAAGCGTGAGCAGGGTCGATGTCCACTGTCCTTCCCGAAGATTCCGTCGGTCTGGTTACACCTCAGATTGCCATGTTCGATGAACCGCTGGCCCTGGCCTGCGGCCGTTCGCTGAACAGCTATGAACTGGTCTACGAGACCTACGGCACACTGAACCCCAGCGCGAGCAATGCCGTGCTGATCTGCCATGCACTGTCCGGCCACCACCACGCTGCTGGCTACCACGCCACCACCGACCGCAAGCCAGGCTGGTGGGATAGCTGCATCGGCCCTGGCAAGCCGATCGATACCAATCGCTTCTTCGTGGTCAGCCTGAACAACCTCGGTGGCTGCAACGGCAGCACCGGCCCAAGCAGCACCAACCCGGCTACCGGCAAGCCCTACGGCGCCGAATTTCCGGTGCTGACGGTGCAAGACTGGGTACACAGCCAGGCACGGCTGGCCGACCGCCTGGGCATCGGCCAGTGGGCTGCGATCGTCGGCGGCAGCCTCGGTGGCATGCAGGCGCTGCAATGGACCATCACCTACCCCGAGCGTGTGCGTCATTGTGTAGACATCGCCTCGGCGCCCAAGCTGTCGGCGCAGAACATCGCTTTCAACGAGGTCGCACGCCAGGCCATCCTCACCGACCCTGAGTTTCACGGCGGCTCGTTCCAGGATCAAGGTGTGATTCCCAAACGTGGCCTGATGCTGGCACGTATGGTCGGCCACATCACTTACCTATCCGATGACTCGATGGGTGAGAAGTTTGGCCGTGAACTGAAAAGCGACAAACTCAACTACGACTTCCACAGCGTCGAATTCCAGGTCGAAAGCTACTTGCGCTATCAGGGCGAGGAGTTTTCCGGCCGTTTCGACGCCAATACTTACCTGTTGATGACCAAGGCTCTGGACTATTTCGACCCGGCCGCTGCCCAAGGTGGCGACCTGGCGGCCACCCTGAGCCATGTCAAAGCCGATTACTGCATCATCTCGTTCACCACCGACTGGCGCTTCTCGCCGGCCCGCTCGCGAGAGATCGTCGATGCCTTGATGGCCGCACGCAAGAACGTCTGCTACCTGGAGATCGATTCACCTTATGGGCACGATGCCTTCCTGATCCCCACGCCTCGCTACATGCAGGGTTTCGCGAACTACATGAACCGCATCGTCATCTGAGGACAGCATGAGAGCCGACCTGGAAATCATCCACGAGTGGATTCCCGCCGGCAGCCGGGTACTGGACCTGGGCTGCGGCAGTGGCGAGCTTCTGGCCTCGTTGCGTGACCGCAAGCAGGTCACCGGCTATGGCCTGGAGATCGACGCCGACAATATCGCCGCTTGCGTGGCTAAAGGTGTCAACGTCATCGAGCAGGACCTGGACAAAGGCCTGGGCAACTTCGCCAGCAACAGCTTCGACGTTGTGGTCATGACCCAGGCCCTGCAGGCTGTGGAGTATCCTGACCGCATCCTCGACGAAATGCTGCGAGTGGGCCGCCAGTGCATCATCACCTTCCCCAACTTCGGTCATTGGCGCTGCCGTTGGTATCTGGCCACCAAGGGCCGCATGCCAGTGTCGGACTTCATGCCCTACACCTGGTACAACACGCCGAACATCCACTTCTGCACGTTCGCCGACTTCGAACAGCTGTGCCGCGAGCGCCGGGCCAAGGTGCTGGACCGCCTAGCCGTCGACCATTTGCATCGCAACGGGTGGGCTGGCCGGCTTTGGCCTAATCTTCTGGGTGAAATCGGCATCTACCGTGTCAGCAGCCCGGGCTTGCGGGAGCACCACCTGGCGGTCTGACGCTTTCCGGAGGAATCGCACCATGCGTCGTCGCCTAGCCCTGTTACTGATCAGCCTGTGCCTGGCTCTGCCAGCACTGGCGTCCGAAGCTGCTCGCCCCGAGCGCAAGGAAGTCTTCGGCGACGTTACGGTGCACTACAGCGCTTTCACCTCAAGCATGCTGCAACCGGACATTGCCGCTGCCGCCGGGCTGAACCGCAGCAAGAACCAGGGCGTGCTCAACATTGCCGTGCTCAAGGGCAACAAGCCTTCTACGGCGGTGGTCAGCGGCACTGTCAAAGACCTGACCGGCCGCACCAGCGCGCTGTCATTCAAGCAGATGACCGAACACGGCGCGGTGTATTACATCGCTCAGTTCAAAATCGAGCAGGCCCAGACCCTGACCTTCGACATCACGGTCGAAACCGGCGGGGTCAGCCATTCACTTAGTTTCAACCAGGAAGTCTTCCCAGGCGAATGATGAATCTCCAGCAACTCGTACTGGCCAGCCATAACGCTGGCAAACTCAAGGAACTTCAGGCGATGCTCGGCCAGTCGGTGCAGCTGCGTTCGATTGGCGAGTTCAGCCAGGTCGAACCCGAAGAAACCGGCCTGTCGTTCGTGGAAAACGCCATCCTCAAGGCGCGTAACGCCGCGCGGATTTCCGGCTTGCCGGCGCTGGCCGACGACTCAGGCCTAGCGGTGGACTTTCTTGGCGGTGCGCCAGGCATCTACTCGGCGCGCTACGCGGACGGCAAGGGTGATGCAGCCAACAACGCCAAACTGCTCGATGCGTTGAAGGATGTGCCACAAGACCAGCGCGGCGCACAGTTCGTCTGCGTGCTGGCGCTGGTACGCCACGCCGACGATCCGCTGCCGATTCTTTGCGAAGGCTTGTGGCACGGCAGCATCCTGTTCGAGGCCAGCGGGGAGCATGGTTTCGGCTATGATCCGCTGTTCTGGGTGCCTGAGCGCCAGTGCTCCAGCGCTGACCTCGCACCTGTGGATAAAAACCAGCTCAGCCATCGCGCCCGCGCCATGGCCCTGCTGCGCCAACGTCTGGGCCTGGCATGATCGCAGCGCAGTCCCAACGCTGCGTGGCAGCAATGACCAGCCTGCCGCCGCTGGCGCTGTACATCCACATTCCGTGGTGTGTACGCAAATGCCCGTATTGCGATTTCAACTCCCATGCCGCGGGGCCTGAGCTACCAGAAGAGGCATACGTCGACGCGCTGTTGACCGACCTCGATCTGGAGCTGGCTGCCGTCCAGGGGAGGCCCCTGTCGTCGATCTTCTTCGGGGGCGGTACGCCTAGCCTGTTCAGTGCCAATGCCCTGGGGCGCCTGCTGCGCGGGGTCGAGCAGCGCATCCCGTTCGCATCGGACATCGAGATCACCCTGGAGGCCAACCCGGGGACCTTCGAGCAAGAGAAATTCAAGGCCTATCGGCAAACGGGCATCAACCGCCTGTCGATCGGGGTGCAGAGCTTTCAGCCTGCCAAGCTTCAGGCGCTAGGGCGCATCCACAATGGTGACGAAGCGGTTCGCGCTGCCGGCATGGCGCGCGCTGCTGGCTTCGACAACTTCAACATGGACCTGATGCACGGCCTGCCCGAGCAATCGCTTGACGATGCCTTGGGCGATCTGCAGCAGGCCATCGACCTCGGCCCTACCCATCTGTCGTGGTACCAGCTGACCGTCGAGCCAAATACGGTGTTCTGGAACCAGCCACCGGAACTACCAGAGGACGATATCCTCTGGGACATCCAGGAGGCGGGCCAGGCGCTGATGGCAGCCAACGGCTTCAAGCAGTACGAAGTATCGGCCTATGCTCAGGCTGACCGGGCCGCCCAGCACAATCTCAACTACTGGCGCTTTGGCGACTTCATTGGCATCGGTGCCGGCGCCCACGGCAAGCTGACGTTTGCCGACGGCCGCATCCTGCGTACCTGGAAGACCCGCCTGCCAAAGGATTACCTGAATCTGGCCAAGCCATTCAAGGCCGGCGAAAAGCTGTTACCCGTAGAGGAGCTACCGTTCGAGTTCCTGATGAATGCGCTGCGCCTGACAGATGGCGTGGAGGCCGAGCTGTTCACCCAGCGCACCGGGCTGCCCCTGGCGCAACTGGCCGAAGCACGACGTGCTGCCGAACAAAAGGGTCTTTTGCAAGTCGAACCGAATCGGCTGGTAGCCACACCGCGAGGCCAGCTGTTCCTCAATGACCTGCTGCAGTATTTCTTGACCTAAGGATGACCCATGGATCTGGTACTCGATCTGCTCGCTACGGTTTCTCGCTGGAGCCGCAGCAATCTGTCTGAGATTTCCCTTGCCTTGGTAGGCTGCCTGCTGGTGTTGTTCGGCACCGATATCAAAGGTTGGGTAGACCAGCGCCTGGGCGCTCTGGCGGGTGCGCTGCGCGTGCCGGTGATGGCGGCACTGGTGATGATCGGCAGTGGTGCGGCGCTGATCTATGCTACCCCCTGGGTGGTGAAGGGGTTGGGGCAATTCAACAACTATGCGCTAGCACCGGTGTTGCTGGTGGTGCTGGTGCTGATTGGCGTGGTGGCTGATCGCCGAGGGTGAGGCGCCACCAGCGTGTCAGCCTGGGCCGGCCTCATAACGGCGCAAGCCGCTCCCGCTGGTCGAGCATCACCTCAAAGCATGGGCGCTAAGGGAGCGGGTTCACCGCGAACACGGGCCAAAGCCCGTGATCACTGCGGCGTATCGAAAGGCTTGATACGCCGGTCAGTCCACCTTCTCGAACTTCAGATCCCAGACCCCATGGCCCAGGCGTTCGCCACGACGCTCGAACTTGGTGATCGGGCGCTCCTGCGGGCGCGGCACGTAAGTACCGTCGTCAGCCTGGTTGCGATACCCCGCAGCGGCGCTCATCACTTCGAGCATGTACTCAGCGTAAGGCTCCCAGTCGGTGGCCATGTGGAACACGCCGCCGGGCTTGAGCTTGCGCCGTACCAACTCGGCAAACTCCAGTTGCACGATACGGCGCTTGTGGTGACGCGCCTTGTGCCACGGGTCCGGGAAGAACAGCATCAGACGGTCAAGGCTGTTGTCGGCTACGCAGCGGTTGAGTACTTCAATCGCATCGCAGTCGTACACCCGCAGGTTCGTCAGGCCCTGAGTCAGCACGCCGTTGAGCAGCGCGCCGACACCCGGACGGTGCACTTCGACACCGATGAAGTCCTGCTCCGGCGCAGCGGCGGCCATTTCCAGCAGGGAGTGCCCCATGCCGAAGCCAATCTCCAAGGTACGCGGCGCCGAACGGCCGAATACCTGGTCGTAGTCCACCGGGCTGTCGGCCAGCGGTAGGATGAACTGCGGGCCGCCCTGGTCGAGGCCACGTTGCTGGCCTTCGGTCATGCGCCCGGCACGCATCACGAAACTCTTGATGCGGCGGTGTGGGCGCTGGTCGCCGTCGGCGGAGATCGGCGTATCTTGCGAGTCAGTCATCAGGGGCTCTTACTTGATCAGACCATCCAGCGGCGAAGATGCGCTGGCATAAAGTTTTTTCGGCATGCGGCCGGCCAAATAGGCCATACGACCGGCGAGGATGGCGTGCTTCATTGCCTCGGCCATCAACACCGGCTGCTGTGCGTGAGCAATGGCCGAGTTCATCAGTACGGCCTCACAGCCCATTTCCATAGCGATGGTGGCGTCGGAGGCCGTGCCTACGCCAGCGTCGACCAGCACGGGCACCTTGGACTCCTCGAGGATGATCTGCAGGTTGTACGGATTACAGATACCCAAGCCAGTACCAATCAGGCCAGCCAGTGGCATCACCGCGATGCAGCCAGCTTCTGCCAACTGACGGGCAATGATCGGATCGTCGCTGGTGTACACCATTACGTCGAAGCCGTCCTTGACCAGCACTTCTGCGGCCTTGAGGGTTTCGATCACGTTGGGGAACAGGGTTTTCTGGTCGGCCAAAACTTCCAGTTTCACCAGTGTGCGCGACTCGTGGGACTTGTGCCCATCGAGCAGCTCGCGAGCCAGGCGGCAGGTACGCACTGCCTCGACCGCGTCGAAACAACCGGCGGTATTGGGCAGGATGGTGTACTTGTCAGGCGACAGCACGTCGAGCAGGTTCGGCTCGCCTGCATTCTGGCCCAGGTTGGTCCGGCGTACGGCCACGGTGACGATCTCGGCACCCGAAGCCTCGGTTGCCAGGCGGGTTTCTTCCATGTCACGGTACTTGCCGGTGCCCACCAGCAGGCGCGACTGGAAAGTGCGCCCGGCCAGGATGAAAGGCTTGTCGCTGCGAACGTTGCTCATCGATGTTCCTCTGGAAAGGGTTGCAGGCTATCGGGTGAATTGCCGGAGAGTGCTCAGCCGCCACCGATGGCGTGGACCACTTCGACCTGGTCGCCCTCATTGAGCGGCGTGCTGTCGTGCTGGCTGCGCGGCACGATATCCAGGTTGAGTTCCACCGCCACCCGGCGCCCGGTCAGTTCCAGGCGAGCAAGCAGCGCCGCAACGCTCTCGCCAGCGGGCAGTTCGTAAGGTTCACCGTTCAGTTGAATGCGCATGCGCACGGCCACCATTGTACTTTGGGGCCCGCATTCTAGCGCCGATCCACGCGCGAACCCAAGGGCACTGCACACCATTAGTCGCGATTGTGGACCGCTTGGTCAGCCAAGGCGCCAGGCAGCCAGGCCTAGGGTCAGCCAGCCGGCGAGCATGCATAGGCCACCGAAGGGAGTGATCACCCCAAGCTTGCTGATGCCTGTCAGGGTCAGCAAATACAGGCTACCGGAGAACAGCACGATACCGACGGCGAACAGACCGCCGGCCCAGCCGACCAGGCGCCCTGGCAGGTGCACCGAAAGCACGGCGACGCCGAAGATCGCCAAAGCATGTACCAATTGGTAGGTCACCCCGGTGTGGAAGATTGCCAAATAGTCGGCGCTGAGGCGGTTTTTGAGCCCGTGCGCGGCGAACGCGCCAAGTGCGACGCCTGTGAAGCCGAAAAAGGCGGCGAGCATGAGGAAGCTGCGAAGCATGGGACGACTCCTTCTATCGGGTCTGTATAATGGCCCGTTCCACTGGTCCGGCCAAGCCATCGCCATGCTGTCATCCATTCTTCGTCGCCTCGCCCGTGCCCTGCTCTGGTTCGCTGCCGGCAGCATCGTACTGGTGCTGGTGTTTCGCTGGGTTCCACCGCCAGGCAGCGCATTGATGATCGAGCGCAAAGTGCAGTCCTGGGTGAGTGGCGAACCGATCGAGCTGCAGCGCGACTGGGAGCCATGGGAAAACATTTCAGACGAGCTGAAAGTTGCGGTAATCGCCGGTGAAGACCAGAAGTTCGCCAGCCATTGGGGGTTCGACATACCGGCCATCCAAGCGGCGCTGGCTTACAACGAGCGCGGGGGCAGTATTCGCGGTGCCAGCACCCTGACCCAGCAGGTGGCCAAGAATCTGTTCCTGTGGTCGGGGCGCAGCTGGTTTCGTAAGGGGCTGGAGGCCTGGTTCACCGCACTGCTCGAATTATTCTGGTCCAAGGAGCGCATCCTTGAGGTGTACCTGAACAGCGCCGAATGGGGCAAGGGTATATTCGGCGCCCAGGCCGCGGCCCGATACCACTTTGGCGTCGATGCCAGCCAACTGACCCGCCAGCAGGCTGCTCAATTGGCCGCAGTGCTGCCGAGCCCGATCAAATGGAGCGCCAGCAGGCCCAGTGCCTATGTCGCAAGTCGAGCGGGCTGGATTCGTCGGCAGATGAGTCAGCTGGGTGGGCCGAGCTACCTCATGCAACTCGACTCGACGCGCAGGCCTTGATGCACTCTTCGCGGGTAAGCCCGCGCCCACAGGTTCGCTACTGACCATTAGCTGTTGCAGTGCACCCGCCAAGAGGGTGATAAACCAGCACAAACGAAAAAGCCGCTCATCCTCCTCGGATAAGCGGCTTTTCAGCGTAACTTGGCGCAATCAGATGGTGATCAGCGCCTTGACCTTGTTCATCGCATTCTTCTCCAACTGGCGGATCCGCTCAGCCGAAACGCTGTACTTCTCAGCCAGCTCGTGCAAGGTAGCTTTTTCCTCAGCCAACCAGCGCTGATAGAGGATATCGCGACTGCGATCATCCAGCCCTTGCAGGGCTTCGTGCAGATTGCTAGTGGAGTTGTCACTCCAGTCGGCATCTTCCAACTGCACAGCCGGGTCGTAGCGGTGGTCTTCAAGGTAATGGGCAGGCGACTGGAATGCGCTGTCGTCATCGGCTTCTGCCGCCGGGTCGAAGGCCATGTCCTGGCCGCTCAGGCGGCTTTCCATCTCGCGCACTTCACGGGGCTCGACACCGAGGCTTTCAGCCACGCGGTGCACCTCGTCATTATTGAGCCAAGCCAAGCGCTTCTTCTGGCTACGCAGGTTGAAGAACAGCTTGCGTTGCGCCTTGGTGGTAGCCACCTTGACGATGCGCCAGTTGCGCAGGATGAACTCGTGGATCTCTGCCTTGATCCAGTGCACGGCGAAAGACACCAGGCGCACACCCATTTCAGGGTTGAAACGCTTTACCGCTTTCATCAGGCCAACGTTACCTTCCTGGATCAGGTCGGCCTGGGCCAGCCCGTAGCCAGCATAGCTACGTGCGATATGTACGACGAAACGCAGGTGGGCCATCACCATTTGCCGAGCGGCCTCAAGATCCTGCTCGTAATAGAGACGCTCGGCCAGATCACGCTCCTGCTCGACAGACAACAGCGGGATGCTGTTGACCGTGTGCACGTAGGCTTCCAGGTTTGCACCGGGCACCAGGGCATAGGCAGGTTGCAACGATGTGGTCATTCAAGAACCTCCGACTTACTGAATTTGCGCCTTGTGAGCGCTACCAACATAGACACGGCACGACCGTACAAGTTCAGCCGTGAACAACGTGTCAATGCTGGCAGGTAAAAACTATCGCGGGGCCAACTCGTTCAAATGGCGAGCGACTGCGATCCATGCACCGATATACCCCAACAACACCGCTCCGATCAAGAGCGACAGACCATCGGAAGCGGGCACCCCGCCCAATGCGAAGTCACTGCCATACAGCCCCGAGAGCCCTACCACGGCCTCGTTCAGCCAGTTCAGGCCGAATGCCAGAATTGCCCAGGCCAGTACCCCTGCACCCAGGCCATACAAGGCTCCCATGTACAGGAAAGGCCGGCGTACGTAGCTGTCGGTGCCACCGACCAGCTTGATGACTTCGATCTCGATACGGCGGTTTTCGATATGTAGACGAATTGTGTTACCGATTACTAACAACAGCGCAGAAATCAGCATCACCGCCAGGCCGAAGACGAAGCGATCACCCAGTTTGAGGATCGCCGCCAGGCGCTCCACCCAGACCAGGTCCAACTGCGCATTCTCGACTCGCGGCAATTCCGACAGGCGCTGACGCAGGGCTTCGAGGGCGGGCTTGTCGACTTCGGTAGGGGTCACCACCACCACCCCGGGCAACGGGTTGTCAGGCAGCTCGCGCAGCGCTTCGCCCAGCCCGGATTGCTGCTGGAACTCCTCAAGGGCCTGCCCAGGACTCACGTACTGGGCATCGGCAACACCCGGCATACGCTTGATCTCATCGCGCAAGGCCTCGCCCTGCTGGCTACCGGCATCGAGCTTCAGGTACAGCGAAATCTGCGCAGCACGCTGCCAGGAGCCCCCTAGCACTTCGATGTTCTTGAGCAGCAACGAAAGGCCCATGGGCATGCTCAAAGCCACCGCCATCACCAGGCAGGTGAAGAAGCTACCGATAGGTTGTTTGCCCAGGCGCCGCAGGCTGTCGGCAAGGCTGGCCCGGTGGCTCTCCAGCCAGGCGTGCAGCAAGGTGCGAAAATCTGGGCCGTCGTCGTGATCGCCACCCTTCTTCTTCGCCGGCTGCGGGTCGGCGGCCTTGGGCGCGACGCGCTCGGAAACCTTGGGTGTACGTGTAGTGCTCATTGCCCGGCCTCCCCATCGCCGATCAGACGGCCGCGCTGCAACGTCAGCATACGGTGGCGCATGCGCGCAATCAGTGCCAGGTCGTGACTGGCGATCAGAACGGTGGTGCCCAAGCGGTTGATGTCCTCGAACACGCCCATGATCTCGGCCGCCAGACGTGGGTCGAGGTTACCGGTGGGCTCATCGGCCAGCAGCAACGCCGGCTGGTGGACGATGGCCCTGGCAATACCGACCCGCTGTTGCTGGCCGGTGGACAGGTCCGCCGGGAACAGCTCGCCTTTGTCCGCCAGCGAAACACGCTCCAGCGCAGAGTCCACGCGCTTGGCGATCTCGGCCTTGGAAAGGCCGAGGATTTGCAGTGGCAAGGCGATGTTGTTGAACACTGTGCGGTCGAACAGCAGTTGATGGTTCTGGAACACCACGCCGATCTGCCGGCGCAGGAACGGGATCTGGGCGTTGCTGATCTGCCCTAGGTCTTGCCCGGCCAGCAGCAGTTTGCCACTCGTGGGGCGCTCCATGGCCAGCAGCAGGCGCAGCAACGTACTCTTGCCCGCACCCGAGTGGCCGGTGACGAACAGGAATTCGCCCCGGCGCGCCCGGAAACTCAGCTCATGCAAGCCGACATGGCCATTGGGGTAGCGCTTGGCAACCTGTTCGAATCGGATCATGGTCAGTCTCGCTCGGCGAACAGAGCCTTGACGAACGGCTCGGCTTCGAATGTGCGCAGGTCATCGATGCCTTCACCCACCCCGATGAAGCGGATGGGCAGCTTGAATTGCTTGGCCAGGGCGAAGATCACCCCGCCTTTGGCCGTGCCGTCCAGCTTGGTCAGGGCAAGGCCTGTCAATTCGACGCTCTGGTTGAAGTACTTGGCCTGGCTGATAGCGTTCTGCCCGGTGCCGGCATCCAGCACCAGCAGCACCTCGTGCGGCGCATCGGCATCGAGCTTGCCGATCACCCGGCGAACCTTCTTGAGCTCTTCCATCAGGTTGTCTTTAGTGTGCAGGCGCCCGGCAGTGTCAGCGATCAGCACATCCACGCCACGGGCCTTGGCGGCCTGCACGGCGTCGAAGATCACCGAAGCGGAATCGGCGCCAGTGTGCTGGGCAATCACCGGGATCTGGTTGCGTTCGCCCCAGACCTGCAACTGCTCGACAGCAGCGGCACGGAACGTATCACCGGCAGCCAGCATCACTTTCTTGCCCTCGAGCTGTAGCTTCTTGGCCAACTTGCCGATGGTGGTGGTCTTGCCGGCGCCGTTCACGCCAACCACCAGAATCACGTAGGGCTTGTTCTGCGCCTGGACCTTGAGCGGTTGCTCGACCGGACGCAACAGGGCGGCAAGCTCTTCCTGCAGCGACTTGTAAAGCGCGTCGGCATCGGCCAACTGCTTGCGGGCGACCTTCTGCGTCAGGTTCTGAACAATGGCGGAGGTAGCCTCCACGCCCACGTCGGCGGTCAGCAAACGGGTTTCGATTTCGTCGAGCAAGTCGTCATCGATGACCTTTTTGCCCAGGAACAGGCTGGCCATGCCCTCGCCGATACTGGCGCTGGTCTTGGACAGGCCTTGCTTGAGGCGGGCAAAGAAGCCGGGCTTGGACTGCTCGGTGGCGAGCGGCGCGGCAACCACGGCAACCGGCTCAGGCTCCATTGGCACAGGAGCCGCAACCGGGGCGACAACCGCCGGCTCAGGCGCCGGGCGTTCCGGTATTACCGGCGGTGCCTTTGGCTCAAGATCCGGGACCAACGCGACCGGCTCTTCGGCAACCGGCAACACCAGGTTGCTGACAGGCGCAGGCTGCTCAACCACCGCAGCGGCCTCTGGCAGCGCGGCTTGTGAGGGGGTGGAAACCACAGGCTCAGGTGCAACCAGCGGCGCAGACGCCACCGCAGGTTCAGCAGGGACCGGTTCAGGTACAGATTCTGGCTCGCGCGCAGGCGCTGAAGCGACAGGCTCTGGCACGGGCGCCTGCACTACCGGGGCGGCAGGTTCGGGCTGCGGCGCCTCCACCTGCGCTTGCTCGGGGGCAGGCTGCGGCGCTACAGGTTCGGCCGGCGGCACCTCGGGCGCTTGAGGCTCGGGCGTTTGAGGCTGTTCGGCGACAGGTTGCTGCGGCTTCTTGCGAAACCAGCTGAACAGGCCTTTCTTCTCGCCAGCCTCGGCCGGCGCTTTTTTGTCGTCGTTGGAACCAAACATGGAAGACGGCTATCTCAGGGTAGCGATGGGCCAGCAACTGGCGCATCGGGAATTCTCTAAACGCAGAACAGACTATTTTGAATCCGACTGGTTCATGCGCAATGTTTTGTCTTAAGGTCCTGTGGGCCAGAACGGCGACAGGCATGGTCGCCAGGCAACCGGATCAGTATCCTAGCACCTCCTGGCCCGCAGACGCTAAACCAGCGGGCCGCCGAACAGGTTAATCACCGTATGAATGCCCTAGCCCGCCGTGCCGCTGGCCTGTTGCTCAGCACGCTCTGCCTGCCGCTCGTGGCTTTTGCCGCCGACGTGCAACCCACTCACGAATTTATCCTCGACAATGGCCTGAAAGTGGTGGTGCGCGAAGACCACCGCGCGCCAGTGGTGGTATCCCAGATCTGGTACAAGGTCGGTTCCAGCTACGAGACGCCCGGGCAGACGGGCTTGTCCCATGCCCTTGAGCACATGATGTTCAAGGGCAGCGCCAAGGTCGGGCCAGGCGAGGCCTCGCGCATCCTGCGCGACATAGGTGCAGAAGAAAACGCCTTTACCAGCGATGACTACACCGCTTATTACCAAGTCCTGGCCCGCGACCGTCTGCCGGTTGCCTTGGAGCTGGAGGCCGATCGTCTGGCGAGTTTGCGCTTACCGGCTGACGAGTTCGCCCGCGAAATCGAAGTCATCAAAGAAGAGCGCCGCCTTCGCACCGACGATCAGCCCAGTGCCAAAGCCTTCGAATTGTTCCGTGCCATGGCCTTCCCTGCCAGCGGCTATCACACGCCGACCATCGGTTGGATGGCTGACCTGGACCGCATGAAAGTCGAAGAACTGCGTCATTGGTACGAGTCTTGGTACGCGCCGAACAACGCCACACTGGTGGTCGTCGGCGATGTCACCGCCGACGAAGTCAAGGCGCTGGCACAGAAGTATTTCGGCAGCATTCCCAAGCGCGCCGTGCCGCCGGCCAAACTTCCGCTCGAGCTTGCCGAGCCCGGCCAGCGTGTGCTGACGCTGCATGTGCGCACACAGCTGCCTAGCCTGATCTACGGGTTCAACGTTCCAAGCCTGGCAACCGCCAAGGACTCACGCACCGTCCACGCCTTGCGGCTGATCTCGGCACTGCTCGACGGCGGCTACAGCGCGCGCATGCCTGCTCGCCTCGAGCGCGGTCAGGAGTTGGTGGCCGGCGCCTCGTCCAGCTACAACGCCTTCACCCGCGGTGACAGCTTGTTCCTGATCTCGGCAACGCCCAATGTGCAGAAGCAGAAAACCCTGGCCGACGTAGAAGAAGGCGTCTGGAAGCTGCTCGACGAGCTCAAGGCAACTGCCCCAAGTGCCGAGGAACTGGAGCGCGTGCGTGCCCAAGTGATCGCCGGGCTGGTCTACGACCGTGACTCAATCAGCAGTCAGGCCACCACCATTGGCCAGCTGGAGACGGTCGGCCTGTCCTGGAAACTGATCGACAGCGAGCTGGACGAACTCAAGCAGGTCACCCCGCAAGACGTGCAGAACGCCGCACGCACTTATTTCACCCGCGAACGCCTGAGCGTTGCCCATGTTTTGCCCGAGGAGTCCGCTCATGAGTGACCGCAGCGCACTACGCTACCCCTTGATCGGCTCGTGCATCATCGCGCTGGTGGTGGCCGTGGCCGCCGTGCTCCCCCGTTCTGGCCATGCCGGCGACCAGGCCAATGCCGCGCGCCCGGCCAACACCTTGCAGTCGCTGGCGGAACTGGATGGCAAGGCACCTGGCCGCCGCCAGCTGAACATCCAGCACTGGACCACCACCGAAGGCGCCCGGGTGCTGTTCGTCGAGGCTCGCGAGCTGCCGATGTTCGACCTGCGTGTCACCTTCGCTGCCGGTAGCAGCCAGGACGGCACCACTCCCGGCCTGGCCACCCTGACCAATGCCATGCTCAACGAAGGTGTAGCCGGCAAGGATGTGACCGCCATCGCCGAAGGTTTCGAGGGTCTGGGCGCCGATTTCGGCAACGGCTCCTACCGGGACATGGCGGTGACTACCCTGCGTAGCCTGAGCGCCAAAGACAAACGCGAGCCGGCGCTCAAGCTGTTCGCGCAAGTGACCGGCCAGCCGACCTTCCCAGAGGAAGCTCTCAAACGCATCAAGAACCAGTTGCTGGCCGGGTTCGAGTACGAGAAGCAGAACCCTGGCAAGATCGGCAGCAAAGCCTTGTTCAGCAAACTTTACGGCAACCATCCATACGCCCAGCCTAGCGATGGCAGTGCCGAAAGCGTGCCAGGCATCACCGTCGAGCAACTGCGCGCCTTCCACGCCAAAGCCTACGCCGCTGGCAATGCGGTGATCGCCCTGGTAGGCGACCTGAGCCGCCAGGAAGCCGAAGCCGTGGCCGCGCAAGTTTCCGCTGCCCTGCCCAAAGGCCCGGCGCTGGCGGCACCTGCCCAGCCGGTGGAACCCAAAGCTGGGATTACCCACATCGACTTCCCGAGCAAGCAGACTCACCTGATGCTGGCCGAACTCGGCATCGACCGCCAGGACCCTGACTGGCCGGCCCTTTCGCTGGGCAACCAGATTCTCGGCGGCGGCGCATTCGGCACCCGGCTGATGAGCGAAGTTCGCGAAAAACGCGGCCTGACCTACGGGGTATACTCGGCATTCAGCCCGATGCAGGTGCGTGGCCCGTTCATGATCAACCTGCAAACCCGGGCCGAACTCAGCGATGGGACGCTCAAGCTGGTACAGAGCATTCTCGCCGACTACCTCAAGAGTGGCCCGACCCAGCAAGAACTGGATGACGCCAAACGCGAATTGGCCGGCAGCTTCCCGCTGTCCAACGCCAGCAACGCGAGCATCGTCGGCCAACTGGGCGCCATCGGCTTCTACAACCTGCCATTGACCTGGCTGGAAGATTTCATGCAGCAATCACAGGCACTGACCGTCGAGCAGGTCAAAACCGCGATGAACAAGCACCTGGCAGCCGACAAACTGGTGATCGTCACCGTCGGCCCGAAGGTGCCACAGCAGCCGCTGCCTGCCCCTACTGACAAACCGTCCGAGCAACCGCTCGGCGTACCGGAGCACTAATGCCTAGATC
>NZ_JAFGYW010000169.1:0-529 GCF_017491595.1 Pseudomonas sp. 51_B
GTCTGGAAACGGATTTCATCGATCTGGTCCTCGTGCACTCGGACGGCAACGACATGGCCATCCTCGAGCACGAAGAGGTCTACGCCACCCTCGCGGCGCTGAAGGCCGAGGGCAAGATTCGCGGCTTCGGCTTTTCCGGCAAAACCGTCGAAGGTGGGCTGAAAGCGCTGGAGCAAGGCGACTGCGCGATGGTCACCTACAATCTGAACGAACAAAACGAAAAGGCAGTCATTGACTATGCTGCTGCCCACGGCAAAGCGATTCTGGTGAAAAAAGCCTTGGCCAGCGGTCATGTCTGTCTGAGTCCGGGAGTCGATCCGGTGCGCGCCAGCTTCGAGTTGCTGTTCACTCAGCCCGGCGTCGCCAGTGCTATTGTCGGCACAATCAATCCGCTGCACCTCGCCCATAACGTAGCGACCGTTGCCCAGGTCCTGCGTAGTCACTGACGCCGCCCCGCGGCCTTAAGCCAGGAGCCGATATGCCGCGCACGCTCATCCGCAAGAACCCGAGCAACTTCAAGACGCTGCCG
>NZ_JAFGYW010000170.1:0-527 GCF_017491595.1 Pseudomonas sp. 51_B
TTGATCAGGGTAACAGTCATCTGAATGTTGTCACCTGGCATTACCATTTCAACGCCTTCCGGCAGTTCGCAGTTACCGGTCACGTCAGTGGTACGGAAGTAGAACTGTGGACGGTAGCCTTTGAAGAACGGAGTGTGACGGCCGCCTTCTTCTTTCGACAGAACGTAGACTTCTGCGGTGAACTTGGTGTGCGGCTTGACCGAACCTGGCTTGACCAGAACCTGGCCACGCTCAACGTCGTCACGCTTGGTACCACGCAGCAGAACGCCGCAGTTCTCGCCAGCACGGCCTTCGTCCAGCAGCTTGCGGAACATCTCAACACCGGTGCAGGTGGTGGTGGTGGTGTCACGCAGACCAACGATTTCCAGCGGATCCTGAACGCGGACGATACCACGCTCGATACGGCCGGTAACAACGGTACCACGACCCGAGATCGAGAATACGTCTTCGATCGGCATCAGGAATGGCTGGTCGATAGCACGAACTGGCTCAGGGATGTAAGCATCCAGAGTTTCTACCAGCTTCTT
>NZ_JAFGYW010000171.1:0-527 GCF_017491595.1 Pseudomonas sp. 51_B
CTGCCAACGGTGTGTCCGACTACGACAACGCCGCGTTCTCGCCGATTCGTGAGACCGAGTACAACTACGAACTCAACTACGGCATCCATGTCACCAACTGGCTGACCGTGCGTCCCAACCTGCAATACATCACCCATCCGGGCGGTGTGGATGAAGTGGACAACGCTTTGGTCGCTGGCCTGAAAATTCAGTCAACGTTCTGACGCGTCTGCGATAAGCTCCTCTCTATGTGCGCATTTGCGGACAGCCAAGGCTGTCCGCTTTTTTTTGCGAGACCCGCAGAAAGAGTTATGTCGTACCCATTGTGGTGAGGGGATTTATCCCCGCTGGGCTGCGAAGCGGCCCCAAGTCCGATAAGCACCATCTGGCTGATACACCTCGGTGAATGGTTTTCAGGGCCGCTTCGCGACCCAGCGGGGATAAATCCCCTCGCCACAGTATTCAAGGGTCACAAAGGTAATTGTACCCCCATGATTTTCAGGACCGTAGCCAATGCATGAGCATCCGCTGCAACGCTTCTTCAAATC
>NZ_JAFGYW010000172.1:0-527 GCF_017491595.1 Pseudomonas sp. 51_B
TTCCTGTTTTCCAGCCACGACGCGTTGTCGAAATACCTCTCCGGTTTTTATCCGATCGTGATGGTGGTGTGGGCGCGCTATGTGGTGCACACCTTGTTGATGGCGGGGATTTTCCTGCCGCAGTCCGGCTTGCGTGTGCTGCGCACCAAGAAACCGTTATGGCAGCTCGCCCGTGCCCTGTGCCTGCTCGGCACCAGCCTGTTTTTCACCACGGCGCTGCTGTACATCCCGCTGGCGGAAGCCACGGCGGTCAACTTTCTCGCGCCGGTATTGGTGACGGCGTTATCGGTGCCGTTGCTCAAGGAACGCGTGACGCGCGGGCAGTGGATCGCGGTGATCTGCGGCTTCATCGGCGTGCTGATCATCGTCCACCCGGGCGGCGAACTGTTTACCCCGGCGATCCTGCTGCCGTTCTGTTCGGCGCTGTTCTTCTGCTTCTACCAACTGCTGACGCGCAAGCTCGCCGAAGTGGACAGCCCGACCACCAGCAACTTCTTTGCCGGGCTGTGCAATACGCTGGTGATGAG
>NZ_JAFGYW010000173.1:0-526 GCF_017491595.1 Pseudomonas sp. 51_B
AACAACACCTTTGAGATCGCCATGGGCAATCCACCGAAGGATATGCGGCAGGATCAGATTGTGCCGTTCGGAACATCGCTCAACCAGCGCAATGTGACGCTGTATCTCTTGTCGTGCCACACTGGAAATGATCCTCTAGGCAGATCACTGTTGGGTACCGGATGCAATTTCGCTGCACCGAAGGGCTATGCTCTAGTCAAATCCAGCTCAGCTGGCGTCGGCGTCTATTCTGTCGTAGACCCCCATGCATCGGATGTGAAGTATGCAGGTTGGACAGGCACCGAGGGAGTAATTCCTAATCGGGACACGAAACCACTCAACATAAAATAGTTCGCATCACATAAGCGTTCTGAACATTTTTAAAAGTTCACGAACTGGCCGACGACACTTTTACGACTGGCTGTCGAAGACACTCACGCTCGGACATGGTTGTCGGCCCGCCTGTCTCCGAGTTGAAGCATGCGCGCGGCGATCGAGCGCAAGCGACATGGGTCGTTAAGTGACCTGAAGCGCTGAGTCGCTCGAC
>NZ_JAFGYW010000174.1:0-526 GCF_017491595.1 Pseudomonas sp. 51_B
GTCGAATCCTACAAGCTGTTCGTGTTCACGGTATCGGCCTGCATGGCCGGCGTCGCCGGTGCGCTCTACGTCCCCCAGGTCGGCATCATCAATCCCTCCGAGTTTGCGCCGGGCAATTCGATCGAGGCGGTGATCTGGGTCGCGGTCGGCGGCCGCGGTACGCTGGTCGGCGCGGCGCTCGGCGCCGTCGTCGTCAACTACGCCAAGACGTTCTTCACCTCCGGCATGCTCGCGCCTTACTGGCTGTTCATGCTGGGCGCGCTGTTCATCCTGGTGACGCTGCTGCTGCCAAAGGGCATCGTCGGCACCTTCAATGCCTGGTGGGACTCCTCGAGGGAGAAGCGCATCGCCGCGGCCTCAACGAGCGCTGCGGCCGAGGACGGCGTCACCGAACCCAAGATGGCGGAGTAGCGCGATGAACGTCATGGACAACCGCGCGACCTCCGCGATGCTTTACCTGGACGGCGTGCACGTCTCGTTCGACGGCTTCCACGCCATCAACAATTTGTCGTTGACCCTCGAGCCC
>NZ_JAFGYW010000175.1:0-526 GCF_017491595.1 Pseudomonas sp. 51_B
GGGTCACGGTGTGGTCAAAGCCAAATGGCGAACCGATCGCGACGACCCACTGGCCGGCCTTCAGGTCCTGGGATTTGCCGAGCTTGAGCACCGGCAGATCCTTGCCTTCGATTTTCAGCAACGCCACGTCAGAGCGTGGATCGGTGCCGACCAGCTTGGCTTTCATCTCACTGCGGTCAGCCAGACGGACGAGGATTTCGTCAGCATCGGCGATCACGTGGTTGTTGGTGAGGATGTAGCCATCCGGCGAAATGATGAAACCCGAACCCAGCGATTGCGCTTCACGCTGGCGGCCATCGCCACGTGGCGAGCGCTGCTGAGGCGGCATGCCGCGCTCGAAGAATTCGCGCAGCATCGGTGGCAGGCCTTCCAGATCCGGCATCTGCTGGTTGACCCGACGGTCCGGCAGTTTCTGCGTGGTACTGATGTTCACCACCGCTGGCGACGCTTGTTCGACCAATTGGGTGAAATCAGGCAGATCGGCCGCTTGCGCAGCAGGCACCGCCTGACCGAGCAACAGCACGGT
>NZ_JAFGYW010000176.1:0-525 GCF_017491595.1 Pseudomonas sp. 51_B
TGCGTGATTTTGTTGATCTTTACAAGGTGACAAAGAATCTCAACAGCCTCTCCTGCAAGCGCGCCGTCAATTCAGCTTCTTCGAGGTCCAAATCCCGCTTCAAAACCCTCTCTCGACGCCAACGTCGCCGATGTTGCCGCCATCACACTTACCCGCGATCTAGCCGACAAAAGCCCCGAACGTGCAGATATGTTTAACACTTGAAAATTCACCGGGAACATCTGCCCGTCATCTCGGTCGGGTAGAAGGAGTGATGAACGCGACGCACGTCAGAAGCGTGCAAAAACGCGACATTTTTAGTTGATCTCGCGCCCCTCACGCCCTAAAGTTCGCGCCGAACGTCCATGCTGGAAACGATCCATCCGGCTCAAGTACTGACGACGAGACAGCAAGGCCAAGGGATAACTGCACATCTCTGGGCCTTTTTGCTTTCGGCGACATGCCTTGGGAAGTAGGCGAACCAAAGTGGGGATACGGAGGGCGTTCATGCACCCATTGTTTTTACGAGTTTGCCCATAGGAGCAC
>NZ_JAFGYW010000177.1:0-524 GCF_017491595.1 Pseudomonas sp. 51_B
CTACATCGGTGCCGACATAGGTCAGGCCAATACCCGCTCAAAAAACTTCAAAGGTCTGGAGAACCCGCCGCCGATCACCTACGGCGAACCGGGCAAACGCTTTACGCTGCACACCGCAGACCTTGGCTCGCTGGACATCGGCTCCCCCGTTTATTACCGCAAGATTCCGGTTGGCCAGGTTGTGTCCTACGCGCTGGACCCGGACGGCAAAGGCGTCAACATCGAAGTCTTCGTGCATTCGCCGAACGACGCCTACGTCACCGAAAACACCCGCTTCTGGAACGCCAGTGGCATCGACATCAATGTCGGCGCCAACGGCTTTGCGGTGAAAACCGAATCGCTGTCGACCCTGCTGGTGGGCGGCATCGCTTTCCGCGCCCCGGACTACAGCCCCGACGATAAGCCGGCCAGCGACGACAAGAGTTTCGAGCTGTTTGCCAACCAGACCGCCGCCCTCGCCCCGCCCGACGGCAAGGCGCAATATCTGGCGCTGCGGTTTGATCAGGCGTTGCGCGGCCTCAAGG
>NZ_JAFGYW010000017.1:0-110622 GCF_017491595.1 Pseudomonas sp. 51_B
GGCTGGCGGGCTGCAGTGGCTGGACGGCTCGCTGCAAGGCAATGCGGTGGAGGCAAACGGCCTTCAGGCCGACGGCCGCACGCTGGGGCGCAACTTCAACTACCGCAAGTTGCAATGGCGCGATCGCGACTACCAGCTCAACCTGACGGGCCACTTCGATACCGGCGGTTTCGCCCATACGCTGCTCACGGGTATCGAGTACGAAGATTACGACTACAACTCGATCATTCAGCGTTCGGCGGCAGGCGCCGGCGCTTATCCGGTCGACATTTTCGACCCAGTCCTGGGCCAGCCGCGCCCTGCCCTCACCCGTACCACCACCCATGACCGGGAAAACCTCAAAACCTGGGCGGCATTCGTCCAGGACCAGGTAGCCCTCACCGAACGCCTTAAAGCCTTGGCCGGGGTACGCTTGGAACGCTTCGAACATGACTACGACACCAAGCTCAACAATACTGGGGACTTCAGCAAAGCTGAGAACGGCGTGACGCCCCGTCTGGGCCTGATCTACGACCTGACCGATACGCTGGCTGTGTACGCCACTACCTCCCGCTCGTTCAAGCCCAACAGCGGTGCCAGCCTGCAAGGCACAGGCTTCGATCCTGAAAAAGGCAAAGCCTACGAACTGGGCGTCAAGTGGGAGGCGCTGGACCGTCAGCTGAGCGTCGATGCCGCGATCTACCACATCGTCAAAGAAAACGTGCTGACACGCGACCCAAACGACCCCACCGGCACTTACAGCGTGGCAGCGGGTGAAGTACGCAGCCGCGGCGTGGACATCAACGTGGCGGGCAACCTGACGCCCGAGTGGCGAATGATCGGCGGCTATGCCTACGTCGACGCCGAGGTCACCAAGGACAACAGCCTTCCTCTCGGTACGCGCCTTGCGAACATCCCGCGCAACAGCTTCAGCCTACTCAACACCTATGAGTTTCAGGACGGGCTGGCCAAAGGCTTGGGGTTGGGCGTTGGTGTGAAGTATGTGGATGACCGCGCCGGGCAAACGGCAGCGACCACCTACACCATGCAGCGCTATAGCGTGGTGGATCTGTTGAGCTTCTACCAGGTCAACGAGCACGTGCGCTTGAACCTGGATGTGAAAAACCTATTCAACAAAGGCTACGACGAGGGGGCGTTCAACACCTACGTGTATCCCGGCGCACCGCGCACGGTGCAGGCGGGGGTTGCCTACACCTTCTGAGAAAACCGGGGCCGCTAAGCGGCCCCAGCTTTTAGAACCCTTTGCTGTAGAAAAGCGAGTACGACTCGATGCCATCGTTGGGCTGTTTGATGCCGGCGTTGGAATAGTGGATCGCCCGTACACCCACCTTTTGCTCGCCCGGCAGTTTCAGACCCAAGCCGATACGGTCTTCGAAGTTGAACGAAGAACCCAGGCGCTGATCACCCACGTCAGTTTTGGAGAAAGCCGCCAAACCAATGCCGGCCTCAATGTAAGGGGTGTAGGTGAAGCCGCTGAACTCATAGGTGAACACTGGGCTGAACGACAGCGAGTGTGCGCCACTGGCCTCGCCACCTTCCCAGTAGGTGTAACCGGCATCCCAATAGCCAGTCACGTAGCCGATATCGCTTTGCAGCCACTTTTTGTCCCAGTCGAACGACATGCCCAGACGGTAAGTCATGTCGCCCTGGCTGGTAACCCCGACCGCACCGGAAACCTGCGCGGCCTGGGCCAGTTGGCTGCCAGCTAGGGCGAGTACAGCGACAGCCAGCGTGCTGGCAAGACGGCTTTTCATCAATGACTACTCCTGATGTTCATACAGGCGAACCGCTGCCATCGGACAACGGTTGCTGGCAAGTTGGGGGGCTTGAACCCCTCGATTTTGACGGTGAGCGACGTTACAGCCGGTCACACGAGGTAATACTTTGTTGATTATTGTCCAGCTAATCAGAAAGATGAAAGTGAATTGCCAGTATTGGCGTATTTAATTGCCAGTATGCCTCTGTCACGGGGCTCACGGCGGTATCGCCGCCGTGGCGATCGCGCCTAGGGCCACACCCCAGTCACCCCGCTCGGCGCTCTTCCAGTAACTTCACGAACATGCTCAAACTGCGCGACACCGTGCCCCGGCGCCAGACCAGCCAAGTCTTGAGATAGCGAAACTGCTCTTGCATCGGCCAGGCACTGACCGTGCTGCAGCCAGGCATGTTGTCGAGCATGCTGCGCGGCAGCATGGCAAGCCCGGCACCGGCACTGACACAGGCGAGCATGCCGTGGTACGACTCCATTTCGTGGATTTTGCCGGGTACGGCCTGGTCCTGAACAAACCAGCTTTCGAAGTGGTGTCGGTAGGAGCAGTTGGCGCGAAAGGCGTAGATGCTCGCGCCGTTTACATCCTGGGCGCGAGTGACCGGGGCGTGGTTAAGTGGCGAAATGATCACCATCTCCTCTTCGAACACCGGTATGCCTTCAAGGCTTGGGGGCAGCACCGGGCCGTCGACGAAGGCCGCCACCAGGCGCCCTGACAACACGCCCTCGAGCATGGTCCCGGAGGGGCCGGTGGACAAATCCAGGTCGACCTTGGGGTAACGCTGGTTATAGAGCGCCAGCAGTGCCGGAATACGCACGGCGGCGGTGCTTTCCAGCGACCCGAGGGCGAATGTGCCTTGGGGGTCTTCGCCAGCAACGGTCAGCCGCGCCTCATGCACCAGATCAAGAATGCGGCGAGCATACTCAAGAAAATTCCAGCCGGCCGGCGACAGGCGCAAGCGGCTCTTCTCGCGAATGAATAACTCGACCCCCAAATCCTCTTCCAACTGCTTGATGCGCGTGGTCAGGTTCGACGGTACACGGTGGATATGCTGGGCGGCGGCGCTGATGCTGCCCTGCTCGGCCACGGCCTTGAAGATTTCCAGTTGCACCAGGTCCACAGTCATTCTCCAATCGTGAATGTTTCGCTCATTATTATTCAGTTTTCATTAAAGCTGTAGCCCACTAGTCTGGCGTCACTGAGTAACAACGACGAGAGTGTCCAGCCATGAGTGCAATCAGCAGCCTGACCCACGCCATCTCCCTCGACCCGTTCACCGGTGAGCAGATTGGCGCCTACCCTTACGACACCGACGCCGCACTGGAAGCGGCGCTGCAACGGGCCAAGGCAGGCTACGGCCAGTGGCGTCAGGTGTCGCTGGGTCAGCGCAGCGAATACCTGCTCGCCCTGGCCAATACCCTCGACGCCAAGGCCGAAGCCTTCGCCCAGATGATCAGCCGCGAAATCGGCAAGCCGATCAGCCAGGCCCGGGGCGAAGTCAGCAAGTGCGTGGGTTTGTGCCGCTGGTATGCCGAACACGGCCCGGCGATGCTGGCGCCTGAGCCCACCCAGGTCCAGAAAGCACGCATCGAGTACCGCCCGCTGGGCCCGATCCTTGCTGTGATGCCGTGGAACTTCCCGATCTGGCAAGTGCTGCGCGGTGCGGTGCCCGCGATCCTGGCAGGCAACACCTATGTACTCAAGCACGCGCCGAACGTGATGGGCAGCGCGTACCTTCTGGGTGAACTGTTCAAGGACGCAGGCCTGCCTGAGGGGGTTTTCGAGGTGCTGAACGTGACCCCGGAGGGTGTCACCCGCGCCATCAATGACGTGCGCATCGCCGCGGTGACACTGACCGGCAGCGTGCGCGCCGGCATGGCCATCGGCGCCCAAGCCGGTGCCGCGCTGAAGAAGTGCGTGCTGGAACTGGGCGGCTCGGACCCCTTCATCGTGCTGGCCGATGCCGACCTCGACGCAGCCGTGCAGGCCGCTGTCATCGGTCGCTACCAGAACACAGGCCAGGTATGCGCGGCGGCCAAGCGCTTGATCATCGAACAAAGCATCGTTGAGGCATTCACTGAAAAGTTCGTCGAGGCAACACGCAAGCTCAAGCTCGGCAACCCGCTGGAAGACGACACCTATATCGGCCCAATGGCCCGTTACGACCTGCGTGACGAACTCGATGGCCAGGTGCAGGCAACGCTTGGCGAAGGTGCCACCCTACTGCTGGGCGGTAACAAGGTCGAAGGCGTGGGCAACTTCTACGCACCGACCGTGTTTGCCAATGTCACCCCGGACATGACCGCCTTCAAGCAGGAGCTGTTCGGCCCGGTGGCGGCGATCATTACCGCTCGGGATGCCGAGCATGCGGTGGAACTGGCCAACGACAGCGAATTCGGCCTGGCGGCAACCATCTATACCGCCGACTACGCATTGGCTGAGCGCATGACGGCAGCACTGGATACCGGTGGCGTGTTCATCAACGGCTACTGCGCCTCCGACCCCCGGGTTGCGTTTGGCGGGGTGAAGAAGAGCGGCTTTGGGCGCGAGCTGTCGCACTTTGGTGTACGCGAGTTCACCAACGCCCAGACCGTGTGGTTGGATCGCAACTGATTCAGCGCTGCCGGGGCCGCTCTGCGGCCCCGGCCCTCAACCTCTGAGCTGGTCCTTGACCCAGTCCAGCATTGCTCCGGGCACGATAAGTTCATGCCGCGCCCGCGAACAGGCGGTATACAACCCCGCCAGCATTCTTGCTCGCTCATTGCGGTTGCCCGCCGCAGTGGGTGCGACCATCAGCTCGGGTGACACCATTACCCTGGCGAATTCCATGTTCTTCACATCACTCACCCGGCCCAGGAACAGCTTCGGCGCCTTGTCCCAGCGGTAACGGCTCTTGGCTTTGGCAAAGTGCTCGGGGGTGTAACCTTTGCGCAGCATGCCAGCCACGGCGATAAATGCCTTGTCGTCACCTTTGTCCTGCTCCAGCGCCTGCCAGCTAGGGTAACGGAACAGCATCGAGTGACGGGCGCGGGTGCCGTAACGGTAAAGCTCGATGCAATCTTCGACGAACAGCTCGAAATCCTTGCGCGCGCCGTGCAGCAGCACGAACGGCACCCCTTGGTGGGTCAGGCGCTGGAACCAGCCAAACAAGCCCCATTCATCGTCGACGATCAACGCAGTGGGCTGCTCGGGCAACGTCACCGTGTCGAAGAAGCTTACCCGCGTGTAATGCTCGGCACTGCCGGTAAATGCGGCCTGAATCGCCGCCGGGTGCGCCTGGATCAACGGGTTGAGCACCGCGTCCATGGAGGGGCCGGCGCGCAGCGAATGGTCGATGTAACGTTGGCGAATGAAGTTGCTGTGGTGCGGGCTGAGGCCATTGAGGTTCTGCAGCTCGTCGCCCAGGGCAATGACCGCTTGCGGGCTGCGGTCAAGCACCGCAAGCATCGGCGCGGACAGCTCATGGGCTTCGTCCACGATGACATGGGTGTACCGGCTGTCGATCGCGTGGGCTGTCAACGACAGTAGCTTGACCCTGTGATAATCGCGCACCGGCAGCTGAATCTCGCGCGCCGAGGGGCGAATCAACTCCTGCCAGTACAAGCGAGCCTTTTCCAGCAGAACCTGCTGATCCAGTGGTGTGGTGCCTGGCCCTGCCGATGGCAAATGATGCAACTGCAACTGGCTGTCAGCGCCGCGACAGAAATTGCGCACAGCCTTGATGCAAAGGGCAACCACGTCGCGCGCCGCCAGCGGGCCGATATCGGGGATGCTCAGCCAGCGCACCACCTGAGCTTCCTGCGGGCGCCAGGACAGTTTGGTGCGGTACGGGTCGCGCAGGCGCCAGCCATTGCTGGTCATGTCGCGGTTGAGCATTTCATCGGCCAACTGGCCAAAGGTCAGGGCTGCGTAAGCCTGGGCATCTTTCACCCGCCCCTTCAACGCTCGCAATTGGCCCTCGGTGAGGGCCAGCAGCAGGGTGCGCTGAGGGTCGAGCAACCGGGCGAACTGATGGATCAGGAATGTCTTACCGGTACCGGCGAACCCTTGCACCGCGACCGATTCGTCGACGCCGCTGAGAAACTCGCGCAGCAGGCGGTTCTGCTGGTCGCTGAGTTCCAGGTTACTGGCCAACGAGGGCAAGTGCACCGGATGCAGTGGTGTGACGCGTTGCCGGTAACGCTCGGCGAACTGAAAATTCCACTGGCCTTCGCCGTCCAAGAACTCATCGGCCTGGTACTGGGCTTCGGCAGACACCAGGGCAGCGCCGTTATCCCCCAGCATTCCCAGCCCCATAGCGAACGCTTCACGGTCGAAACGCTGCGCTACCTGGCCCTGAAAGCGGCCTGCGGCCGCACTTTCAACGTCATGGGCGATGCGAACGATCTCGGCAAACCGGCGCTCCTGTGCCTCTGCCGAGGCGTTTGCCGGTTGCCGCGGCAGGTTCTGCACGAACAGCACAGCGGCGACCTCCAGCAGGCTGGCGGTCGGGAAGAAGTCGGTGGCGGTGGGCTCGCTCGCCAGGCGGTCAGCCTGGTCGCTGGGCAATGGCAGGTAGAACATCGAAACCTCGGGTGGAAACTGCCGCGCACGATAGCAATTTTCCGCCGTCAATGCTGGGTTGACTGTGCTGGCCTCTTCGCGGGTGCGCTCGCTCACGCGCAGTCAACGCAGGCCTTGAGTCATCGGCTATTACCACTGGCCCAGTGGTCAGCACGGGCGCGACATATCGCTGGCACTGTTCGCTGGCGTATCGATAGAAAGGACTTTAACAATTGCTATCAAGTATCTGATAAAAATAATAATTCTTTAGTGAGAAGAACCTACCGTGCGCCATTCAGGCCTATGCAGTCACCCATCTGTCTCAAGCCCTGCAGCGCTTGAGTGTCTCGCTTGGAAATTCCTTGAACAATTGCCGGTAACTCTCTGAAAACCTTCCCAAATGCCAGAAAGACCAGCGCATAGCAACCTCTGCCACGGTAACCTCACCGCCGCACAGCAGGTCTCGCCGCGCACCGTTGAGCCGACGCAAGCGCAGCCAATGGGCCGGGGGCATGCCGGTGAAGGCCTTGAACGCTTGCTGCAGCTGACGCAGCGAAACCCCAGCCACTTCCGCCAGCTCCATCAAATTCAAGCTTTCTTCGGGGCAATCGGCCGCCCATTCGCTAACCCGTTGCATGATCGCCCGCTCCTCGCCGCGACGCCCCAGAGCGCCGCCTTGCAGGCGCTGGCAGGCATTGTCGAGGATGAACAGGCAGTCCTCGAGCAGCTGCTCGGCCAGCGCCTGCCCCTGTAACGTGCAGTCGGCCTGCCCGAGACGCGTCAAGGTAGCGCTGAGCCAACTGCCAAACAATGCATTCTGCCCGCTGCCTAGGGGCACCATGAACAAGCCCTCCATACGCCCCGGGTTCAGGCCATGACGGGCTAGAAACGCCTGATCGAACACCACTGCCACTTCCTGGTAGTTCTCTGGCGTGATCCAGATATTGCGGCTCTGCTCGTTGAGCAGGTACAGGCTGTTCTCGCTCTGGTCGAAACAGAACGCCAGCGAACCGCTGGGGGCACGGAAAAATTGCTCGACCCGGGTATTCAGACGCTCTTCGTAGACCTCTACACCGTCGAGTTCCAGGCAGCGCAGCTGGCCGCTGAAATGCCCCGGTGACATCTGCCGATACTGCTGTTGCCAACCAGGGGTGGCACGCACTTGCTCGGTGACGTCGGTGGTGTGAAAAGCTTGAACCTGCAAGGCGTTGGGCGTTGTCACGCTTAGTCCTATTTGCACTCTTTTGGTGCATTGCTTGACGAAGAAAGTGGATAGATGCCGTTGCCGGCCTGCCGCCAAGATAGTCCTCAGCGTGTCACCTGGGAAGCGTGAACCCATAGAAACCGCGCAACGGCTTTCACGGGCAACGCGGCTCCCATAAAAAAACCCAACCAAGAGGTCTGTATGAACGCCCCTTTCGATCAGCTGTCCGCCTGGCTGAAAGAACACCGCATCACCGAAGTCGAATGCGTGATCAGCGACCTGACCGGCATCGCCCGCGGCAAGATCGCACCGACTGCCAAGTTCCTGCATGAGCGTGGCATGCGCCTGCCTGAAAGCGTGCTGCTGCAGACCGTCACCGGCGATTACGTCGATGATGACATCTACTACAGCCTGCTCGATGCCGCTGACATCGACATGGTCTGCCGCCCCGACCCCAGCGCCGTTTACCAGATCCCCTGGGCCATCGAACCGACCGCCATCGTGATCCACGACACCTTCGACAAGCAGGGCAACCCCATCGAGCTGTCGCCGCGCAACGTGCTGAAGAAGGTGCTCAAGCTGTACGCCGACAAAGGCTGGCAGCCGATCGTCGCCCCGGAAATGGAGTTCTACCTGACCCAGCGCTGCGAAGACCCAGACTTGCCCTTGCAAGTGCCGCTGGGCCGTTCTGGCCGGGCAGAGAGTGGACGCCAGTCGTTCTCCATCGATGCCGCCAACGAATTCGACCCGCTGTTCGAAGATGTGTACGACTGGTGCGAACTGCAAGGCCTGGACCTGGACACCTTGATCCACGAAGACGGCCCCGCGCAGATGGAGATCAACTTCCGCCATGGTGACGCACTGGACCTGGCCGACCAGATCACCGTGTTCAAGCGCACGATGCGCGAGGCAGCGCTCAAACATAACGTCACCGCCACCTTCATGGCCAAGCCAATCACCGACGAACCGGGCAGTGCCATGCACCTGCACCAGAGCGTGGTCGACATTGCCACGGGCAAACCGGTGTTCGCCAATGACGATGGCAGCATGAGCGAGTTGTTCCTGCACCACATCGGTGGCCTGCAGAAGTACATTCCCAAGCTGCTGCCGATGTTCGCGCCGAACGTCAACTCGTTCCGCCGCTTCCTGCCCGACACTTCGGCGCCGGTGAACGTCGAGTGGGGTGAGGAAAACCGCACGGCCGGCCTGCGGGTACCTACCTCCAGCCCCGAGGCGATGCGTGTGGAAAACCGCCTGCCGGGGGCCGACGCCAACCCATACCTGGCGATCGCCGCCAGCTTGTTGTGCGGCTATTTGGGCATGATCGAAGGGATCGAGCCGAGTGCGCCTGTGCAAGGCCGGGCCTACGAGCGGCGCAACCTGCGCTTGCCGATCACCATCGAGGATGCCCTGCAGCACATGGAGGACTGCCAGACCGTGCAGCAGTACCTGGGCCAGCAGTTCGTCCAAGGCTACGTCGCGGTCAAGCGCGCCGAGCATGAAAACTTCAAGCGCGTCATCAGCTCCTGGGAGCGCGAGTTCCTGCTGCTGAGCGTGTGATTGCCGCCGGGGGCGCCAGCGCCCCCCTTGCACCGAACGTGAAGAACAAAACCAACGAGGTGTCGACATGCGTCATCTGCAAGCCCTGATCCCCGCCACATTCGCCCTGTTGTTCGGCGCCGCCGCCCAAGCAGCGCCGAGCGTCAGCGTGTATAACTGGACCGACTACATCGGTGACACGACCCTGGCCGACTTCACGGCCAGTACCGGGATCAACGTCGTCTATGACGTGTTCGACTCCAATGAAACCCTGGAAGGTAAACTGCTGGCCGGCCGCACTGGCTACGACGTAGTCGTGCCGTCCAACCATTTCCTCGCTCGCCAGGCCCAGGCCGGTGCGTTTCTGCCGCTGGACCGCAGCAAGCTGCCGAACTGGCAGCATCTGGACCCCAAACTGCTCAAGCAGCTGGAGCATAACGATCCAGGCAACAAATACGCGGTGCCGTACCTATGGGGCACCAACGGCATCGGCTACAACGTCGAAAAGGTCAAAGCAGCGCTGGGCGTTGATCACATCGACTCATGGGCAGCCCTGTTCGAGCCAGAGAACCTGAAGAAGCTCAAGCAATGTGGCGTGGCCTTCATGGACTCGCCCGACGAACTGTTCCCAGCGGTGCTCAATTACCTCGGCCTGGACCCTCGCAGCGAGAAACCCGGCGACTATGCCAAGGCCGAAGCGCGCCTGATGGAGTTGCGGCCTTACATCACCTACTTCCATTCCTCCAAGTACGTCTCGGACTTGGCCAACGGTAATATCTGCATCGCCTTCGGTTACTCCGGCGACGTGTTCCAAGCCGCCAATCGCGCCGTGGAGGCCAAGAACGGCGTCAAGATCGCCTACAGCATTCCCAAGGAAGGCAGCAACTTGTGGTTCGACCTGCTGGCCATCCCCAAGGATGCCAGCAACCCCGAGCAGGCGCTGGCCTTCATCAACTACCTGCTCGACCCCAAAGTCATCGCCAAAATCAGCGCCACGGTCGGCTACGCCAACGCCAACCTTGACGCCAAGGCCTACATGGACAAATCCCTGGTCGAGAACCCCGAGATCTATCCGCCCCAAGAAGTGCTCGACAAGCTGTACATCTCAAGTACCCCCAGCCCGAAGATCATGCGTGTCATGACCCGCTCCTGGAGCAAGATCAAGTCCAACCGCTGAGCCGAGAACGCACCATGCCTTTCGAAAATCAACATACCGCGTCTTACTACGCCGCCACTGCGCGCGATGCGGCGCCCTACCCCAGCCTTCAGGGCGAGCTTACGGCAGATGTGTGCGTGGTCGGCGGCGGCCTGACTGGGGTCAACACCGCGCTGGAACTGGCCGAGCGCGGCCTTAGCGTGGTGCTGCTGGAGGGCCGGCGCATTGGCTGGGGCGCCAGCGGGCGCAACGGCGGGCAACTGATACGCGGGATCGGCCACGACGTCAGCGGCTTTGCCCGTTATGTCGGGCAGGAAGGCGTGCGCTACCTGCAGCATGCGGGCATTGAATCGGTGGCCCTGGTGGCACGGCGCATCGAACAGTACGCAATCGCCTGCGACCTGCGCTGGGGCTTCTGCGAACTGGCCAATACCCCAGCGCAGTTCGCCGCTTTCAAGGCTGAGCAGGAAGAACTGGCACACCTTGGCTACCGTCATGAAACACGCTTGGTCGGGCCGCAGGACCTGCACACCATCGTCGCCAGCGACCAGTACGCAGGCGGGCTGGTAGACATGGGTTCGGGCCACCTGCACCCGCTGGACCTGGTTCAAGGCGAGGCACGTGCCGCCCAAAGCCTGGGTGTGCGCATTTTCGAGCAGAGCCCGGTGCTACGCATCGAGCATGGCCCCACGGCGATCTTGCACACTGCCAGCGGCAAGGTGCGCGCGCAAAACCTGGTGCTGGGCTGCAATGCTCACCTTGACGAGCTGGAGCCCCGCCTGAGCGGCAAAGTACTGCCCGCTGGCAGCTACGTGGTGGCAACCGAGCCGCTGCCTGCAGCATTGGCCAGCCGCTTGATACCGCAGAACATGGCGCTGTGTGATCAGAAGGTCGGCCTGGACTACTACCGGCTCACCGCCGATCGTCGTCTGCTGTTCGGCGGCGCCTGCCATTACTCCGGGCGCGATCCCAAAGACATCGCAGCCTACATGCGCCCGAAGGTGCTCAAGGTGTTCCCGCAGTTGGCCGATGTGCAGATCGACTACCAGTGGGGCGGGATGATCGGCATCACCGCCAACCGCTTCCCCCAGGTCGGGCGCCTGCGCCAGCACCCGAACGTATTCTACGCCCAGGGCTACTCCGGGCATGGCCTGAACGTGACGCACTGGACGGCCAAGCTACTGGCCGAGGGGATCGCGCAGGGTCAGAGTCAGGGGCTGGATGTGTTCAGTGCGGTGCCTCATTTGACCTTTCCGGGGGGCAAGGCTCTGCGCTCGCCGCTGCTTGCCCTGGGGATGTTGTGGTATCGACTACGCGAGGCGTTGGGCTAGCACCAGGCGGTGCTACGCTCAGCACTCGGGGAAGGCCACGGCCAGACCACCGCGGGAGGTTTCCTTATAGTTGGCATGCATGTCGGCACCGGTATCGCGCATGGTTCGGATTACCCGGTCGAGCGAGATGAAATGCTCACCGTCACCACGCAGCGCCATCTGCACGGCATTGATCGCTTTCACCGCGGCAATGGCGTTGCGTTCGATGCACGGCACCTGCACCAGCCCACCGACCGGGTCGCAGGTCAGCCCCAGGTTATGCTCCAGCGCAATCTCGGCGGCGTTTTCCAGCTGCGCCGGGGTTGCCCCAAGCAATTGTGCAAGGCCTGCGGCCGCCATCGAGCAGGCCGAGCCGACCTCCCCTTGGCAACCAACTTCGGCACCTGAGATCGACGCATTCATCTTGCACAAGATGCCGACCGCTGCAGCGGCCAGTAGAAACGCCACCACATCGTCGTCACAGGCAGTGGGGTTGAACTTCATGTAGTAGTGCAATACCGCCGGGATGATCCCGGCAGCGCCATTGGTAGGTGCGGTGACCATGCGTCCGCCAGCGGCATTTTCTTCATTGACCGCCAGGGCGAACAGGTTGACCCACTCCATGGCGCTCAAGGTCGAGCCAATCACATTGGGCTGCCCGGCCACCTGCAAGCTGCGATGCAGCCGCGCGGCGCGGCGCTTGACATTGAGCCCGCCGGGTAGCACGCCTTCGTTGCGCAGGCCGTTGTCGACGCACTGGCGCATGGCTGCCCAAATTTGCAGCAGCCCTTGGCGAACCTCGGCCTCTGGGCGCCAGGCGCACTCGTTGGCCATCATCAGTTGTGCCACGCTCAGCTGGTTGGCCTTGCACAGGGCAAGCAGTTGGGCGCCGCTGGAAAACGCGTACGGCAGCTCGACCGTTTGTGCCTGGCCCTGCGGCGCATCGACCTCGCCCTGCTCGACGATGAAGCCGCCACCGATGGAATAGTAGGTCTGCTGCAACAGGCTGCCCTGCCCGCCCAAAGCCTGCAGGCTCATGGCATTGGGGTGGTAAGGCAGGCTTTCGTCCAGCAACAGCATGTCGCGCGGGTAGTCGAACACCACAGGGTGGCTGCCATCGAGCAACAAGCAGCGTTCCTGCAGCAGCTGCTGGATACGCGACTCGATGGTGGCCGGGTCGATGCGATCGGGCCACTGGCCCATCAGGCCGAGCAGGCAGGCACGGTCGGTGGCATGACCCACACCGGTAGCCGACAGCGAGCCATACAGGCGCACCTCCACCCGCTGCACCTGGGGCAACAAGCCATGCTCACGCAAGGTCTGGGCGAAGCTTGCCGCTGCTCGCATAGGCCCTACCGTGTGTGAGCTGGAGGGGCCGATACCAATCTTGAAAAGGTCGAAAACACTGATAGCCATACTAATGCCTGAACCGTGCCGGCGGTCAGAGCGGCGCCACGGATGTCTGAGAAAATTGAACGGTACTGCAAAGTTGCGCGATACTGCCGCGCTCACGCAAGGATGACCAACGAAACTTCCTAAGCCAGCTTTTAGCGGTACTAAACGATGCGACGCCAACTCAATGGTCAGATGTTCGTCTGGCTGCATGTATTTTCCTGCGCAGCACGGCATCTGTCGTTCACCCGCTGTGCAGAGGAACTGCACATCACCCCTGGCGCGGTTAGCCAGCAAATGCGTCAGCTCGAGCAGCGGCTGGGCTACAGACTGTTTCTGCGTCGGGCTCGGGGTGTGGAGCTGAGCGCCGAAGGCCAGCGGCTGGCGCAGACGGTGACCGACGCCTACGGCGCTATCGAGGCTGAGCTGTTGCGCTTGGATGCCGGTGAAATACGCGGCACCCTGCGCCTGCGCTCGATCCCGTCGTTTCTGGCGAAATGGCTGACCCCCAGGTTGCCGAGGTTTCAACAGCGCTATCCGGACATCGAGCTACGCCTGGTCGCCGAAGACAGCGCCCAGGCTTTGCACCCTGGCGATTTCGACCTGGCCATTGACCTCAACGACGGCAGTTATCCCGGAATGCTGTCGACACCGTTGCTGGATGAGCAGATCTTCCCGGTGTGCTCACCCGCGCTGCTGCGTGCCCGGCCGCCACTGCACGGCCCGGCAGATCTGGCTCACTACCCGCTGCTGCACGACATCACCGCGTGGCGAGGCAGTTCCGAATACGCCGAATGGGAGTTCTACCTGGAAGGTATCGGCGCCACTGGCCTGGACGTGCGCCGCGGGCACACCTTCAACCGTAATCACCTGACCATCGAAGCGGCAATCGCCGGCATCGGCGTAGCCATTGCTCGGCGCACGCTGCTCAATGACGAACTGGAACGAGGGGCTTTGATCGTGCCGTTTGGCCACCCGATCGCCAATCACAAACGCTATGTAGTGCACTATCCGCCAGGAGGTTTGAACCAGCCGGGCGCCCGCGCGGTGCATGACTGGCTGGTAGAAGAAGCGCACAACTTCCGAGCCTTGCATCCATTGGTACTTGCAAGCTGATCACTCAGCCGCAATGTGCTTGATGCTGAAGTCGAACGTCGGTACATAGCCTGTGCCCAGCAGGTGTGGGCAACGCGAGGCCTTGAAATCGTCGCTGAGCAAGTCCTGGGTGCTGTCGTAGCCGGGCATCGTAATGCCGGCGATGTTGAGCAGCGTATGGGGCAATGAGGCGATGCTGACCTGCTGGTCCTGCCGGGTTTTCAACTTCTGCAACTTGCGCATCTGCGCGGCCGACAGGTCGCCAGTGGACCAGACAAACGCCGTGGTCGCCAGGTCATACTCGTTACCCATGCCGTGCCCCAACAGTTTGCGGCCGTCATCGAGCAGATTTTCGCCATGGTCCGAGGCGTATACCAGCAGCGCTTTGCTCTGACTGGCCGTGAGCTGATGCATGATCGAGGACAATATCCAGTCTGTGTACAGGACCGAATTGTCGTAGTCGGCCGTAATCCGATCCTTCTGGGATCCGCTGGCGGGTTTGAACCGGGCGAAGTCGCTTGGAAAGCGCCTGGCGTATTCGAAGTGGCTACCTTTGATATGCAGGAATATCGCCTGTCTGCGCCCGTTGGCTTTGCTCAGCACGTTGTGCAACACCGGCAGCAGTGCGCCGTCGTAGCTGCGTTCCAGGTACTGGCGGTACTGCGCTTCTGCGGCAATTTGCGGGATGATCCCACCAAAGCTGTCGACCTCTTGCGACGACAACCAGTAAGTGTCGAACCCGGCGGCCCGCAGGATCCCCACCAACGATTTGTTGGATGCGATCAAGTTCCAGTCGCTGATCGGCTCCAGGCTGAGCAATGAAGGCACGGCCACGGAGGTATAAGGCGCGGTGGTGCACATGCGGTTGAACTTGAACAGCCCTGGCTGGCGCTCAAGGTTGGGCGTGGTCTTGTTTGGGTAGCCGTAAAGGGACCAGTTGTGCGGGCGCGAAGATTCGCCTATCACAAACACCAGTGTCTGAATGCCGGCTTGGTCGGAAACACCCGTGAGCTGCACCTGCGATTGCTGGCGCTTCCTGATGTACCCTTTGGACTCCTCGTACAACACCACTGTCAGTGCAAGCTGCGACAGGTAGCCCACTGGGGTGCTCTGGTCCTTGGCCACCAGATCGAGTACGGCGTCCTTGTTCAACGCGTTGATGCTGACGGTTTTAACGAAGTAGGCGCCATAACCGAGCACCAAGCCGGCCAATGCCAATTGGCACATGGCTTTGCTACGGCGCTGGCGCCGCCCATACAGGCCGGCCAGGCCCACCCCGTAACAGCCAACGAACACCACCACGATGCCCGCCATCGAGCGCCAGTAGGTGGCGAGGAAATCCGTTGCCTCCTTGTAGTTGGTCAGCCCGATGAGCAGGTAGGCCGCGGTCAGTCGGGAGCCGAAATTCAGCACCAGGAACAAATCGATACTGGCCAGCAGATAAAAGGGCAACAGCCACAGATGCACTTTGAACTGGTTGGCCCAGCCGCAGCGCAGCACCAGCAGCCACAGCACTGAAATGAGGAAGGTGTAGAGCACCAAGCCATCGAACTTGGCGCATTGGCAATCGGACAGCAGTCTGGCAAATAACGGCGACAGCAGAAACGCCCACAGCAGCAGCGAAGGCCACTGCGCCCTCAACAGCTGCGCGCCAGCGCTCCCACCTGCTGACCAGATGCTCATCGATCCCTCCCCTGCACGCTATTCAATTGCGGCGTCAATAAGCCTGCTTGCCGGTGAAGGCATTGACCGTGCGCACCAGGATCACGAAATCGAGCCACAAGGACCAATTGTTGATGTATTCGATGTCGGAATTGACCCGTTGAATCATCTGCTCGATATCCTTTGTTTCGCCGCGGTATCCGCGCACTTGCGCAAGGCCGGTCATGCCAGGCTTGATGTTGTGGCGAGCGAAGTAATCGACGATGTCCTGGGAATACAGCGTGTCGTGTTGCAAGGCGTGGGGCCGTGGGCCGACCAAAGACATGTCCCCGGTCAGCACGTTGAACAGCTGGGGCAATTCATCGAGGCTGGTGCGCCGAATGAATGCGCCGACTCGCGTCAACCTGGGGTCGTTGCGCTGCGCTTGCTGGACCACGCCGTTTTCCGGCTGATGCACATGCATGCTGCGGAATTTCCAGATCCGGAACGACTCTCCGGTCCAGCCGGTGCGGTCTTGGCGGAAGAACACAGGCCCTGGGCTGTCGAGCTTGATGATCACCGCCAGTGCCAGCAGCACAGGCGAGGCGCACAGCAAGATAAGCGCGGCCAGCACACGGTCTTCGAGGTTTTTCAAGAACAGGCTGGTGCCGGTCAGCGGTGTTTCCGACAGGGTCAGTACCGGGATTCCGGCGATTTCCCGGACGCTGTGGTTGATCAGGCGCAGCGAGAAGATATCGGGCACCCAATTGACTGCAATGCACTTGTCGAGCAACTTCAGATACACATCCTGGATGACTGCAGAGCCGCCTAACGGCGTCACCAGGTAAACCGTGCGAATGTTGTGCTGGGCGATGATCTGGTCCAGGTCGGCGATGCTGCCCAGCACCGGCAGGCGCTGCTTGCCTTCTTGCGATTGGCGCGCCTGATCGTCGTCCTGATCGACCCAGATGCAGCCCATCACCCGCTCCCCGAACCACGGGTTGTTGCTGATTTTCTGATAAAGGAAATTGGCCAGGTCGCCGTCGCCGATGATCAAGGCATTGTCCAGCCGAGCATGGGCGGTGAAGCGTTTTTGCAGCTCACGCATCGCCACATGCAGAAATAGCTGCACGAAGTACCCAATGACGAACAACTGGACCACCAGCAGCCGTGAATAAGTTTCGCTCTGTTTGGTCAGGAAGGCGATCACCACCAGGAAACAGAACGTCGCCGACCAGGCCTTGAACAGCCTGAAAGCCTTAACCGACAGCCCAACATTGCTGCGATAGATGGCGTAATGGTCATAGATGACCGCCAGCGCCCCGATCAGCAGCAACAGCATGATCACGTAGTCGGAAGTGATGTACCCAAACTGGTCGTAAATCAGGTACCACGCCACACTGGTTACGGCGATACCGTCGAGCCCCGCCTGAATGGCGTTGCTGACGCTACTTCTACGCTGGAGCAACGAACGACTGCTTCTGGGTTCAAAAACCATCGTAAGGCCTCACTGAATCGTGCGTGGCAACTGCCTGACCATCACAACGAAGGGATGGAGATTCAACTCAGGTACCTGAAAAATCTGTGAAATCTCCTGCAAACCGCGCCGGTCTGTTTGATATCACTGTAGCAGCACCGTGGTCATGCTGCGGTGAAGATCCACCACTGTTCGACAGATAGCGTTGAGCATGGCCGCTAACGGCGATGCATCGGCGAGCGGGCATAAAACCGAGCACGCAATAGGAACAATGGGTTGCCTAGCACGTAACGCTTGAACAGGCGTTTGGGCTCTCTGAGTAACCTGAACACCCATTCGGCGTTCATCCGCCTTACCCAGCGAGGCGCCCGCGCGACCTTGCCACCGAGAAAGTCCAGGATCGCCCCACCGCAGACGATCAGGCAGGGGTAATCGAGAACGGCCAAGCGTGCGGCCAACTGCTCCTGCTTGGGCATCCCCATGCCAAGCACGATCAACCCAGGGCGATGTCGCTGAGCCAGGCCCAGGTAAGTATCGGTATCGGCAAAACCGTGGTGTCGCGACACCACCTGCAGGCCGAACTCTGCCTCGCAACGCCGCGCGGCTTCGGTCAGGAACGGATCCTGCGTTCCCCAGAAAGCCACGTTGCGGCCTTCAAACCCCGTAAGGAGCTTGGGAATCAAATCGGTGCCGTTCATGTTCAGGCCCGGCGCAAGCCCCAGGCGACGCAGCAGCACTGCCATGCCAGCACCGTCGCGCAGCAGCACATCGGCAGCAGCCAGCGCATGGCAATAATCGGCGTTGCCAGCCACCAGGTTCATCGCGTGGGCATTGACGAAGCCCAGTACCGTTGGCCGCTGCGCCGAACACAGTGACTGCAGCAGCCGCTGCTCGTGTGCCGCATCCTCCACCAGGCACAGCTTGCCCATGACCATCTTCCAGCGCTGCAGCCAACCCTGCTCTGTCATCAGTTGTCATCCCGTTTCGAACGCACCCAGTCGACCTGGCGCTTGAGCAGGAACCCTAGATACAAAGGGATTTTCCGCGCCGCATAGAACGGTGCGTACAGCAGTGCCGAAAACGGAATCAGCTCCCGTGCAAAACAGGCCCAAGCCAACAGGATGGCAGCGCCAAGCAAGGCCAACGCCAAGGTGGCGAGCAGTGCAGGCAGCAGCGCCCCCCCCACGCCGAACGTGAGCCAGGTCAGAGCGAAGACCCCCATCAACAGCAACGACAGCAAGGCCAGGGGCGGCACCAGTAAGTCAACTGCCATGCCCAACAGTGGCCAATTACGCTTGAGCAGCGCAGCGGCGAGCAGCCTGGGCCCATCGGCCAAGACCACCCCCAAATGCCCATGCTCCCAGCGCTTGCGCTGAATACTCAGGCCTTCCTGGCTAGTGGGAAAATGGCTGTTCACCACAGCCTGCGGGCAGAATACCGGCGCCTTACCGTGCGCGGCACACTCAAGGCCAAGCTTCAGATCTTCGACCAGGTGACCGGTAGCCAGGTTGACGGCCGACAGGTCTTGCCAGCTGAACGCCATGCCTGCCCCCATCAACTGGCATGGCAGGCCCGCCCGTGCCCAACCCTGCGGCCGAACCAGGTTCTTCACCCGCCAGGCGAAAGCTGCAACCTGCACCTTCAGCCCCGCCCCGGGCGGCGCATGCATCAGGTACAACGCCTGTGCAGGCCGGCCGCGGTCTATACAACTACAAGCCAGGTGCTCGAGCGCACCGGCCCCAACCTGGCAGTCTGCATCGATGATGATCACCACCTGCGGTGGCGACAGGCGCAGGTGCTGCACCCCGAAATCCAATGCATAACCCTTGCCTCGGCGCAGCAGGTCCTCGCGCTCGACCACTTGCGCTCCCGCCGCGCGGGCAAGGCTTGCGGTCTGGTCGCTGCAGTTGTCGGCCACCACCAGCAGTTGGTCACCATCGCGCAGCTGCGGCCGGATGCTGGCCAGCGTCGAAACGATCAGCGACGCCTCGTTGTGCGCAGGTACCAGCACTGCCAACCGCGGCCGCGGCAGGTGAGGCCTCTGTCGCACCCGAGCAGGTAGGCAGGCCAGCACCACCTGGATGAACAGCAGCAATGCCGGTACCAATAGCAACAGCGCCACGCCACCCAGCAGCCAAGCCAGCAAGGTCATCATGCCGGCACCTTGAAATGGCTGAGCAGCTTGGCTGCCTCGGTATCGATGTCGTGGCGTTGCAATACCCGCTCATAGGCCGCATCGCCCATGCGCTGCAACACCTGCACGGGCTGCTCCAGGCATTGGCGCATCGCTTCGGTCAAGGCTTCGACGCTACCAGCCGGGAACAGCCAGCCGTTCTCGCCGTGGCGGACCAGTTCAGGGATACCGGCCACGTAAGTGGTAAGAACAGTTCGGCGCAGCGCCATCGCCTCCATAATGACCACCGGCAAACCTTCGGCAAAGCTTGGCAGTACCATGGCCCGCGCGGCCAGAATCTCGTCGCGCACCTGCGCGCTGCTGATCCAGCCGGTGATGCGCACCTGCGCTTGCAAACCGTAGCGCACGATGAGTGCTTCAATCGGGCCTCGCAATTCACCATCGCCAGCCAATACCAGTTCCAATTGCACGCCCTGACTGACCAGGCCACGTGCAGCTTCGATCAGCAGCAACTGGCCCTTCTGCTCACACAAGCGCCCAACGCAAACCAGCCGAGGCGTGGCGGTGACTGCTTGCGGTGCCACCTGGTGAAAACTGCGTTCCAGGCCGCAATGCACCACCTTGACCTTGCCCCACTGCTCATGGGCCACCCAGCGCCATAGCTGGCTACGCCCGAAGGCGCTGACGGCGACAACGAATGACGCCCGCCGCACCTTTTCGCCCAAATGCAGAAGCTGAGCCTTGTCGAACTCTTCCGGCCCATGCACGGTGAAGCTGTAAGGCGGGCCGCCCAGCGCGTTGGCCAGCATGACCACCTCCGTGGAGTTGGTGCCGAAATGTGCGTGCACATGTTCTGCCGCAGCGTCCTGCAACCATTGCAGCAGCCGGCATGCCTCAGCGAGATAAACCAGGTGGTATGGCCACGGGCGGTCGGCACGCCAACCCTGGCCAAGCGCCAGGCGCAGGGCCGTCAGGAACGCTTTGGGCCGTGCCCGCAGCACCTGCATCAGGGGTTTGAGCAACCCCCTCAGCCCGTCCTGCAGCACATAGCGGGTTTTGCCCCGCTCCGCCAAGTCTTCAGCGTCCTGCAGTTCAGCATCCCAGCCACGCAGGGCGATGCGCTGCACCTCGACGCCTTGGCGCTCCAGCGCCAGTATCTCGCGGCGGATGAAGGTATGGCTGACCTTGGGGTACTGATTGATGAAGTAAGCAATTCGCATAAGGCCCCAAATCTGTGTCCGTTCATCGAATGGCCAAGTCGGCCGCGCTGTGCTGCACCGTGCTGCCCACCATGGCAGCTTGGATCTGGGCAAACACGTCATCGAGCAAGGCATGGCGCCGGCGGTACATCGCCCGCTTCTTCGCCGCGATCTCCTCTACCGGGCGCTGGGCGGGGGCCAGGGGGATGCTGAAGAAATCCACCCACTCGCAGGGCTCGGCGCCGTTCTCCTGCCAGATCACGTCGTAATTGGCCGCCAGTTCCTGGGACTTCTCGGCGCCGAAATACGGGTGTCGATGGTGGCGATATTCGTCCGCGACGGCATAGATACGCTGGGCGGCCAGGGTTCTGGCGATGCACTTGATGGCCTCGATCAGCAGGCTTCTGGGGCGTAGGCCTTCGAAGTCCTTGGTCAGGTCGCGGTAGATGGTCAGGGACGTGTCGCTGCCCACACCTTTGTGAATGCCTTGCACTGCGCCGATATACAGGCACACACCCTGGGCCTCGTGGCACAAGGTGAAGGCCAGCGAGGCCACACGCAGGTCGCCCTGGAACAGGTTGATCACCAGCTCACCTTCGCGCTTGAACCAGATCGGCCGGTCCAGCACCAGCCGGCACCCGCTTGAGTAGCCTGACAGGTCGCATAGCTGGCGCTGCTCATCGCGCTGCAACAGCAGCAAAGGCGCACACTGGGCGGTCACCACTTCATAATGCGAGGCCACAGCTGCAAGCCGCTGCGCAGCGTTCCAGCGCTTGCTGATGTAAGGCCACTGCACCACACCGATGCAGTCCACGCCCAACTGCTCGAAGCGCTCCTGGCCCAAGGCCTTGGACATGCGCTGAGTGAAAGCCTGCAACCCCGACCACTCGCGGGCCATCGAAACCGTCAACTTGTATTTGTTGTTGAGCGCTCGCAGCGAATAGCCTGGCTGCAGCGTGAGCACACTCTTGGCTAACGATCTGAAGGTCATCGACATGTCATTTGTACTCGATCAACAGCGCCTTACCGGCCGCAAACCTGTTCAGCAGGAACTTGGCCTGGCCGAGCATTTCAGGGAACTTGCCCAGCACCAGGAACACTGCCTGCCACCAGTTTTCCCGGCGTGAGCGGCTGCCCCGGCGGGCCAGACGTACGGTTTGCAATGGATAGATCAGTAACAGCCACAGCCCCCAGCCGCCCGAAAGAAGGCTCACAATCAGGATCGCCAACGGCAGGATCAGGCCCCAGAACCAGGCCCGTCGCGATTCACGCAACCAATGACGCTCGGGCTTGAGCCCATGCAAGTAGGCGCCTTCGGCATAGGCGTAGCCGGCCCGCAGACTGCGCCGCCACCATTGCCCGAACCGGGTCATGGCGGCATCGTGCAGGGTCATCTCTTCGGGCAAGCGCCAGATTTTCCAGCCGGCTGCGCGCAACCGCAGGCACAGCTCCGGCTCTTCGCCGGCAATCAGTTCTGGGCGAAAACCGGACACGGCCATGAACGCATCGACGCGCATCAGTGCATCCCCGCCACACGCCTTGGTTTGCCCCACCGGCGTGTCCCATTCCAGGTCGCAGAGCAGGTTGTAAACCGAGCGCTGGGGAAAGCGCTCACGGCGCCGTCCGCACACCACCGCTACATCCGGGTGCTGATCGAGAAAGGCCTGGCCCTTGCTCAACCAACCGCCATCGACTTCACAGTCACCATCGACGAATTGCACATAGCTGATGCTCGGCACGATACCCATCAGGCAGGTGAAACCTTCATTGCGTGCACGCGCCGCTGTGAAGGGTTGGGTCATGTCCAGGGCCACTACCTGCACCCCCAGCTCAGCGGCAAATTCCACCGAGCCATCGCAGGAGCCGGAGTCCACGTACACCAGTTGGTCCGCCTGCCCAATCAAGGACAACAGGCAGCGCTCCAGGCGCTGGCCCTCGTTGCGGCCGATCACCACCACTCCAATCCCTGTCACCATGGCGTTCACTCGTCAGTTTCGGGCCGGCTCACGTGTATTGCAGGGTATCGCTGTGCTTGCGCGCCTTGATGCTAGCGGGCACCCCGACCGCCAGCGAGTTGTCCGGTACATCGGTCAACACCACTGCGTTGGAGCCTATCGCGACGTTGTTACCGATGCGTATATTGCCCAGCACCTTGGCGCCGGCGCCGATGTCGACGTTGTTGCCGAACACTGGCGCGATGGGTTCATCGACATTCTTCAACCCCACCACCACGCCGTTGCGAATCCGGCAGTCATCGCCAAACCGCGCGTAGCCGCTGATCACGATGCCGCCAAAGTGATCGATGACAAAGTTGCGGCCAATCACCACCTCGCAAGGCAACTCGACGCCGGTGATGATCTGCACGAACTTGAACAATACCTTGTAGACCAAAGAGCAGAGCTTGCGCAGCAACGCCGGACGCACACCATAGCGCCAGCGCCCGAAGCGATAGACCACCAGAACCCAAAACCCCTGAGCGCCCCAATCACCGCCATGGGCGCGCAAGTCTGCGCGGATGTTATCGAACATGGTTTCACCTACCGTGTGGGTTGGTTGGCAAACTGGGTCTTGAGCAGCAGCGACCACGTGGCGCGGGTGTGCCGCCAACATGCCTTGATCGCCTCCATGCCGCGGCCTTTGAGCAGCGCCTTGAGTGCCAGCACCAGGTCGCCCAGGCTCACCAGCAGCATGTGCAAGGCCAGCCCCGCCGCGCCATGGTGCTTGCGCATGTACAGCAGTTCGCTTTCGATCTGGTAAGCCGATATCTGTCGGCTGGCCGCCTCGAGCTCGGCCACCGACTTGGAGCTCTCGCCACCGATATGCACCACGGTGGTATCAGGGAAATACACCACTTTCCAACCCGCGGCCTTGACCCGCTTGCAATGGTCCACTTCTTCGTAATAGAGAAAATAGCGAGGGTCGAACAGCCCTACCTGGTCGAGCACTTCCCGGCGTACCAGGTAGAAGCAACCCGGTAGCCAGTCGCACTCACGCACCGAGGCATGATCCCAGTCCATTTCGTCGACCATTTTCAGCCCTGGCATGAAACGCCCTAGCCCAGTTCGTGCTGCAAAGAGGTTCAACGGGGTTGGGAAATAGCGGCAGCTGGGTTGCAGTTCGCCATCGCGGCCCACCAGGCGCACCCCAAGAATGCCGCATTCGGGGTGCGCGTCCATGTAGTCGAGGGTTTTCTGCAGGCTGTCGGCGGCCACGAAGGCGTCAGTGTTGAGCAGTAGCGCGTACCTGCCGCGTAGGTGCGCCAGCAGCTGATTATTGGCCCGGCCAAAGCCGACATTGTGTTTGTTGCTCAACAAAAGCGCTTGCGGGCAGACCTGGCCCAGGCGTTCGACCGAGTCGTCGACCGAGGCATTGTCTACCACCAGGTAACTGGCCAAGGTTTCGCCGCCGGCCGCCCGCAGTGAATCGAACATCGGCTGCAGCAACCCGGCCGTGTTGAAATTGACCACCATCACATCGACAGGCTTGTTATCCATTGCTGCCGTCTCCGAAGAAATAACGGCGCCGGTGCATGGCCAGGGTAGGCTCCAGCGCCGGGTCATACGAGCCTTTGCGTTCTTTTATCAGCTCCATCCAAGGGTAGGCATTGCAGCGTTCTTCGACCCGCTTGATCAAATCTGCCGTGGTGCAGATGAACTTGGCAGGATTACCACCGACGACCGTGCCGGGTGGCACGTCCTTGGTTACCACGGCGCCGGCGGCCACAACCGAATCCGGGCCGATGGTCACCCTCGGCATGACGATCGCACCATGGCCGACGAAACTGTTGTCCTTGACATCGATGACTCCGACCGAGTCGAGCTTCATGCCGTAGCAGAGCTCGATCAGCGCCACCACACCGTCGTGGCCTATCAGCGTGCAATCGGACAGGCCGACGTTGTTGCCGATGCGCACCAACGCCGGGTCGGTGACGTTACAGCCGACATTCATGTGAAAGTTGGTGCCTACCGAATAGAACTTGCCCCATCGGCACTGGTACTCCCCCCACTGCCTGGGTGTGGGGTTGCAGAGTTTTTTATAGGCCGCAACGCCGCGTCCGGTCGTATTGGCGTAATGCGCCACAGCACTGCGTATCCATCCCAACATATGGCAAGCCTCGCGATTCGAGCGATCCTGGACTGTCCCTGAGGCAAACACGGTCTCGTTCTTCTAGGTGCTGACCCTGTTGCACTCCACCCCTTCACAGCGCTACTTCAGTTGAATGTATTCAGGCTGCCGCCCCCGTAGCCGAGTGCATCTTCTGGTTGAGATGGTCGGCCAACCTCAAGGCGAACTGCAGCAGCGGCATCGTCGGGTTCGACGCCCCGCCGGTTGCGAATACACTGCTGCCGGCGACATACAGGTTTTCGGTGCCAAACACCTTGCAGTTGGTATCGACCACCCCATCCTTGGCTGAGGCCGCCATGCGCGTAGTGCCCATGTGATGGGCATGGGGGGACATCTTCAGCGGCAAGCTGGTGTCGTAGACGAAGTCGTTGAGCTTGACGAAACCCAGGCCCATTTCAGCGAACTGCTTGGCCAGTTCGCTGCCGATGCATTTGATGGTGTGCCGGTCGCTGTCGCTGAGCACCCAATTGACGTTGACCTTGGCCACACCCAGTTCGTCCTGCTCGTCCAGCAGCGAGATACGGCTGTGCACATTGGGGAACTGCTCAATCAAAGTGCTGATCACCCCGTCGCCCGGGCAACTGAACTTGGCGACGAACTCGATCTTGCTGGCCACGCCCATGTCGCACGCCAGGTTTTCCAGAAAATGCTTGACCTCGGCCGTACGGCCATAGGTCTGCACATCGGCCAAAACCGACGCCAGAACATTGCCTCTGCCCGCCTGGTACTGGGCGACGAAAGCATCGGTGGTGAAATACTGCCGAGGATCGGTGCCTTCGCCACTGCGCAGGATGAACGTCCCCATGTCGATGTTCAGGTGCTCCATGAAGCATCGGCCAACCAGGCCGTCCTTGGTCACCACGCCCGCCTGGGCCAGCGATTTGCTGTTCAATAACTGCCTGGCATTTTCGATGGCGCCGGTGGCCAGGATGAAGTTGCGTGCCGCCACAGGCTGGCGCTTGCCCTCGTAGTCCGACACCTGCACAGCCTTCAATTTTCCAGCGTCTGGGTCGAACAACAAGTCGACGCAGTTGCAGTTGATGAAAACGTCCAAACCCGGGGTCTCGTCCAGCGCGGTGGCGTACTTTTGGGCAAAGCGCGTTGGCGGGCTGAGCAGAAAGCGGTCAGCCTCGAACTCACCGCCGTTCAGGCCGGGGTTTACGGCTTTGAATTCGGCCCCCTGAGGCAGATCGACGATTTCCATGGCACCCGGTAGGTACCGCTCGATCTCAGCGTATGGGATAGGCCAGCCGGGCATCTCCACCGGTGGTGGCACCGCAAAATCCGCAGAGGTGAAGGGGCGGCAGCGCCCTGCCCAGTGATTGGAGGTGCCGCCCAGGTAACGCAGGCGGTCTTCGGCGGCGAACACCTCAAGGCCTGTGGACGTGCACTTGTACAGCGCTTGGGACCGCGGCGTGTACTCACGGCCCCCTCCTTCGAGCAGAGCCACACTCCAGCCGGCACCTGCCAGGCGCAACGCCAGGGTGATCCCCGCGGGGCCTGCGCCGACGATGCAGAAGTCGTATGCCTCGCGCAGGCGCTTGTCGGCATCGTAGTCCTTGATCATGAGCGTTCGTCCTGAAAATACCCCACCGGCAACACCCAGCCGTTGATGATGACGAACCTGCCGGTTGGCTCAGGCTTGCGCGCTGCCTGCGCACTTCCCCCAAACATGGCGACCCCGGCACTGAACAACACACAGTTGCGTATAAAGCCTCTGCGCCCCAGCAATGGGGTACAAAACTGCAGCTTCCCCATGATCCCCGCCCCATACCATTGGTTTTTATTGTCGCCCCACACTGTGTTGCCGCAACCGACAAGCGACCTCGCAGGTCAAGCGCAAAACTGAAACTGTGCTTGCTAGGCTGTTTTTGCCTGGCTTTCTCTTCGCCTCAAGACTTTCCACGCGGCGCCTAGAAGTCACTATAGTTTCATTTAGCCACGATGCTAGCCTCCATCCAGCCCATCGAGGGATAGGTGCCTATAACCCATGCCTGAACATCTAAGAGCCCTGGTCGTCATTGTGTTTGTGGCCAGCGTGGTTTTCTTCATGGCCCGGCGTCCGGCAACGGACCTGATCCCCCCAGCGGACTTCAAACGGCGTCGCAATTTGTGGTTCGTGCTGACCTTGGTTGCATTCTTCGCCCAAAGCTTCTGGGTGTATGCAGGCGCGGCCACGGTCATTCTGCTGGTTGCCCAGCGCCGCGAGCACAACCCGCTTGCGCTGTTTTTCATGCTGCTGTTTCTCATCCCGCCGGCCGCTACCGAGATACCGGGCTTTGGCATCGTCAACTACCTGTTCGACATCAACCATCAACGCGTGCTGACCTTGTGCGTGCTGCTGCCTGCCGCGTGGGTACTGCGAAAACAAAGCACGAGCATCCGGTTCGGCCGGCTATTGCCCGACAAGCTGCTGCTGGCAAGCCTGGCGTTGACCAGCGCCTTGGCGCTGCGCGAGACCACCGTCACCGATACCCTGCGCCAAATGCTGAGCCTGTACATCGACGTGTTCCTGCCCTACTACGTGGCCAGCCGCGGCTTGCGTGAGCTGAGCGACTTCAAGGACGCGCTGCTGGCATTCGTTATCGTGGCCTTCCTGTTGGCACTGCTGGGCGTGGCCGAATATGTGCGCCACTGGCTGCTCTACAACGCGCTGATCGACGCCTTGGGCCTGCAGTGGGACATGAAGGCCTACCTGAGCCGAGGGGGGGCACTGCGCGCCAGTGTCACCACCGGGCAGGCCATCGTGCTCGGTTATGTGATGGCCGTGGCGATTGGCTTGTTTCTGTTCGTGCAGCACTTCGTGCAGAAACCTGTGCACCGCTACCTGGGCGCATTGCTGCTTGCCGCAGGGCTGTTCGCACCGCTTTCGCGGGGCCCGTGGATCGGCGCTGGGGTGATCGTGGTGGTGTTCATCGCGATGGGCAGGCACGCGGCCTCGCGTTTGGCACTGCTTGCCCTGGCCGGGGTGCTGAGCATCCCATTGCTGACCGTGATGCCTGGCGGGGACAAGATACTCGACCTGCTGCCGTTCATTGGCAAGGTGGACACCGAAAACATCACCTACCGCCAGCGCCTGCTCGACAACTCGTGGATCGTCATCCAGCGTAATCCGCTGTTCGGCTCATTCGATTTTCGCAGCACCCCGGAGATGCAATCGATGATCCAGGGCGAAGGCATCATCGACATCGTCAACACCTACGTCGGCCTGGCGCTGCGCGTTGGCCTGCTTGGGCTTGGGCTGTTCCTGGGCTTTTTTGCCTACATCCTGCTGGGGTTGCGCAAGGCAATGCGGGCGGTGCCTGACAACGCCGATCCCTATCGGCTGCTGGGGCGTGTTCTGCTGGCCACATTGATGGGCATTCTGGTGACTATTTTCACCGTGAGCAGCATCACCGTCATCCCGATCATTTACTGGTCGATTGCCGGGGTCAGCGTCGCCTATATCCACATGATGCGCCGTCAGGCCGTGACCCAAGACAGCCCGGTGACCTCCATCAGCCTTCAACCGAGGTAGTTCGATGCTCACGCTCGCCCTGTCCAGATGGACCCGCACATCGTTGCTCATCAGCCTGCTGGCGGTGCCCGTCAATAGCTGGGCGTCGACATGGACGGTACGTGTAGACGAACAGAACGGCCTGCCGACACTGACGTATGGAGGAGGCCCAGCGTTCGTACCCAGCTTCGACTTCTGGGGCGCGAACTGGGGCTGGACCGGGTTCTATCCAACCCTCAAAGTCGATGGGCCTTACCGCTATACACTCACCGGCAATAACAAGGACTTGGACTTCGACCTCAAGGCGGACATCCGCAAGCCCGAGCCGCAAACCCTGACCTGGGACTTCGATTTGCAGGCCCACAGCCGGCAAAGCGATGTCATGGGCGGCGGCATCGTCTGGCGTTTCGACCCCGGGTTGATCGCCGGTCAAATGGGCGACCCGGTGCTACTGCCCGAGAACCGCGGCTGGGCTTGGGGCAAGAACCCTGAAGGGCCGCATGTGGAAATGCGTTTTGACCCACCCCTGGCCAAGGTGTATTTCGAACGCGGCAACACCGACCAGATACGCACCTTTTTCTACACCGACCCTATCAAGCCTGGCCAACAGCTGATCAAGGCGCAGATGAGTGTCACCGGTGATATCAGCATCGGCCAGACCGCCAGCGAACGTTTCGGCATGAGCGACCCCAACACGTGGCCAGATGATCAGCTCGACTGGCGTACGTCGCCAGTTGACCTGTCGTTCCTCAACGCCGCCGAGAAACCTGCTGGCAAACGAGGGTTCGTCAAGGCCGAGGGTGAACGGCTGCTGTTCGCCGATGGCACCCCCGCGCGTTTCTGGGGCACCAACATGTCAGCCTATTCGTTGTTCCGCACCCCTGACGAGGACATCAAGCAGCAGGCAAAACGCTTGTCCGCCTTGGGTTTCAACCTGGTGCGCGTGCATCACCACGACTCCCCGTGGGTGACGCCCAACGTGTTCGGCGATCTGCAGCAGCTCAAAAACACCCAACAGCTGAGCGCTGACTCGTTGAAGAAACTCGACCTGTGGATCAAAAGCCTGAAGGACGAAGGGATCTACGTGTGGCTCGACCTGCATGTGTCGCGCCCGGTGACTGCGGCGGACAACATTTATGGCTTCGATGAACTGCCCAAAGAGCACGGCGTCGCAGAGCTCAAAGGCTACTTGTTCGTCAACGTCACTTTGCAGCAGGCACTCAAGCGCTTCGCCGAGCAGTACCTGACCCACGTCAACAGTTACACCGGCCTTGCCTACAAGGATGACCCCGCCATCGCTGCAGTACTGATCACCAACGAAAACGACATCACCCACCACTTCGGCAATGCCCTGCTACCGGACAAGCAGGTACCCAAGCACAGCCGCCTGTACATGGATCAGGCCAAGGCCTTTGCCCAGGCCCACGACCTGCCTGCGGACAAGACCTGGCGTGCCTGGGAGTATGGCCCTTCGAAGCTGTTTCTCAACGACCTGGAACAACGCTTCTACGCCGACATGATCAGCTACTTGCGCACGCTAGGGGTCAAGGTGCCCATCGCCACCACCAGCACCTGGGGCCTGAACGGTTTGTCCTCGCTGCCAGCGCTTACCGCTGGGGATGTTGTCGACGCGCATAGCTATGGCGGGCTGGGCCAACTGGAGAAGAACCCACTGACCAGCGACGGCATGATCAATTGGCTGGGGGCTGCCCAGGTGCTGGGCAAGCCGATGACCGTCACAGAATGGAACGCCGAACCCTTCCCTCTGCCCGACCGCCACTCCCTGCCCCTTTATGTCGCAGGGACTGCTAGTCACCAGGGCTGGGACGCGATCATGCAATACGCCTACAGCCAGCAAGCCTTGGTCGAGCAGTGGCGCCGTGCCGACAATTGGAATGCCTACAATGACCCTGGGCTGATCGCCACCCTGCCGGCAGCCGCCCTGCTCTACCGGCGCCAGGATGTGCAGCCGGCGTCGACCCGTTACGTCTTCGCACCCACTGCTCAAGCCCTGTTCAACCAGGATATTTCGCCGGCCAACTCGGTACTGCTACGCACCGCCATGGAAAAGGGCCGACTGCAGATCGCCCTGCCATCAGCCTCCGAGCTGCCCTGGCTGCAGCCCAGTAAAATCCCTGCCGATGCGCAAGTGTTCAACGACCCAGGGCGCTCACTGATCGACCCCGGTGCCAGCGAAGCGCTGAGCGATACTGGCCAGTTGCGGCACAACTGGCAGCAGGGCCTTTACACCATCGACACGCCAATGACCCAGGCGGCAACCGGCTGGCTGGGAAGCCAGTCGCTGGCCTTGGGCGACATCGCCCTGCAGCTCACGACCCCCTATGCCAGCGTGGCGGTCCAGAGCCTTGACGACAAGCCCTTGAGCCAGTCGCGCAGGCTGCTGATTTCACTCGGCAGCCGGGCCGTACCCAGGGCTGAGGATGTCACGCCTTTCCATGTCGAACCGCTGCAGGGGAGCCTGAGCATCAAGGCGCCAGCAGGGCTGAAACTCTACAGCCGCAGCAGTGACGGCGAGGAAAAAAACCAGCCCGTAGATTACAAAGACGGCCACTACCTGATCACGTTCGATGGCCAGCACATGGCCAATTGGCTGTTCTTGAAATAGGGCATATCGCCATCTACAGTCATTGAAGCCCTGCATGACAGGCATTCGACGCTACGTCTGCTCCAGGAGGATTGGATGAAGTACTTGGTTGTCGGTGGTGCAGGTTATATCGGCTCACACATGGTCAAGCACCTGCTGCACGCAGGCCATGAGGTGGTTGTGGCAGACCTTGAAGCGCCAGTGCCGGGCTTGCAGTGGGTATGCCTGGACATCGCCGACGGCCATGGGCTCGATACGCTGTTCAGCGACTATCACTTCGATGCTGTATTTCACTTCGCCTCATTCATCCAGGTCGGCGAGTCGGTGGCCGACCCCGACAAGTATTACCTGAACAATGTTTGTGCAACCCTCAGCCTGCTCGAGGCCATGGTGCGGGCGGGGGTGAAACGGCTGATCTTTTCCTCGAGCGCCGCAGTGTATGGCGACCCCGAATATGTGCCCATCGATGAGCAACACCCCAAGGTGCCGATCAACCCCTACGGGCGCAGCAAATGGATGGTTGAGCAAATGCTCGAAGATTTCGACCGGGCCTATGGCCTGCGTTCGGTGAGCTTGCGCTACTTCAACGCAGCCGGCGCTGATCCGGACGGCCAATTGGGCGAGTGTCACCTGCCAGAAACTCATCTCATCCCGTTGATCCTGCAGGCGGCCTCTGGCCGTCGTGAATCCGTGACCGTGTTCGGCCACGATTACGACACCGCCGACGGAACCTGTGTCCGTGACTATATCCATGTGGCGGACCTGGCTTCGGCGCATGCGCTGGCTGTGGAGTACCTGCTGGCCGGCGGCGCGACGACGGCGTTCAACCTAGGCAATGGGCTGGGGTTTTCCGTGCAGCAGGTGATCGAGACGGCACGCGAGGTTACCGGGCGAACCATCAAGGTCAACCAGGCGCCGCGGCGGGCCGGCGACCCGCCTCGGTTGGTAGCGGATGCACAGAAGGCCAGGTCCATACTGGGGTGGCAGCCTGGCTTTACCTTACTTCAGGACATTGTGCGCCATGCCTGGGCGTGGGAGCTGAAATATCCCTGGAGATGAACACCCCCTTGGCATTCAGCTCCAGATGCCCATCCACCGCTCAATAGTAAGTTCGTAACTGCTCATCTGCCTTGTTCAGTACTGCCCCCACCAGGTTCGACCCAGCCAGGTGGTACAGGCAATCCTCGATATCCTTCTTGCTGTTCATGCCGTTGGCCACGACCAGCAGCACGCAGTCGAATTTCGGCAGCACGGTGATTGCGTCATCCGAACTCAGTAAAGGCGGCAAGTCGAAAATGCAAATGCGAGAGTCGTAGCGATCGCGCAGCTCACTGATCAGCGTGTCGACCTTCGCCGATGACAGCACCTCGGTCGACATCGGTACCGGCTCGCGTGTAGGCAGAACTACAAAGCGTGGCAATGTCGGATTGACCAATGCCTCTTCAAGCCAGGCCTTGCCTTCGAGCACGTCGTTGAGTGCTTTTTCCATCGGCAACCCCAAGCTGCTGCCTACCCGCGGGCGGCGCAGGTCGAAGTCGGCCAGCAACGCGGTCTTGTTGGTGTGGTGCGCGATACTCATGGCCAGGTTGACCGCCAGCACGGTCTTGCCCGCCTCAGGCGTGGGCGAAGTGATCGCCAGCGTCCTCCAACCATTGTCTTCCATGGCCTGCAGCACTTGGGTGCGCAGCAGGTCGATGGCACCGCTCATGTTCGAATTCTTGTTGAACGAGACGATGCGATTGCGCTCCAGATGCTGCGCATCCAGCGGCACCACCTTGGTTTGCACATAGTCGAACTGGCCAAGTTCACCCGGCCTTTCCCTGACCGAGGGCACTTGTGCCGTGTCGCAGGTGCCAGGCGAGACCTGATGAATGTTCTTGCCAACAGCCGGCGTACTTCTGTCCATCGCTGCGCTCCCTATTCAAACCGACCCATAGCTTTGAAAAGCAGGAGGTCCAACGGCATGTAGAACATGTGCACGACCACCAACAGGATAGCCACCAGCAGCACCCCGGCAACGACCATCATCGTGATCAGTTTCTTGCGCCTGGCCTTGTCTGCCTTGGTGGAGATGTAAGGTACCGCTACCAGCACGCGCCGGCCCAGCACGCTTTCAAGGGCGCCGACACCGCGCACGCGCTGGTTGAGCATCTCCAGCAACATCACCAGCCCCCCCCCTGCGGCCGGCGCCAGCACCAAGCCAAGGGCGACAATTTTCTTGCGGTTGGGCTTGATCGGTTTTTCTGGCATCAAGGGCGGCTCAAGCAGCACGAAACGCTCTGCCTTGTTTTCCTGCTCCAGGCTTTCGGTGATCTTGGCACCCATTTCCTTGTTGCGAATTTCTTCGTACTTCTTGCGAGCGTTATCGTGATCGCGCATCAGCGTCACCAAGCCACGCTCCACTTGCGGTGCTTCCAGGATATCGGCCTCGTAGGCCTCCATCTTGCTGGTCAGCTGGCGCTTCTGCTCGGCCAGCGAGACGATGCGCGACTGCGCTGCAGCCATTTTGGTGCGTACTCTGGCGGCATCCAGGTTCATCGCCCCGGCGGCTGCGATGCCTTTATCGCCCGAGGCCTTGAGCAGGTCGATCTTGTGCTTGATGGCGACCACATCCGGGTGCGCCTCGGTGTACTTGCTCAACAGCCGTGCGTATTCGGCCTTGAGGCTCGGCAGATCTTGCGGGTCAGGTGCAACTGCCCTGCCGTTGGCGGTTTGGGTAGAGACGCCTGAGTTGGCAGCAGCCAATTCAAGCTCCAGATAGCGCACTTCTTCCTGGGCAGCCTTGTAGTCGCGGTCGACTTCCCGGTATTCCAGCTCAGCGCGGGACAACATACTCATTCGCAGCTGCTGGTTCTCGGGCAAGGCATTGGAATGTGCCTGCTTGAAGTCTGCCAGCTGGTTTTCCAAATCGGCCAGCTCGGCGCCAAGCTTGTTGGCTTCCTGGGTCAGGAATTCGGTAGTTTCGGTGGCGCGCTCGGTGCGCTGCTTGACGTTTTCGTTGAGAAACAGCGACACCAGCTCATCGGCAACTTCTTTGGCCACATCCGCCCGTTTGTCTTCATAAGACACGGTAAAGGCCACGGTGGCTTCGCCGCGCCCTTTGACGAAAGTGCTCAACGTCGCCACCGCGATCGCGCTGCGCATCTGCTCGATCTTGTCGGTCTCGCTGAAACGGCTGCCGCGGTCGGCGAACAGGTTGTACTTGTCGATGATCTTCAGAAGGTTTTCGCGGGTCATCACCCGCTGGCGAATCACCTCGATGCGCTCATCGGCGAACGTGTTGTTGCCACCGGAGACCAAGTCTGGGGAAATCTGCTGCGACTCCACCAGAATGGTCCCGGTCGACTGATAGATTGGCGGCACGCTGATAGCAACCCCCACGGTTGCCGCCAACACGACCACTATGACGATCCCCAACAGCAAGGCGCGATCCTTGATGATGGCAATGTAATCCTTGATGGAAAGCTCGTACTCAGATTTCATAGTGGCCACCAATCCGAAATTCAGATGTCGGGGTATCTGTAGGTCAGCGTCAAACCAGCGATGGTAGCGTCGGCATCAGGCAGGCCATTCTGTTGACGTTCCTTGTACAACAACGAAACACGCAAATCCCAGGCCGGCGAAAATGCCCGGCTGGCCCAGATGCTGTAGGTTTGTAGGGTGTTTGGGTTCTGCCCCTTGCTGTCCTGCCACCAGGCATCGGCGCCGACCCGGGTAGTTTCGGTGAGCAAATAGCTCCAGCTGGCACGAACCATGTCCATCTCGGCCGCGCCGCCCTGGGCGTTGGCCATCGTGCTGCGCTCGGCACTGATGCTCGCTTCGGTGCGTAAACCACGATAGGTCAACGACGCACCGCCTTCGCCGCGGCGCTGCGTGCCGTCGCCGTTGGTCTGGTTGACGCCGACGTGCATGGCGCCGACCAGGCTGTCGGAAATCTGGTACTTGATACCGATGCTGGGCACATAGCTGTTGGTGGCGACCGCTATGCTGGTGCTGTCTGGCTCATAGCGCCGCGCTTGGAAGCCGGTGATGATATCGGTGCGCTCGCTCCAGGCGTAGGTCCAGGTGAAATCGTTGGTGTACTCGTCGTAACCGGTCAGTGAATTGACGTCATAGGTGGCGTGTGCGTAGCGAAGCTCGTTAGCCAGGGTGCTGCGCTCGGTGACCGCACTGCTCCAGTTGCCCGAGACGATGGACATCTTCTGGGTACCGTCGATGGTGGTGACGACCCCGGTATCCTGCACCGCGCCAGAAAGCGTCGAGCTTTCTTCGTAACTTGCCAGCAGGCCGAACCCGCCGCTTTCGGTCTCGCGCTGCCAGCCCAGGCTCAGCTTAGGGTCTTCGCGGTCCTTGATGACCGAGCGGTCGGAAGAGCGCAGCACGTGCATGCCTAGGCCCATACGCAACTGATCCCGATCGAACTGACCCACCAACGTGTAATCAGGCGCAATGATGGTACGCGTCACACCTTTCTCCTTGGACGTCAGGAGCAATGGGTTGCTGTCATGTTCCACAGTCGTTGGAAGCTCGACTGAAGATTGCCAGCTGGCGGCATCAACCATTCCAGAAAACGGCATCATCATGATTGCCGTTACAACACTCGTCGTTTTATTGATAGGCACAAGACGTTCTTAATAATGTGAAAAGTCAGGGTACGACCAGCGTATCGCCAGCCTGAAGTTGGAAGTTGGTGGACATGTCACGCCCAGAAACCAGGTCCTTGTAGCGTACCGGCATGACCTTTTGGCCACGGATGACCTTAATGGCACTTTCGTCAGCGAATTTGTCCATACCACCGGACATGCTCAATGCCTGAAGCACCGCCGTAGGGCCTGCCATGGGCACTGGGCCAGGTTTGATGACCTTGCCTTGTACGTAGACAAGGTTGCCAGCAGTGCTTGTGACAACCACGCTGACATTGGGCTGAGCCAGGTACGGTTTCAATGCGGTTTCGATCTTTCTTGCCACTGCAGTGGCTTCAAGGCCGGCGACATCGACGCGCCCGGCCAGTGGGAAGGTGATACTGCCATCGGGCAGCACAACTGTTTCCTGGCGCAGGGTATCTTCCTGCCACACCGAGATCATGACTTTATCGCCCGGGCTCAACAGGTAGGCAGAAGAGGAAGTATCGGCGGCGGTTGCAGAACAGACCGCCAAGGCGCAGAGAACAGACATCAGCAAACGTACCATGAGGGATCCCTCCGGCCTGACGGCCCAGGTTAAGAGCACTGAATGAGAACAACAGCAAACCTCTCGCTCCTCTTCGCGGTGGCGAGAGCCACCGCGCTGGCCTGCCTTCCTGGAGGCCCGGCGCCAATATCTTGATATTTCACTCTGCCGCTTTGCCAGGTTACCGGCACTGGCTAGTGGAATATAGCAACGGCTGTAAAATTCACAAGCATCGGCACGCTGGAAAACTCAAATGTCGACATTTAAAGCGTCAATAGATTGGCATTAAGATTATGGGCTCTAATCTAGACTTTCCGTCGGTTTGCCACAGCCACGAAACCGACGATGGCGACCCCGAATAGCCAGGCTGCTGTGGCAAGCGGTACTATATTGGTTTGGCTCATATATGAGTCTGCGGCTCGCGCTGCACCACTCATTAACACCAAGAGAAAAATCGATTTGATGAACAGAGTCGAGCGCATAATCCCCTCCTGCGAAGAGGAAAGATAGTTATTATTTAGGTTGGCAGAGGCAGTGGTGGGTAGCTGTTTTGAGCTTATGGGCAGAGTGACACTACGTCAACGATCCGACACCATAATATAAATTAATCACCATGCCGCCATTGCGTCAGAAAGCCGTCGTCGGATATTGCAGGCCCTCTCTGGCTATTCATTATCCGAAAAGTTGGCTCTATTTCATGTATTTGCAGCGCAGTGACTGACCCACTACAAATGTGCGAGACGCCGTCACAACGACAGCGCCACTAATCCGTCAATAACATTGAGTTCAAACGTGAATAACGCAAGCGTTAGATCACCCGCTGCATAAGTCGGGCTCGGCCTGTGTTCAACCCGGTAGCATGTCGAGCGTTCGCTCCACTTCATCGATACTGATGGTGAACCCCTCACCTTCCGGGCTGCCGACCACGAAAGCGAAATGTTGGCCATCACGGTCAGTCAAGAATTTGTAATAGCTGACAAAACGGTTAGGCGGCTGCAAGGTGAACACCACGCCACCTGGCTGCAGGACATTGACGCCATGCACCAACTGGCTACCTTCTACCCCCATCACCACGCGGGCGCCGGCACAGGCTGCGACGATGTCCGGCACCTGCATCTTCAGCGGGTCCACGACCTTGAAACCGTGAACCTTACGCAGATGCTCAGCCACTTCCAGTTCGTTGCGCAACATGCGTAGCTCGCCGTCGCCCCCACGCAGAATGAAGACCCCCGGGTGCGGCACATGGGCCACGTGAGCCAGCAATTTGTGGCCCATGTCGCGAAAGCGCTGGTAGCGGCTGAAGTTGTTGCTCATGTCGTCAAACACCACCAGCTCACGGAAAAACGCCGTACGCAGCCGCAGCGGTTGCATCCCTAGCCAAGCCTCATAGGCAGGGGCCTGGGTGAACAGCGGAAAGCGCGCCGACGGTGCAATGGTAACCGGCACACCTTCATTGCAAGCCAAGGCATAGGTCGGGCAGTCCTCCATCAGCCAGGTGCCGAACCAACTGTTGCCGTTGTGAGTGCAATAAATGGCCGCGCGCTCGACCTCGTGCTCGACCCTGACCGATGGGACGCTGACCTGCCGCAATGACAACCACTGGCTGGCTTTGCCCTTGTAAAGCGCCCCGTCGATCAACCATACATCCTTGAGCAAGTAGCCGCGTGTAGGGCCATGGGTGACTGTGAGCCCGCCTTGCATGGTCGGCCCTGGGTGTACATAGGGGAAGAACTCTTTTTCCTGCCAGCCTGTTACACGCTCCATCTGGCCGGGCAGGAACACGGCTGCAGGCGAAACCGTGCTGCCACCAGGGGCGATATCCCAGCTTCTTTCGGCCAGGCTTTTGAGTTCAAGGCCCGGTTGCTGACACAGCCGCTTGCGCAGCATCTCGCGGTATGCCGCCAGCGTCCACCGATCCCGGCGCAGAGCGCTCGATGAAGCGAACCCGGAAATATCAGTACCCATTTGCGCCCTCCTTTGAAGGCCAGGCCAGTACTTGCGAAGGTAAGGCCGCCGGTCAGCGACAAGCCACCTGCTGAAGAATCGGAGGGCTGGGGAAGCCAGCATAACGGTTGCGCAGGGTCTGCAGAAAAGCCTCCCCTGCCTGGGGGGCGCTGTAGAGGTAGATCTTATGCAAGCCGCCAAACACCATTTCCTGGTAACGGCTGGCAATTTCCTCCTCACTGGCCTCAGCTGGCAGGCCCAAGTGCAAGGTGACTTTGTTGCCTTCCATGGCAAACAGCGGGGTTTCCCACAGAAAATCCGCCTGACCGGTAGCGGGCAAGCGCACGAAAAGGCAGGCGTGATTGTTCAGCGTGTCCACATCGCCGCCACGCCTGCGCTTCCACTTGAGCAAGCCGTCGTCCGGGCGCGCAACGCACAAGCCGATATCGTGGTAATCGAAACCGTTGGCCAATGCCCATTCCAGCGTCATGAACGTGGTCATGGAATTGACTTCTCGCAGTTTTTTGGCATCGCTGAAGACACTTTCGCAGTAGCCGAAGCGCAACGTGCTCCAATAGCGTTTGCCACCGCGGATGACCTCACAGCCAAGGTGGCAGGCTACCACTTCGCCGTTCAGGGTAATCAGATCCAGACGCCCGTACTCCTTGGCCAGGCGGAACACCTCCTCGGTGGGAAACTGCGCCGCCCTGCTGCCTTGGCGTGCAGTGGCGTACGGGCGCAACAGATCGCGGTCGGCCATGGCGATTTCCTCGTCCGACGCCACCGGGCGCATCTGATACAGCGGGCGGTTCTTGCGGATAGTGCGGCGCAGTTCGCTGTCGTAGCGGGCGATGATCTCATCCAACGGGCGCCCCAAGGGCACCACCGCACTGACAAAGTGCGGAACCGACAATGCCCCTGCGGTGGGCAACTCACTCACCACTACCACTGGGCGCTTTGCGTCCCCGGCCATGCGTTCTACCGGCGACGGGTCCTTGCCTCCTATCAGCAGCGCAGCCATCTCCCGTTGCTGTTTGCGGCCTACATAGAGAATGTCGTAGGGGCTCTGCTGGCGTAGGCTGAACCGTGCGATTTCCCACTTCCAGAAACAGGCGCGGGCCAGCGTTTCGCGTAATTTGTCTGAGACAGTGCGCAGCTCATAACGCATCGATGGCGAGATGAAGCTTCGTGCCATAGCTTTGAGTTTTGCATTCATGTCTTTTTCAACGTCCTTCGCTGATGCCAATGAAACTGAGCGGGACAGAGCATGAAAACTTGCTGATATTCATATAAAACATTGATATACAGGTGTTATATGAAGATTAGTCAGCTTACATCCAGTAACAATTTAAGGTGCACCATTAGGTATTGGCAAGCGGCATTTTGACAGTATCTGAAGGTATTTCTTGGCGTCAAAAAAGCCCACTCATTCGATTATCCGACATCGACTTTGCTATATGAGCGGCCCCCCACAGGCCCGCTCAACTTGGCGCACGCGCCGTTCGAGGATTGTCTGCCATCCACCTCTGCAACTGCGCGGCCGGCATCGGCCGACCCAGCAAATAGCCCTGGCCTTGATCACATCCGGCATTGCGCAGGAAGTCATACTGCTGCTGAGTCTCGATACCTTCGGCGGTGATGCGGTACCCCAATGCATGGCCGAGATCGATGATAGCCCGTGCAATGGCCACTGCATCATCGTCATCTGGCAAATCCTTGATGAATGCCCGGTCTATCTTCAGGTGATCGATAGGCAAGGCACGCAGGTAGGCCAACGACGAATAGCCCGTACCGAAGTCGTCCACCGCCGTCGCCACGCCCATCGACTGCAGCTGGGCCAACGCCTCACAGGCCTGCTGTTGGCTTTCCATCAATAGGCTCTCGGTGATCTCCACTTCCAGCAGATGCGGCGCCAGGCCATAACGCTCAAGCGCCATGGCGAGGCTCGAAACATAGTCGCTTCGCTCGATCTGCAGCGCTGCCACGTTGACCGCCAAGGGCCCGGGCAGGCAGTCGGCGGCACACCACTGGGCCAACTGCGCACAGGCCAGGTCCAGGACGCGCTCGCCCAGCGGGATGATCAGGCCACTGCGCTCGGCCAGCGGAATGAACTCCCCAGGCGGAATCAACCCATGCTCTGGGTCCCGCCAACGCAGCAGGGCCTCGACGCCTTCGAGCTGGCCACTGAAAAGATCGATCTTGGGCTGGTACCACAATTCGAACTCGTTCTCCTGCAACGCCCGGCGCAAGTTGCGTTCCAGTTCCAGGCGCTGGTGCAGCCGCGCTGTCATGTCAGGGTGGTAAGCACGCCAGGCGTTGCGCCCGCCCTCCTTGGCGGCATACATGGCGGTGTCGGCATGGCGCAGCAGGCTGTCTACATCTTCGCCATGCTGCGGGCACCATGCTATGCCGATGCTGCCGGTCACCAGGGCGGTATTGCCGTTGAGGTCAAATGGCCGTTGCAGGCACCGCAGCAGCTGGCGTAGCTGTTGGCTGACCTGTATCTGGGTGCCTTGAAGCATGAACACGAATTCGTCGCCACCCAAACGGCAAACCCGGTCGCCGCCGCCCAGCTCTTGCACAAAACGCGCGGTGGCCTGCTGCAAGAGCAAATCGCCCATGGCATGCCCCAAGCTGTCGTTGACCTGCTTGAAACCGTCTATATCCAGTAGCAGCACGGCCAGGCCATGGCCTTGAGCGGTAGCCTGGGCCAATTGCCGCTGGAACAGCACCCGGTTGGGCAAGCCGGTGATGGTGTCGTAGTGCGCCAGGCGTTCGAGCTGGGCCTGGGAGCGCTGCAGTCGGCAATTACGCCGTTGCAGCTGGCGCTGCCTGCGGTTGATCCGGGCAACGAACAGGCTGAGCAGGCCACTGCAGATCATGGCGAACCAGAACAGCGGTGAGTGGAACAGACTAGTAGCCTGGGGGCTGCTCTGGCGCTGGATATCTGCATGGCCAAATACCATGGACACGCCGATACCGGTCAGCAATAGGCCGATTGGCGTCAGTGGACTGAGCGTATGACGCAACAAGCCGGCGGCGGATGTTCGTTGGTTTTTGATTGAGCGATTGTGCGAGGTCATAGGCCTGTTGGTGTAAGCGATTGCCCCTGTATCGGCGCCACGGTCGCGTTATTGAGCCACACTGGAGTTTTTCTTGAGCAAGGTGCATGCTCGAAGCTGAAGCGTTTCACCTAACCGGACATGTGAGGTGCAGTACCATGGATCATCTGCTCGATTCGCTATTTCCTGCCGCCGGCGACATCCCTGAAAACTGGCGCCTGGAAGGGCCGTTGGAGCAACGCGACTATCTGGTCAATGGCGAGTTGCGCCATTGGAGCGGGCCTTTGGCCACCGTGCGCAGCCCAGTGTGGCTCAAGCATGCCGACGGCGAGCGCCAAGTGGTGCTCGGCAGTGCGCCATTGCTCGATGCCGACACCGCCCTCACTGCCCTGGACGCCGCCGTGAACGCCTACGACAAGGGCCGTGGTGCCTGGCCGAACATGCGGGTTGCCGAGCGAATTGCACATGTCGAGACCTTTCTGGCGCGCATGCGCGAGCAACGCACTGCAGTGGTCAAATTGCTGATGTGGGAGATCGGCAAGAACCTCAAGGACTCCGAGAAGGAGTTCGACCGCACCTGTGACTACATCGTCGATACCATCAATGCGCTCAAGGACCTCGACCGGCGCTCCAGCCGTTTCGAGCTCGAGCAAGGCACGTTGGGCCAGATCCGTCGCGCACCGCTGGGCGTGGCACTGTGCATGGGCCCTTACAATTACCCGCTCAACGAAACCTTCACCACGCTGATCCCTGCACTGATAATGGGCAACACGGTGGTGTTCAAACCGGCGAAATTCGGCGTTTTGCTGATCCGCCCTCTGCTGGAGGCGTTCCGCGACAGTTTCCCGCCAGGGGTGATCAATGTGATTTACGGCCGTGGCCGGGAAACGGTCAGTGCCCTGATGGCCAGTGGCAAGGTCGATGTGTTCGCCTTCATCGGCACCCACAAGGCTGCCAGCGACCTGAAAAAACTTCACCCACGGCCCCACCGTCTGCGGGCCGCCCTGGGCCTGGATGCGAAGAACCCCGGCATCATCCTGCCCCAGGTCGACCTGGACAATGCCGTCGAAGAGGCCGTGACCGGTGCGCTTTCATTCAATGGTCAACGTTGCACGGCGCTGAAGATACTGTTCGTGCACGAAGATGTGGTCGAAGCGTTCCTCGACAAGTTCAAGCGCAAGCTTGCCGCACTAAAGCCCGGCATGCCCTGGGAGCCTGGCGTTGCGCTGACACCGCTGCCGGAGCAAGGCAAAGTCGACTACCTCGATCAATTGGTGGCCGATGCCAAGGCCAAAGGCGCCCAGGTCCTCAACGAAGCTGGCGGGCAGAGCCGCGGTTCGTTCTTCTACCCCGCCCTGCTCTACCCGGTAAATAGCGACATGCGCGTGTACCACGAAGAGCAGTTCGGCCCGGTAGTACCCGTAGTCCCGTATCGTGACCTGCAGACGGTGATCGACTACGTGCTGGACTCCGACTACGGCCAACAGCTCAGCCTGTTCGGCAATGACCCGGCCACCATCGGCAACCTGGTCGATATATTCGCCAACCAGGTTGGCCGTATCAATCTCAATGCGCAGTGCCAGCGGGGCCCTGACACTTACCCGTTCAACGGTCGCAAAAACAGCGCCGAAGGCACGTTGTCGGTGGACGATGCCTTGCGGGTTTTCTCCATTCGGACGTTGGTCGCAACGCGCTTCCAAGCGGCCAATAAAGAACTGATCAGCGAGATCATTCGCAACCGCCAGTCAAGCTTCCTGACCACCGATTACATCTTCTAACGGCTGCGCTTATGGAAAATCGATCTAGCGTCAGGGTCGATTTTCCCTCATTCCAGACGACTCTAAGCATCAGGGCGCCGTCCGGCGCCCCTTCGTCAAGGAGCGTCCACCATGCCCGCCAAACCCATCCCAGATGGCCAGCACAGCCTCACCCCCTACCTTTGCATCCACGGCGCGGCCAAGGCTATCGCGTTTTACAAGCAAGCTTTTGGCGCCATCGAAATGTTCCGCCTGGAAGGCCCTGAAGGCCGTGTCGGCCACGCCGAACTGCGCATCGGCGACTCCTCGCTGATGCTGGCCGACCCCTGCGACATGGAAGGCGGCCTGACTGCCAGCCAGAAACTAGCCGGCGCTGGGGTAGGCCTGCACTTGTATGTCGAAGACTGCGACCGTGTCTTTGCCCAGGCCATTGCCGCTGGTGCTACTGCCCTGCATCCGGTTCAGGACCAGTTCTACGGGGATCGCAGCGGCTCACTGAAAGACCCATTCGGCCACCAGTGGTTCGTCGCCACCCATAAGGAAGACCTCAGCCCCGATGAGATCCGTGCGCGCGCGGCAAAGATGTTTGCCGATAACTAAGCCATCAGTTGAAAGCGCGGCGAGTTTGCCTGAAGCTTGAGGCTCGTAGCTTGGAGCTGCTTCATGCGAATCATCGACAAAACCGCCGCGCAGGTGCGCAGCCTGACCCCGGCTGAAGAGGAACTGCTGGTCGCTTTCGCCACCGGCCACCTCGTCGGGCCACGCCTGCTGCAAGCCAATCAGTTGCTGATGAAGGTGCGTAGCGCCAATCAGTGGCTGGCCTGCGATTGCCGCAAGGACGCCCTGCCGGTGCTCAATGTCACCCTCAACGGCAGCACCGGCACGCTGTTCTTGAAGAACAACCCCGGCACCGCCGAACATGCGCAGGGCTGCCCCTTCACCAAGGACGAACGCGAAGCCGACGACCGAGGGGATGAACCCCTAGCCCCTGCCGCCTGGCTGGCACCGGATACACCGCTACGGCTGATCGGTGATTACCGCATGGGCAACGAGCCCACTGCATCCACCGCTGAGGGCGCAGGGCGGCGAGAGCAGCAGCGCCTCTTGTCGTTGCTGCTGACGTGGATCGAGACCAGCGGCCTTAATCTTTACGCTAGCCACCTGAAAAAGGACCTGACCGGGCAGTTTGCCGAACTGCGCAGTGTCGCCAGTCGTTACCCGCTGCTCGAACGGGTGCCGGCCAGCAACTACCTGGAAACCCGTCTGGACATGAAGCACATGATGATGCTCAAGGCGCGGCTGCGCGAAGCCACGGTCTTCGGCAGCCACCGGCGCCATGGCCTGTTGCTGGACTGTGTGGAGCAGATCAGGGGGCGCAAGCTGTTCAATAACCGCAGCGAGGACGGCTTCGATTTTCAGGGGCACCATCTGTACTGGGGTGGCAGCCGGGCGTCAGGCCCATTGTTGGCCCTGGCACTGTACTCGCCGGCCACAGCGGGCAGCCAGTTCTACGAGCTGATTCACGTGGCCAGCGTACCCGTGCTCTCGCGCGCCCAGCTGTTTCCGGTTTACCGCGATGAGGAGCGAGAGCCGCTCAAGGCACTGGTGTCGCTGATCGACTGGATGGCCAGCAAAGGCGTCAAGGTCCAGATGCGTCGGCCGGTGATCGGCGGGCAGGTGATGGATGAACTGGTGCTGACCTCGGATCAGGACCGGGTGTTGTCGGTGTCGTTGCTGGAGCAACCGATCGGGCCAGAGCCCGATGCGGAAAACTTCAAGCGCTACGCCGACTTCAAGAGCCTCGATACCTTTCGCAAGTACGTGGCCGGGTTCTTCATGCGCGAGCGCTGAGCCCAAGCCGCCAGCTTCGTCACGACCGCCGCGCCAACAGCGACGCGCCGATCTTGAAGCTGGCGCGATTAGCGTAGGCGCGGCTTTAGCCGCGAAGCGGCCGGCTCCGCCACATCTTCCACTCTGTCAGAACGCCGCTCGGAAGATTCCCTCGATCTCATCCTGGCTAGCTGGGCGCGGGTTGGTCAGCCCACAGGCATCCTTCAGGGCGTTGTGCGCCAGAATGCCCACATCTTCGAACTTGGCGCCCAATTCAGCCAAGCCTGCCGGGATACCTACCGCGGCGGCCAAGTGTTCGATGGCCGAAATCGCTGCGCCTGCGCCCTGCGCCTCATCCAGCGCACAGACTTTGACGTCCATGGCCTTGGCCACATCGCGCAAGCGGGCGGCGCAGACCGTGGCGTTGAAGCGCTGCACATGCGGCAACAGAACGGCATTGCACACCCCGTGCGGTAGATCGTAATAACCACCCAATTGGTGTGCCATGGCATGCACGTAGCCCAACGACGCATTGTTGAACGCCATGCCGGCCAAAAACTGCGCGTAGGCCATATTCTCCCGCGCCACCAGATCGCTGCCATCGTCCACGGCCTGGCGCAGGTTCTGGCTGATCAGGCTGATTGCCTTGAGCGCGCAGGCATCGGTGATTGGCGTGGCAGCGGTGGAAACGTAGGCCTCGATGGCATGGGTCAAGGCATCCATGCCAGTGGCAGCGGTCAGCCCTTTTGGCATGGCCACCATCAGTGCGGGGTCGTTGACCGACAGAATCGGCGTCACATTTCGGTCGACGATAGCCATTTTCACATGGCGTTGCTCGTCGGTGATGATGCAGAAGCGGGTCATTTCGCTGGCCGTGCCCGCCGTGGTGTTGATGGCAATCAGCGGCAGCTGAGGCTTGCTGGAGCGGTCGACACCCTCATAGTCGCTGATATGCCCACCGTTGGTGGCGCACAGGGCAATCCCTTTGGCGCAGTCGTGGGGCGAGCCACCGCCCAGCGATACCACGCAGTCGCAGCGCTCGCGCTGCAACAGGGCAAGGCCGGCCTCGACATTCGCGATGCTGGGGTTGGGCTTGGCGCCGTCGAATACCACCGAATCGATGTCCTGCAAGGCCAGCATGCGGCCGATGCGAGCGGCGACGCCTGCCTTGGCCAAGCCCTGGTCGGTAACGATCAGCGCCTTGCGCAGGCCGTAGCCTGCGATCGCGACCATGGCCTCCTCAAGGCAATCGATGCCCATGATGTTGACGGGCGGAATGAAAAAGGTGCTGCTCATGACCGGGTCCTCCTGGCTGGTCTGTCTGCCCAGGAGGATCCGCCTGATCACTAAACACGGTGTTGATCCAGGACAACGTTAGCCAAGGAACAGCCGATAGGCCGGATTGGCGGTTTCGTCCCAGTAGCGGTAGCCCATCTCATCCAGCGCCTGGGGCAAGCCGGCTTGCTCTTGGGCAGGTACTTCAAGCGCCGCGAATACCCGAGCCTCGGCTGCGCCGTGGTTACGGTAGTGAAACAAGCTGATGTTCCAACGCTTGCCCAGCCGCTCCAGGAACCCCAGTAGCGCTCCCGGTCGCTCGGGGAATTCGAACCGCAGCACCCGCTCATCGGCCCCGGGTGCTGCATGCCCACCCACGGTGTGGCGCACATGTAACTTGGCCAATTCGTTATCGGTCAGGTCAAGCACGCTGTACCCCTGCCCTTGCAGGCTGGCCAGCAGTTGATCACGCGGATCATGTTGCGGGTGGGTCTGCACGCCAACGAACAGTCGAGCCTCCTTGCCGGGGTAGAAGCGATAGTTGAACTCGGTGATCTGCCGCTTGCCCAGCGCTTGGCAGAAGGCCCTGAAGCTGCCGGGCTGCTCAGGGATGGTAACGGCGATGATCGCTTCGCGCTGCTCGCCAAGCTCGGCCCGCTCAGCGACGTGCCGCAGGCGGTCGAAGTTGACATTGGCACCAGAATCGATGGCCACCAGGGTCTGGCCTTGTACACCGCCACGGGCCACGTAGCGCTTGATCCCGGCTACCGCCAGCGCGCCGGAAGGCTCGGTGATCGAGCGAGTGTCGTCGTAGATGTCCTTGATGGCCGCGCATAACTCGTCGCTGCTGACCGTGATCACTTCATCGACGAAATGCCGACACAGTTCGAAGCAGTGAGCGCCCACCTGCGCCACCGCCACGCCGTCGGCGAAGGTACCGACCTGCGGCAGGATCACTCGCTCGCCGGCCGCCATGGCCGCCTGCAGGCAGTTGGAGTCTTCGGGTTCGACGCCAATGACCTTGACCTCAGGCCGCAGGTATTTGACGTAGGCGGCGATGCCGGCAATCAAGCCGCCGCCGCCAACCGGCACGAAGATCGCGTCCAGGGCGCCGGGCTGCTGGCGCAGGATCTCCATGCCCACGGTGCCTTGGCCAGCGATCACATCTGGGTCGTCGAACGGTGGTACGAAGGTCGCTTGTTCACTGTCGGCCAGTTTCAAAGCGTGAGCCAGCGCATGGGGAAAGCTCTCGCCATGCAGCACCACATGGCCGCCGCGCGAGCGTACGCCTTCGACTTTGAGTGAGGGCGTGGTGGTCGGCATGACGATGGTGGCTTTCATGCCAAGGTGCGCCGCCGCCAGGGCAACGCCCTGGGCATGGTTACCTGCAGAGGCCGTGATGACGCCACGTTCGCGCTGGGCCTGGGTCAGGCGCGACAGCCGGGTATAGGCGCCGCGGATCTTGAACGAGAAGGTTGGCTGCAAGTCTTCACGCTTGAGCAGCACGTGATTGCCAAGGCGCTCGGACAGCGCTGGCGCCGCTTGCAGAGGCGTCTCGATTGCCAGGTCGTATACCGGCGCAGACAGGATGCGGCGTACCTGCTCCGACAGCAAATGCTGCGCTGAAGAGGACGTACGAGGGTTTAGGTTGAGGCTGGTCATCGAGGGCAACTCCTTGGCTTGTTCGGTGCCCAGGAGTCAGAGAGAAAAAACCCGCCTCCAGGGCGGGTTCGGTGCACGTAAGCGCTAGCCCGCCAAACTGATGATGGCGGTAATAATAATGGCGTTCACGTGCTGGAAGGTGTTCATGGCAAAGGACGTTAGCCTGCCGGCCCCCGCGAAGTCAACATTTGCCTTGCTGAGCCGACAGCGGCACGTCGAAGACCTTGTCAAAGCCCCATTGGAAGACGAAGGCGTAAACGAAGAAGAACACGAACAGTGCAAGGTTGGTCAGCAGCGCAGCCCACAGACTTACTTGCAACCAGAACGCTACCAGCGGCAACAGGATCAATACCAGTCCGCCCTCGAAGCCCAGCGCATGCAACAGGCGCCGCAGGAACGTGCGATCGCGTTGCTGCTGTCGCGCCTCCCACTGCTCGAACGCCCAGTTATAGGCCATGTTCCAGCTCATGGCGATGCCCGACATCAGTACCGACAGTACCGCCGACTGGGCCATACCGGCACCGAACGCCAGCTCCAGCGCCGGTGCCACACAGGCTACGGCGATGGCTTCGTAAAGAATGGCCTGGACGATCTTGCGCGCCTTGCCTTGCATGTTCAGCTTCCTTGAAGAATCGGCGTACCAAGCTACAAGATGAAAGGGCCAATAGAAAGCCTCAATTTGAAGCCTGCGCAAGCTCGACCGCGCCCTCAACCAACGCACCGTGCAACTGCACACAAGGCCTGAGCGATCAAAAGCACAGGGGCTAACCTGCGGGTAAGCGAATGGTGAATTGTGCGCCTCCCAACGCCGATTGCGTCACGCTCAGCTGACCACCCTGCCCTTCGATCGCCCGTCGACTGATTGCCAACCCCAGGCCAAACCCGCCCGTGTTGCGGTCACGACTGCGGTCAAGCCGGTAGAAGGGCTGGAATATCCGCTCACGCTCCTGCACCGGAATGCCTATGCCGTCGTCCTCCACGGTCAGCAGGCAGGCGCCGTCTTGTTCCAGGCGCAAGCGCAACAAAATGCTCGTGTCGCAGTAGCGCATGGCATTGCGCACCAGGTTCTGCACCGCTCGGGCGGTCAGGCGCGGGTCGAGCACAAAGCGTGGCAGACTGGCTTCGGCCTGCACTTCCCATTGAATTCCCCGGGCATCGAGCTCTTCGGCAAACCCGCCCAGTACACTGTCGACCAGCTCCAGCAACGATACCTCGACCCGCTCGCGAGCCTGATCGGCGTTGTACAGGCGGCTGTAAGACAGCAGTTCGAGCACCAGTTCATCCAGCTCACGCACATGCCCGACCAATTCCAGCAGGCGTTTGCGGCTGGCAGCAGGGACTTCGTCAAACAGCAGCACCAGGCCAAAATCCAGCCGGGTCAGCGGGGTTCGCAGCTCGTGGCTGACCGCATTGAGCAGCTCGCGCTGCTGGTTGACGTGGCGTTCGAGGTCGCTGGCCATGGTATCGAAAACACTGGCCAGTTCGCCGATGTTGGAGTGCGGCGAAATATGCGTGCGCTCGGACATCTGCCCCTGGCCCAGGCGCCGTGCGGTTTCCTTCATGCGCTCAAGGTCGCGCCAGTGCGGCCATACCCAAAGCAGCAGGCAGCCGAGCATCGCCGCACCGATCAGCACCGTCACACCCCAGGACAGGACGTTGATATCCAGCGGGTCGGGGGGTGAATGCAGGCTCACCAGCCAAGTCCCGTCCAAGGGCGCCAACACGGTCTCGTAGTAGCCCCAGTCACCAATGCGCACGGCATACAGGCCATGCTCAAGACGCGCTTGCTCGGCAGCGCTGAGCTCGGCCTGATCACGGCGCAACAGCTGGACCTGCAAGGGCGCGAACACTTTGGCAAGGTCTTGCTCCACCGCCGGCCATTGCTGCTGCGGCACCTGACGGAACTGGCGGACAATCAGCGACTGCACACCTTTGGCCTGATCCAGGTTGTAGGCCATGAAGCGATCGTGAAACAGGCCGACGATGGCGTCCGGTATCAACAGCAGTGCGCCGGCGTAAGCTACGATGACCAACAGATAAAGGCGCACCAGAATCTTCAGCATGCTCGCTCAACACTCCCACTCGACGCGGCTGAACAAATACCCCTTGCCCCACACGGTCTTGATCTTGCGCGCTTCGCCGGCACTGTCGTCGAACTTGCGGCGCAGCTTAGAAATCGCCACGTCCACTGAGCGGTCGGTGCCGTTGAATTCGATACCGCGCAGTTGCTGAAGGATGCGGTCGCGGCTGAGCACCACACCGGCGTTGCGCGCCAGCACCACCAACAGGTTGTATTCGCCGCTGGACAGCTCGACTTCCTCGCCACGCCAGCTGACCAAGCGCTCGGCCAGGTCGATGACCAAGCCGCCGATGACGATCTGATGGTTGTCCAGCCGTGGTTCATTGACGCTGCTGCGACGCAGCAAGGTGCGCACGCGAGCCAGCAATACCCGTGGCTCGCAGGGCTTGGTCACATAATCGTCGGCGCCCATCTCCAGGCCGAGCACCTGATCATGGCTGTCGTCGCGAGCGGTCAGCATCAGGATCGGCAGGCTCAGCGACTCCTGACGCAACAGGCGACACAACTGCAAGCCATCGATGCCTGGCAGCATGAGGTCGAGGATCACCAGGTCCGGCTTGTCCTCCCGAAAAGCCTCCAGCACATGGTTGCCACGGGCAATCACCCGGACGTGGAAATCGTTGCGTTGCAGGTAGCTTGCGATCAGCTCGGACAACGCGCTGTCGTCTTCGACCAGAAGAATGTTGGGCATGAAAGTTAGCTTGTGGGAACGGGTTGATCGGCAACAAGGCCGGGGCAGGTCCGTGAAGAATATAGAAACCTGGTCACAGGCAGGGCTGTTCTTAACACTTTTTCACACAGCCTCTACAGCTGTTAACAGCTACCCCAGCAGCTGTTGCCTTAGGATAGGCGAGCTCATCATTGGAAGACCCGCATGCCTATCACTTACCCACCCCTCCTGCGCCCGTTGGCGCTGGTGGCCCTGCTCACGCTGATGCTGGCCGGTTGCGACGACGCAACCCAGCCTGACGAACAACAGCCCCTTGCCCAGGTTCGCGTCGAGACCCTGCAATTGCAGCCGCAGGCAATCACCACCGAGCTTAGCGGGCGCATCCTCGCACCGCGCACGGCACAGGTGCGCGCACGCGTCGCTGGCGTGGTGCTCAAGCGGGTGTACCGCGAAGGCAGCGACGTCAAACAAGGCGATGTGCTGTTTCTCATCGACCCGGCGCCCTTGAAAGCCGACCATGATAGCGCCCGTGCAGCCTTGGCCAGAGCGCAGGCCACGCTGTATCAGGCGCGCCTGCAAGAGCAACGCTACCGTCAACTGGTCGATGACAAGGCCGTCAGCCGCCAGGAGTACGACAATGCCCGGGCGGCGTTTCTGCAGGCTGATGCCGCCGTTGCCGAAGCCAAGGCAGCGCTGGAGCGCGCCAAGCTGAACCTCGGGTATGCCACCGTCACTGCACCGATCGCCGGGCGCATCGGCCGTGCTCTGGTGACCGAAGGTGCCCTGGTCGGCCAGAACGAACCCACGCCACTTGCCACCATCGAGCAGCTTGATCCGATTCATGCCGATGTCACGCAGTCGACCCGCGAACTCAATGCGCTGCGCCGTGCACTGCGCGCCGGTCAATTGCAGCAGGCCAGCGATGGCCAGGCCAGTGCCACCTTGATTCAGGACGATGGCAGTGCCTACCCGTTTGCCGGCAAGCTGCTGTTCTCCGACATCAGCGTTGATCCCAGCACCAATCAGATCACACTGCGCAGTGAATTCCCCAACCCTAACCTTGACCTGCTGCCGGGCAGCTATGTGCGCGTGCGCCTGGAGCAGGCCGTCCAGCCCAAAGGCTTGAGTGTGCCGCAGCGGGCTGTCGTGCGCGACAGTGCCGGGGTGCCGAAGGTGCTGGTGGTGGACGCCCAGGCCCGGGTGAGCGAACGCCAAGTGGTACTGGGCAGCGCTCAGGGCGACCGCTGGCAAGTCAGCGAGGGCCTGGCGCCCGGTGAACAGGTGGTGGTCGAAGGCTTGCAGCACATCAAGGCGGGCGATCAAGTTCAGCTTGCCCCCAGCGCGCAACCCATCGTCCAGCACAACGGCCAGTGAGGGCCTGATCCATGCCGCAGTTCTTCATCGACCGCCCGATTTTCGCCTGGGTAATCGCACTGTTCATCCTGCTCGCTGGCACACTGGCCATCCCTCAATTGCCGGTGGCGCAGTACCCCAACGTTGCACCGCCGCAAGTGGAGATTTATGCCGTTTACCCAGGCGCCTCGGCGGCGACCCTGGATGAAAGCGTGGTGAGCTTGATCGAACAGGAACTCAACGGTGCCGACAACCTGCTGTATTTCTCATCACAAAGCAGCCTGGGCAGCGCCACCATCACTGCAACCTTCGAGCCGGGCACGCACCCGGACCTGGCCCAGGTCGATGTGCAGAACCGCCTTAAGGTGGTCGAGTCGCGCCTGCCGCGTCAGGTGACCCAGCAAGGCCTGCAGGTGGAGAAGGTGTCCACCGGTTTTCTGCTGCTCGGCACCCTCACCTCAGAGGACGGCAGCCTGGATGAAACTGCGCTTTCCGACCTACTGGCGCGCAACGTAATGAACGAAATACGCCGCCTCAAGGGTGTCGGTAAGGCGCAGCTGTATGGCTCCGAACGCGCCATGCGTATCTGGATCGACCCCCGTAAGCTGATCGGTTTCGATCTCACGCCCAATGATGTGGTGCAAGCCATCGCCGCGCAGAATGCCCAGGTCGCCCCTGGCAGCATCGGCGATCTTCCAGCCCGCCCTACTCAGGAAATCACGGCCAACGTGGTGGTTAAAGGCCAACTGAGCAGCCCTGAAGAATTCGCCGCCATCGTCCTGCGGGCGAAGCCCGACGGCTCCAGCGTGACCATTGGCGATGTCGCACGGGTTCAGATCGGCGCCCAGGATTACCAGTACGGCACTCGCCTGAACGGTAAACCCGCTACCGCTTTCAGCGTGCAGCTGGCGCCTGGGGCGAACGCCATGGAAACCGCCACCTTGGTCCGGGCGAAAATGCAGGAGCTTGCACGCTATTTCCCTGAAGGTGTGAAGTACGACATCCCCTACGACACTTCGCCGTTCGTCAAAGTGTCGATCCACCAGGTCATCACTACCCTGTTCGAGGCCATGCTGCTGGTGTTCGCGGTGATGTTCCTGTTCCTGCAGAACCTGCGCTACACCCTGATCCCGACGCTGGTGGTTCCGGTGGCGCTGATGGGCACCTTCACCGTGATGCTGGCGCTGGGCTTTTCGGTCAACGTGCTGACCTTGTTCGGCATGGTCTTGGCCATCGGCATTCTGGTGGACGACGCCATTGTGGTGGTGGAGAACGTTGAACGGATCATGGCCGAAGAAGGCTTGACGCCCAAACAGGCCACGCGCAAGGCCATGGGCCAGATCAGCGGTGCCATCGTCGGCATCACCCTGGTGCTGGTCGCCGTGTTCCTGCCCATGGCCTTCATGAAAGGCTCGGTAGGGGTGATCTACCAGCAGTTCTCGGTATCCATGGCCGTGTCGATCCTGTTTTCGGCGTTCCTTGCCCTGAGCCTGACACCGGCACTGTGCGCCACCCTGCTCAAGCCGCTGGCCAAGGGTGAGCACCATGCACGCAAAGGCTTCTTCGGCTGGTTCAACCGCCGCTTCGAAAAGCTCAGCGACGGCTACCAGGGCTGGGTCATCCAGGCGATCAAACGCAGCGGCCGTTATCTGTTGCTGTACGGCGTGCTGCTGGCGGTGCTCGGTTACGGCTTCAGCCAGTTGCCCACGGCGTTCCTGCCCACCGAAGACCAGGGTTATACCATCACGGACATCCAGCTGCCGCCCGGCGCCAGTCGCATGCGTACCGAGCAGGTGGCGGCCCAGATCGAAGCGCACAATGCCCAAGAGCCGGGCGTGGGCAACACCACCATGATTCTGGGCTTCAGCTTCTCAGGCAGCGGCCAGAACGCAGCCCTGGCCTTCACTACCCTGAAAGACTGGTCCGAACGCGGCGCCGATGACAGTGCCCAGGCGATCGCCGACCGAGCTACGCAGGCTTTCACCCAGCTCAAGGACGCCATTGCCTACTCCGTGCTGCCACCGCCCATCGACGGGCTGGGGGAGTCGACCGGCTTCGAGCTGCGCCTGCAAGATCGCGGCGGTATGGGCCATGAGGCGCTGATGGCCGCTCGCGACGAGCTGCTGGCCAATGCAAACAAAAGCAAGGTTCTGGCCAATGTTCGCGAGGCCGCGCTGGCCGAGAGCCCGCAGGTACAACTGGAAATCGATCGTCGCCAGGCCAACGCCCTGGGGGTCTCGTTCGACGATATCGGTTCGGTGCTGGATGTGGCGGTGGGTTCCAGTTATGTGAACGACTTCCCCAACCAAGGCCGCATGCAGCGAGTGGTGGTCCAGGCCGAGGGTGATCAACGTAGCCAAGTCGAGGATCTGTTGCGCATCCATGTACGCAATAGCAGTGGCAAGATGGTGCCGCTCAGTGCCTTCGTTCAGGCCAAGTGGGTCAGCGGGCCAGTTCAGTTGACCCGTTACAACGGTTACCCCGCGGTGGCGATTTCCGGTGAGCCGGCAGCCGGTTACAGCTCGGGTGAGGCCATGGCTGAAATCGAGCGGCTGGTGGCAAAGTTGCCGGCCGGTACGGGCCTGGAATGGACTGGCCTTTCGCTGCAAGAGCGGCTGTCCGGCAGCCAGGCCCCTTTGCTGATGGGGTTGTCGCTGTTGGTGGTGTTTCTGTGCCTCGCCGCCCTGTATGAAAGCTGGTCCATCCCTACCGCGGTACTGTTGGTGGTACCGCTTGGGGTGCTCGGTGCGGTAGTGGCCGTAAACTTGCGCGGCATGCCCAACGATGTGTTCTTCAAGGTCGGCCTGATTACCTTGATCGGGCTATCGGCCAAAAACGCGATCTTGATCATCGAGTTCGCCAAGCACCTGGTCGATCAAGGCATGGAGGCTACTCAAGCAGCGGTACAGGCTGCACGGTTGCGGCTGCGGCCGATCGTGATGACCTCCCTGGCGTTCATCCTCGGTGTGGTACCGCTGGCTATCGCTACCGGCGCGAGCTCCGCGAGCCAACAGGCCATTGGCACCGGGGTGATTGGTGGGATGCTCAGCGCTACGCTGGCGGTGGTATTCGTGCCGGTATTCTTCGTGGTGGTGATGAGGTTGGCCGGTCGCGCCCCTGCCAGAACCGAACGCGTACAGACCGACGAAGGCTGACTGGACAAGCCGGGCGTTGAATGAGAGGGTTCCGGGGATCGACTGCCCGGGACCTTTTTTCATGGCTGCTGCACTGCCCCCCTGCTCCGTACTGATCCTCGCTGGTGGCCGCGGTCACCGAATGGGCGGGCGTGACAAAGGCTTGCTGGACTGGCGCGGTGAGCCTTTGATCGCGCATCTACACCGTACGGTTCGGCCACTGACCGATGACCTGGTGGTTTCCTGCAATCGCAACCAGCACGCATACGGGCTTTATGCCGACCAATTGGTCAGCGATAGCGACCCGGATTTTCCCGGGCCGCTGGCCGGGGTGATAGCTGGGCTGAAGATAGCCAGGCATAACTGGGTGGTACTGCTGGCCTGTGATGCGCCATTGGTTGACCGGCCACTGCTCGATGACCTGCGGCAGATCGCGGCAGCAGGCGATGGCGCCGCAATGGTGCGCCAGGGTGGGTACTGGCAGCCTATGTTTTGTGTCCTGCCACGCAGGGTACTGGTGGTACTTGAACAGGCTTGGGCAGAGGGTGAGCGCAGTTTGCAGAAGGCCTTGCTGCGCGAGGGACTACAAGCTCTGGAATGCGCGGGTGACGATCGGCGATTGAGTAATTTCAACAGCCCTGATTGGCTACTGGGATGACGCTGAGCGCCGCCGGTTGTGGCACGGGCACTCAGCTGAGCCTTGCTCCCCTGACCGCTGAGCAGATGTCTTCACGTGCCGCCCCATATCCCGCATAGTATGCCTGTATGAACGTCCAGCCTGCCCGCCGAGTTCACTGATTTCGTCTGCATAGGGGTGAACCACAGGCCGTTCCTGTCTTAAACCCAAACCAGGCATACGCTCCGTGATCCAGTCCGACCTCGACTTGTTCGGCCCTGAGCCGCAACACCTGGCCAGCCAGACCGTGCTATTGCCAGGTTTCGCGCTGAGCGTGCTTGAGCCACTGCTCGATGCGCTACGCCCGGTGCTGCGGGCCGCGCCGTTGCGGCACATGCAAACACCCGGTGGGCTGAACATGGCCGTGGCATTGACCAACTGCGGGGCACTGGGCTGGGTTAGTGATGCCAAGGGCTATCGCTACACAACCAGTGATCCAATCAGCGGCCAAGCCTGGCCTGCCCTACCCCAGGTGCTGCTTGAACTGGCAGGCCGCGCAGCATTGGCAGCAGGCTTTGAAGGGTTCGTGCCGGACGCCTGCCTGATCAATCAATACCTGCCAGGTACTCGGCTGAGCTTGCATCAGGACCGCAACGAAAGGGACTTCGAGCAACCGATCGTGTCAGTTTCGCTGGGGCTGCCTGCGGTTTTCCTGCTCGGTGGGTTGCAGCGCTCGGATCGCACTGTGCGGGTACCGCTGAGTCACGGTGATGTGCTGGTGTGGGGCGGCGAAGACAGGCTGCGCTTCCATGGTGTGCTACCGATCAAGCCAGGGCTGCATTCGCGAATGGGCGAGCGGCGGATCAACCTCACCCTGCGCAAAGCCGGTTGATTGGGGCTAGGTAACCCATGAGCTACGTGACAGTTGCAAGCCACTGACACTCCCTGAAGACTGCCACTTGGCAAAAAACCCGAAACTAATTGAACATCCGTCACCGCTAAGCTTCAAAAAGACGATAAATGCCATCGTTTAGCCAGGAGCCAGCTGCGAATGCCTACTCTTTGCACTTCCAATTACCCTTCTCAATGCAGCCTGCAGCTATGAAAATGCCAGGCCGCGCACCCAACTCCAACCTCCACTTGGACTACGTCCGTGACACGCTGTTCGGGCCAGTCGCTCAAACCGTGGAATGCCAGTGCCAGATGGCAGCACTGACGTTGCAAGGTCGCCCTGCGCTGCGGCTGCACATATGTCCACCTCTGCCGCACAAAGTCGAGCGCGCTCATAGCGTGGCTTTCATCTGGGATGGCCGCAGTTATCACGGGCTTGTGCGTCACCACGGAAAATGCGGTGACGGCGGCTTGAATATGCTGCTTGAGCTCCAATGAGCGGTAGATAGCCAGCGTAGTATTCGAACTAGCGATCGCCGCCCCTACACCAAGGCCGGCCAACTGACTGACCGGCCCACACTCGCCATCAGGCAATGGCCTTGATCACCTTAGGCTGCTTGCCGCGCAGCGTGTGAAGTTGGCCGACGAGGTTTACCAGGTCGCGGCAGTTGTTCAGGCTCTGTAATGAGATACCCGACAGGGTCACGGCTTGCTCCAGGCTCTGGCCCTGCCCCAACCGAATAGTCAAAGTAGTACCATCAGGGCAGCTGATTTCGCACCGGTCAGGCAGGCAGGCCTGTTCGATGATTTGCCGCATTTCCAGCATTGAAACGCCAATTAACGACATTGTCCGACCCTCTCTTGAGTGGATGGCCTGTTGTGTGATTACGCCTCATAGGGGCAGGATGCCAATTGAGAATGAGCATGCCAAAGCGGCCTTCCATGGTCTTTGGCAATGGTGATGCCTAAGAATCCTTAAGCACCTTAGTGGAAGAACGCCCGGCGCCTTCGACTGTTCGATCGAATGCTGGCACTTCGCGACAGGCGGTAAGCGTGGGCGGGCACTTGGGACAAAAGCTTATTGGCGCGGCGTCACCCAAGGGCATCGATCAACGGGAAGTATCAGCGGCATTCCCTGCCATGTGCCCGAAGCGTCCGGAGTGAAAGTCGTCGAAAGACTCCGCGATCTCTGCTTGGGTGTTCATCACGAAGGGGCCATACCCCACGATCGGCTCATCGATGGGTTCGCCACTGAGCAACAGCAAGCTGGCCCGCTCAAGCGCCTCAATGGCCACGTCCTCGCCCTCGCGCTCAAGTAGCACAAGGCTGGCCGGGCCTGCGTCACGCTCACCGTTGACGCGCACAGTGCCCCGCAGCACCACCAGCGCGGCGTTACGCCCAGCCGCAACGGGTAATTGCAGCGTGCTGCCGGCATTCAACTGCATGTCCCAAACGTCCATGGCAGTGAAGGTCTTCGCAGGGCCGCTAAGGCCTTGATAAGCCCCAGCGATCACGCGCAAGCTCCCAACATTGTCTGGCAGTTGCAGCACTGGAATATCGGCAGACAACAGCGTCTGGTAGCCAGCGGCTGCGCGCTTGTCCCGTGCTGGCAGATTGACCCACAGTTGGACCATTTCCAGCGTACCGCCGCTGCGCGCGAACGCCGGGGAGTGAAACTCCTCGTGGATGATGCCATTGGCTGCCGTCATCCACTGCACGTCACCGGGGCCGATCAACCCACCGGCTCCTGTGGAGTCTCGGTGCTCCAGTTCACCCTGATAGACGATGGTGACGGTTTCGAAACCTCGATGCGGGTGCTGGCCTACACCTCGCCGGCCATTGGTGGGGGTGAAGTCATGAGGGCCAGCATAATCGAGCAACAGGAATGGGCTGATCTTGCTAGCCAGGTCGTCGTAGGTGAACAGGCTGCGCACCGGGAAACCATCGCCCACCCAATGAGCGTGGGGGCTGCGGTGTATACCCAGAATTTTTTTCACGAGAAACCTCCTCTTAATACTGGGTAGACCTTAGCAATGCTACTAATCGACCGGTAGCCAGGCATACTGGCATTGATTGTTCCACCAGTGGAACAATCCTTTAGCCAAGTAAATGCTCAAGCACCTTTCGCCCGGCCATAGCTGGGTCCTCCTGCATGAAGCAGTGCCCGCCAGGAACTTGAAGAGCGCTCACCAGCGGGTTGAGGCTTGACAAGCGCTGCACCGAGCGGGGCACGAACGGATAGGTTTGCCCGCCATAGAGCACCCGCGTAGGCACTTGGATCGAACCCATTTGCGCCCACATCCGTGAAGGGAACGAGCTGAAGATTTCCACCTCCCGGCTGGGTCGACACTTCAGTACCACGCCCTCGCCACAATCGCCGATGGCATGCTCGACATAGGCCTCAAGTGCGGCGTCGCTCCACCCCTTGAAAATGCCCCGCCCCTGTAGCGATACGCGTGCCGACTCCCGGTTCGGCCAATGGCTGCGTCGGCTGGCCGCCTTGCGAGCCAAGGCGTGATGCCGGTGCAGGCCAACCCACGCTGCCGCCCCCATCACGCCCAGCATGCGCCGGCTGAACAACACTGGGTCGAGCAATACTGCGCGCGCGAACAGACCCGGTTCACTGGCCAGCATCAAACCGGTCAACACCCCGCCAAAGCTATGCCCCACGGCGTAACGAGCAACTTCGCCATACTCCCTGCGGCCAGCCTCGAAGGCCTCGATAGCCAACGCTGCGCTGCGGTTCCAGCCTAGAAAATCGCCACCATGGTCACTGTCACCATGGCCCTGGACATCACTGAGCCACAAATCGAAGTGGTCGCTCAGGGTCATGAGCAAAGGCTGATAGGCCAGGCAACAAAAGCCATTACCGTGCAGAAAGTGCAGCAGCGGCTTGCCGCTGGCGGGTGAACGCCATCCACGCAAGGTAAAGCCTTCACGGGCCTCGAAGGACCAGGGGATCAACTGCATGGTTTACTGCACCCGATGGTTCATGAAAAGGCCGATTCTACAAACAGCAGGGGATAAAGCGAAATCACCAGCAGCACGGCCATCAGGACATTAAATAGCATCAGCCAGCGAGGATTGTGCAGCAGAGTGCGCAGCGCGCTGCCGAACATCACCCAAACGCCTACGCTGGGTAGGTTGACCAAGGCGAACAGCGCAGCGATCACCAGCACGTTCGTGACGTAGCCCTGAGCCGGCGTATAGGTTGTGATCGCACCTACCGCCATGACCCAGGCCTTTGGGTTGACCCACTGAAACGCCGCCGCGCCCCAGAAGCTCAAGGGTTTACGGGCACTGGGCGAGTCGGTTGCGAGCGGACCTGAGGTTGCGATTTTCCAGGCCAGATACAGCAGGTAAGCCGCCCCGGTATAGCGCAATACGCTGTATAGCGGCGGCCAGGCCTTGAATACCTCGCCCAGCCCTAGCCCAACCGCCAGTACCATCACCATGAAACCCACGCTGATCCCCATGGCATGGGGGATCGAACGCCGCACTCCGAAATTCACCCCCGATGCCAACAACATGGTGTTATTGGGTCCGGGAGTGATGGAAGAGACGAAGGCGAACAGCATAAAGGCGCCGAGTAAATCCAAAGACGCAAACATCGCAGATATTCCAGAATGATGGCGGGTGCTGTCACACTAGTGCAGCCGCCTGATCGGCGACCGATACAGTTAACTAAAATTACGTAGACACACCTTACTGTACCCATTCGAAGCCAAGGAAGCCTTTCATGAGCTTGAGCATTCGCCCCGCCGTTCGTAACGATGCCGCGCAGATCCTTGCGTATATCACCGAATTGGCCGAGTACGAACGCGCGCGTCACGAGGTGGTCGCCACCGTGGCCGACATCGAGAGAACCCTGTTCGACGAGGGGAGCAACGTACACAGCCTTATTTGTGAGCGTGACGGTCAAGCCATCGGTTTTGCCGTGTACTTTTACAGCTATTCGACCTGGCAAGGTCGTAATGGCATCTACCTGGAAGACCTTTACATCACGCCCCAGCAACGGGGGGGGGGTGCTGGTCGTGAGGTATTGCGGCACATTGCCCGAGAAGCGGTGGCCAAAGGATGCGGGCGTTTCGAGTGGAGCGTGCTGGACTGGAACACCCCGGCGCTCGAATTCTATCAATCTCTGGGGGCCGAGCCCCAGGCCGAGTGGGTACGCTACCGGCTCGCCGGCGACAAACTGTTGGCATTTGCACAAGGGTGACCTTCACACTCCGTTGGCCTGGTGTCTCACACGGCGCATCACCATCACCACCAACAGCACATTGGTCAGCGCCAGCAGGATGAGAGCCAACAGCACGCCGATGGCGCCGTAATGCTCGAACAGAAAGCCTCCTACCACTGGTGTCACGGCCTGCCCGATCAACGCCGGCCGAGACATCCGCCCCATCAGCAGCACGTACTGGTCTGGCGGCATCAACGCCAGCGGTAGCAGCCCCCGCACGATCGCTCGCAGGCCATTGCCACAGCCAAATATCAGCAAACCCACGGCCGTGGCTGCAGGCACGAATGCCACGATCAGCAGCCCGGCCAGCACCAGGCTGACCCAGGCCAGCGCGGTCCATATCGGGTGACGTTTGCCCGCCAGGATCTGCAATACCCGCGATGCCACCTGGCTGGGGCCGAGCATGGCCGCCAGGCCGATGGCCATCGGCAAAGAGTGCCCCAACCCCTGCAATACCGCCACCAGTTGTACAGCGATAGCGGTCATGATGATCGCGCCGATGGCGAACATACTCGTCAGCATCAGATACAGGCTGCGCTCCACCCCCATTGTGCTCGCCTGGGCTTGCGATCTGGCCGGCAGTTCGACCCTCCCTCCCTCTGGTAGCACCCGCCAATACAGCGGCGCGACCACGACGAGCAGCAGCAGTGCATAGCAGACGCACGTCGCTCGCCAGCCGATGTGCTCGATGCCCAATGCCACCGCTGGCCACGACAGCGTCGAAGCGAAGCCGGCAATCAGCGTGATGCCAGTGATGGCCTTGCCCGCGCCTTCGCCATACAGTCCACCGAGGGTGGCGAACAGTGCTTCGTACAAACCCATGGCCATGCCAATGCCTATTACGGCCCAGGCCATCATAAACCACGCCAAGGCGTGACTGGCGCCCATGATCAACAATCCCAACGCCACCACCGCGCCGCTGGCCGCCATTTGTGGGCGCCCGCCGTAGCGGGCGATCAGCCGGCTGGACCAAGGGGCGACCAGCGCTGAAACCATCAGGCTCAGGGACAGCGCACCGTAGACCCATTGGCTGGGCCAGCCAGTATCGCGGCTGATCGGGTCGGCCATCACGGCCATGAGAAAGAACGAGCCGCCCCAGACCAGAATCTGCAGCATACCGAGCAGAACGATGCCAAAGGGGCCGGGTAAACGCGAATGAGTCTGCAAGGTAAGCCTATGTCAAATGAGGGTGCGAAGGTCTGTGCGGCGGCAATATCATTGCAGAGCTTAACTGCAAGCACGGTCGCATGCCTGGCATCGATAGTAGTCGTGTAGATATCATTGCCCGTGATAATGACCTTCGCTGCGTTCGATTCGTGCGTTGCGCGCAAGACACTCACACTCCGCCCACTACTAATACATTGGCGGAGTTCTCCATGGATCACTCAATCAAACCCTTGCGCTTTCCCCTCGCTGCCCTGGCAGTGGTGGTGATCAGCGCTTGTGGCCGCACCCCTGACGCCGTGCAGGCTCCCGCCGCGCCCAAGGTCAGCGTTGCCAAGGTCATCGAGCAGCCGATCAACGAGTGGGACGAATTCACCGGCCGCCTGGAGGCCCCGGAAACCGTCGAAGTGCGGCCACGCGTATCGGGCCAGATCGACTCCGTGGGTTTCACCGAAGGTGCCCAGGTGAAGAAAGGCGATCTGTTGTTCCAGATCGACCCTCGTCCGTTCCAGGCCGAAGTCCGCCGCCTCGAAGCGCAATTGCAACAGGCCAAGGCGACCGCCCTGCGCAGCGCCAACGAAGCCCGCCGTGGCGAACGCCTGCGTGACAGCAATGCCATTTCCGCCGAGCTGGCCGAATCGCGCAGCAGCGCCGCTGCCGAAGCACGCGCTGGGGTCGATGCGATCCAGGCGCAGCTCGACCTGGCACGCCTTAACCTCAGTTTCACCCGTGTCACTGCGCCGATCAGCGGCCGGGTCAGCCGTGCTGAATTCACTGCCGGCAACATCGTCACCGCCGATGTGACGCCGCTGACCAGCGTGGTTTCCACCGACAAGGTGTACGCCTACTTCGACGCCGACGAGCGCGTGTACCTCAAGTACACCCAGCTGGCGCGGGAAGGCCAACGTGGTCAGAGCACCCCGGTGTACCTGGGCCTGACCAACGAAAACGGCAACCCGCACCTGGGCCACATGAACTTCGTCGACAACCAGGTCAACCCGCGCACAGGCACCATCCGTGGTCGCGCCGTGTTCGACAACCGCGACGGCCAGTTCACCCCCGGCTTGTATGCCCGCCTGAAGCTGGTGGGCAGTGCCCAATATGACGCCGTGCTGATCAACGACGAAGCTGTGGGCACCGACCTTGGCAAGAAGTTCGTGCTGGTCATGGACAAAGACAACAAGGCCGCCTACCGCGCCGTTGAGCTGGGGCCAAAGCTTGAGGGTTTACGCATCGTGCGCAGCGGCCTGGCCAAGGACGACCGCATCGTGGTCAAGGGCCTGCAGCGGGTGCGCCCTGGCTCGCCGGTGACCCCGGAAGAAACGCCTATGGCCAGTGAGCAGACCCTGGCTGCTCTGGCCCAGCAGCGCCAGGCCCTGCAAGCCAGTAACCCGGTGCAGAAGGTAGCGGGCTCAACCGATAAAGTCGCCAGCGCCCAGGCGCCACGCGGTTAAAGGACCACACCGATGAACTTTTCGAAATTCTTCATTACCCGGCCTATCTTCGCCGCGGTGCTATCGCTGGTGCTGTTGATCGCAGGCTCGATCTCGTTGTTCCAGTTGCCGATCAGTGAATACCCTGAAGTGGTGCCGCCAACCGTGGTCGTGCGCGCCAACTTCCCCGGCGCCAACCCCAAAGTGATCGGTGAGACCGTTGCTGCGCCACTGGAGCAAGCCATTACCGGCGTCGAGAACATGCTGTACATGTCCTCGCAGTCCACTGCCGACGGCAAGCTGACCCTGACCATTACCTTCGCCCTTGGCACTGACCTGGACAATGCCCAGGTGCAGGTGCAGAACCGCGTCACTCGGACCCAGCCCAAGCTACCAGAGGAAGTGACACGGATCGGTATCACCGTGGACAAGGCGTCCCCCGACCTGACCATGGTCGTGCACCTGACCTCGCCGGACAACCGCTACGACATGCTGTACCTGTCCAACTACGCCATTCTCAACATCAAGGACGAACTGGCACGCCTTGGTGGGGTCGGCGACGTGCAACTGTTCGGTATGGGCGACTACTCGCTGCGCGTATGGCTGGACCCGAACAAGACCGCTTCGCGCAACCTCACCGCCAGCGATGTGGTCGCCGCCATCCGCGAGCAGAACCGTCAGGTCGCTGCCGGCCAGCTTGGTGCCCCGCCCGCCCCTGGCTCTACCAGCTTTCAGCTGTCGATCAACACCCAAGGCCGCCTGGTCAACGAGGAAGAGTTCGAAAACATCATCGTTCGCGCTGGCGCCGATGGCGAAATCACTCGCCTGAAGGATATCGCCCGGGTCGAGTTGGGCTCCAGCCAGTACGCCTTGCGCTCGCTGCTGAACAATCAGCCGGCTGTGGCCATTCCAATCTTCCAGCGCCCCGGCTCCAACGCCATTGATATCTCCGACGAAGTGCGGGCGAAGATGGCCGAACTGAAAAAGGACTTCCCCGAGGGGATGGACTACAGCATCGTCTATGACCCAACCGTGTTCGTGCGTGGCTCCATCGAAGCGGTGGTGCACACACTGTTCGAAGCCTTGGTGCTGGTGGTGCTGGTCGTGATTCTGTTCCTGCAGACCTGGCGCGCCTCGATCATCCCGTTGATGGCAGTACCGGTTTCGCTGATCGGCACCTTCGCGGTCATGCACCTGTTCGGCTTCTCACTCAACGCCTTGTCGTTGTTCGGCCTGGTGTTGGCCATCGGCATCGTGGTGGACGACGCCATCGTGGTGGTAGAGAACGTCGAGCGCAACATCGGGCTGGGCCTCAAACCCCTCGAAGCCACGCAAAAGGCCATGAGTGAAGTCACCGGGCCGATCATCGCCACCGCCCTGGTACTGTGCGCTGTGTTCGTGCCTGCGGCGTTCATTTCCGGCCTTACCGGGCAGTTCTACAAGCAGTTTGCCCTAACTATCGCGATTTCCACCGTGATCTCGGCATTCAACTCGCTGACCCTGTCGCCTGCGCTGGCCGCGGTGCTGCTCAAGGACCATCACGCGCCCAAGGATCGTTTCTCGCGCTTGCTCGAGCGGCTGCTGGGTAGCTGGCTGTTCGCCCCGTTCAACCGCTTCTTCGACCGCGCCAGCCACCGCTACGTGGGCGGCGTACGCCGGGTCATCCGTTCCAGCGGCATCGCATTGTTCGTATATGCAGGGCTCATGGGCCTGACCTACCTGGGGTTCTCCAGCACGCCAACCGGTTTTGTGCCGGCCCAGGACAAACAGTACCTGGTGGCCTTCGCTCAGTTGCCTGACGCCGCCAGCCTCGACCGCACCGAAGCGGTCATCAAGCGCATGAGCGAAATTGCCCTTGAGCAACCGGGCGTGGCCGATTCGGTCGCCTTCCCTGGCCTTTCGATCAACGGTTTCACCAACAGCCCCAACAGCGGCATCGTGTTCACTCCGCTCAAACCGTTCGACGAGCGTAAAGACCCGAGCCAATCGGCTGCTGCGATCGCCGCTGCACTGAACGCCAAGTTCGCAGATATCCAGGACGCCTACATCGCGATTTTCCCGCCACCACCGGTACAAGGGCTGGGCACCATCGGCGGCTTCCGCCTGCAGATCGAGGACCGCGGCAACCTGGGCTACGAAGCGCTGTACAAAGAAACCCAGAACATCATCGCCAAGAGCCATGAGGTGCCGGAACTGGCGGGCCTGTTCACCAGCTATCAGGTCAACGTGCCCCAAGTCGATGCCGCCATCGACCGGGAAAAGGCCAAGACCCACGGCGTGGCGATCACCGATATCTTCGACACCCTGCAGGTCTATCTGGGCTCGCTGTACACCAACGACTTCAACCGGTTCGGCCGCACCTACCAAGTCAACGTTCAGGCCGAACAGCAGTTCCGCCTCGACGCTGAACAGATCGGCCAGCTCAAGGTGCGCAACAACCTGGGCGAGATGATCCCCTTGGCGACCTTCCTCAAGGTCAGTGACACCTCCGGCCCAGACCGGGTGATGCACTATAACGGCTTCATCACCGCCGAGATCAACGGTGCTGCAGCACCAGGCTATAGCTCAGGCCAAGCCGAAGCGGCGATGGAAAAGCTGCTCAAACAAGAGCTGCCCAACGGCATGACCTTCGAGTGGACCGACCTGACCTACCAGCAGATTCTCTCGGGCAACACGGCGCTGTTCGTATTCCCACTGTGCGTGCTGCTGGCCTTCCTGGTGCTGGCCGCCCAATACGAAAGCTGGAGCCTGCCGCTGGCGGTGATCCTGATCGTGCCGATGACCTTGCTGTCGGCTATCACTGGGGTGATCGTATCGGGTGGGGACAACAACATCTTCACCCAGATCGGCCTGATCGTGCTGGTGGGGCTTGCGTGCAAGAACGCCATCCTGATCGTCGAGTTCGCCAAGGATGAACAAGCCAAGGGCCTCGATCCCCTCGCTGCGGTGCTGGAAGCCTGCCGCCTGCGCCTGCGGCCGATCCTGATGACCTCGATCGCCTTCATCATGGGCGTGGTGCCGTTGGTGTTCAGCTCCGGTGCAGGCTCAGAGATGCGCCATGCCATGGGTGTGGCGGTGTTCTCGGGGATGATCGGTGTGACCGTATTCGGCCTGTTCCTGACACCGGTGTTCTTCTTCCTGATCCGCCGCTTCGTCGAGCGTCGCCAGGCCCGCAAGGCCGAGCACGCGCACGTGCTGGAGAACCACGCATGAACCTGCTCAAACCCCTGACCCCCAGCCTGCTGGCGCTGGCCCTGGCCGCCTGCGCGGTCGGGCCGGACTACAAGACCCCCGACACCGAGCCTGCGCGCTTGGACAACAGCAACATGCAAGCCACGGCCCTGGATCGCAATCGCTTCGAAAGCCTGTGGTGGAAGCAGTTCGACGACCCTGTGCTGAACCAGTTGGTGCAGGCATCGCTGCAGGGCAACCGCGACCTGCGCGTGGCGTTCGCGCGGTTCAAGTCAGCCCGAGCGATCCGCGATGACGCTGCCAACGATCAGTTTCCGGTCGTCACAAGCCGCGCCAGCAGCGAAATCGGCAAAGGCCAGATTCCTGGCCAGACCGATCAACGGGTCAATAGCGAGCGCTATGATCTAGGCCTGGACATGGCCTGGGAGCTTGATTTGTTCGGCCGCATCCAGCGCCAGATCGAAGCCAGCGAAGCCCAAGCAGCGGCGGCCCAGGCCGACTTGCAACAGTTGCAGGTCAGCCTGATCGCCGAGCTGGTCGATGCCTACGGCCAACTGCGGGGCGCGCAACTGCGCGAAAACATCGCCCAGGCCAACCTCAAGACTCAACAGCAATCGCGGACCATCACCGTGACCCTGCGCGACGCGGGGGTTGGCAACGAGCTTGATGTGGTGCGTGCCGATGCGCGCCTGGCAGGTGTGCAAGCCACGATTCCGCAGTTGCAGGCCGAACAGGCCAGGGCGCGTCACCGTATCGCCACCCTGCTGGGCCAGCGCCCCGAGGCGCTGAGCGTTGACCTGTCGCCCAAAGCCTTGCCGGCTATCGCCAAGGCCCTGCCGGTGGGTGACCCCGGCGAGCTGCTGCGCCGCCGCCCGGATGTGCGCAGCGCCGAGCGCCAGCTGGCTGCGGCCACTGCCAACGTGGGTGTAGCCACCGCCGACCTGTTCCCTCGGGTGAGCCTCAGCGGCTTCCTGGGCTTTACCGCTGCCCGTGGCTCGCAGATCGGCGCTTCGGCCGCCAATGCATGGGCGTTAGGGCCAAGCATCACCTGGGCGGCGTTCGATCTGGGCAGCGTAAGGGCCCGTCTGCGTGGCGCCAAGGCAGATGCCGAGGGCGCCCTGGCCAATTATGAGCAACAGGTACTGCTGGCCTTGGAAGAGTCGGCCAACGCCTTCAGCGACTACGACAAGACCCAGCAGCGGCTGATGTCGCTGATGCGCCAGAGCGAAGCTAGCCGCAAGGCCGCAGACCTTGCGTCGGTGCGTTACCGCGAGGGCACCGTGGACTACCTGGTATTGCTCGATGCCGAGCGCGAGCGCCTGAGCGCCGAAGATGCTCAGGCCCAGGGCGAAGTAGAGCTGTACCGCGGCATCGTCGCGATCTACAAGGCCCTGGGTGGCGGCTGGCAACCAGAGACGGTTGCCAGCGTGCGCTGACCCCTGCAGCTTCAACGACTCCTTTGGTTGGTTTTCCCAACCGTTTGCCCCGCCGGCTTAGGTCAGCGGGGCTTTTTTTGTCTCGCCCAGCCACCCTGCAACTTGCAGCTCAAGGCATTCTGCCCCAAGCTTTGCGTTTTCACGGCCATGGACCGCAGTGCCCGATGCCCAGACGCCACAGCTACCTGATCGCCATCCTGCTGCTGATTCTGGTGTTCATCGCCATCGTTTTACTGCGCCGGGGCGATGAGCCCTCTGCGCCAGCGCAACCGCCTTACAGCTACAGCAAGGCGCTGCGCCAGGCACATGATGGCCTGCCAGGTGCAGCCCGAGTGCTGTATCAACAGCTGCGACGCGATGATCTGACGCCGATCCGCCGCGCGGCGCTTTACGCCGAGTTGCCCAATTATCCCTCGCCCCAGGCCCTGCAGCTGGCCCGCCTTGGCTTGGAGAACGATGAACCCTTGGTGCGCCGCGCTGCCATCGCCAGTGTTCGAAGGCTCTTGCAGCCTTCCCAACGCAGCTTGGTACTAGGCCCTTTGCTGGACGATGATGATCAGAGCGTGCGCTTTGCGGCGGTTGACGCCTTGCTCGGCCTCGACCCGGACGCCATTGGCCTTTATTTCGGGCCGTTGCAGAGCGCACTGGAGCAGTACCAGCAGGTGCTGGAAACCCAGCCCGACGATGCGCAAGCCCAGGTGCACCTGGCACGCCTTTATCTGCACGAAAATGATTACGACCAGGCTGCCGCGGCCGTGCAGCGCAGCCTTGCCGTTGACCCCGAGAACCTCGACGCCCTCGCCACAAATGTACGTTTGCTCGAACGCCAGGGCCTGCATGACCAATCCCGCCAAGTGCTTGCCAAAGCCTTGGCCCTGCGCCCGAACTCAGCATTTCTGCAGTATGAACTCGGGCTGTGGCTGATTCGCCATAATCAGCGTGAGTACGCCCTGCTCGCGCTGTCGCGGGCAGTGGAACTGGAGCCTGAAAACACCGACTACCGCTACACCCTGGCGGTCACCCTGCACGACCTGGAACAACCAGACGCCGCGCAAAAGCAGCTGGAAACCGTGCTCAGCCGCCAACCGGCCAATCGCCGAGCACGGGTGCTGCTGATCCAGTACTGGAAGGAGACCGGCCAGTTACAGAACGTTCAAGTCTTACTGGCTGAGCTGGAGCGCCAGAACCCGGACGACCCCTTCCTGCAAAAAGGCCTGTAGATGCGTTGAACCCTCAGAGAATAGCCATGGTCGAGTGATTATCGGACCATTGAAGGTGACGAGGTCCCCAATCGACCTTGTCGACATCATCAGGAGAATCGCATTGGCCAGTCCGCTGTCGATGGACGAACGTGCTCTGATCCTGGCTCCGCGGCGGCTTGCCAGTAATGCTTCGAAATTGCTGGCCGCTGCCGGGGTGCAATGTTTGTGTGCAAAGGATGTCGCCAAATTGCACAGCTGCCTGTTCGAGGGTGCAGGCGTGGCAATCATTGCCGAACAGGCGCTGGACAGCGAAGCAGCGTTGCTCCTCAAAAGCTTTGTCGACCAGCAGCCGCTCTGGTCGGACCTGACCATCGTGCTTTTGACCCCTACGCCCGAGGTAACTCGCTCAAGCTCGGTGCTAGCACTTGGCAACCTCATACTGCTGGCCGTGCCGTACGATGAACAACACCTGCTTCACCTGATCCGCACAGCCTTGCGAAACCGAAGCCGGCAGTACATGGCCCGGGACCATATCAATGAGCTACAACAGTGTCTTGATGCGCGCCGCGACGAGCAGCGGGCGGCCGAACAGGCCCGGCAACAGACCCGTAAAATGGAAGCCATTGGCCAGTTAGCTGGGGGTGTTGCGCACGATTTCAATAACCTACTGACCAGCATCGGGGGTAGTTTCGAGCTGATCGAACGGCGCTTGAAGCAACATCGCAGCGATGGCTTGCAAACAATCCTGCAGATGGGCCAGGAAGCCGTGTCCCGCGCAGCAGCACTCACCCATCGGTTGTTGGCGTTTTCGTCCAGGCAGTCGCTGCAAAGCCAGCACATAGATCTGCATGCCCTGCTCGAACCACAGCGGCTTCAGGCCTGTATCGATCCTGGCGTAAGCCTGCAGGTAGAATTGCCGCAAGATCTGTGGCCGGTTCAGGCCGATAGTGAGCAACTGCTGGAGGCAATCACCAATCTTCTGGTCAATGCCTGCGAAGCCATGCCCAATGGTGGCACGGTTAGGATCCAGGCCAGCAACCAGCGTATGGATGCCCATGGCGCTGCCATCATCGCCCTGGAACCCGGCGAATTTACTCGGCTGAGCATCATTGATGATGGTCACGGCATGTCGCAAAGCACATTGGAACACGCCTTCGAGCCTTTCTTCAGTACCAAGCCCGTGGGCCGAGGTATAGGCCTTGGCCTGTCGATGGTCTACGGCTTCAGCAAGCAGTCCCATGGCCAAGTCAAACTGTGGAGTGAGATCGGCCATGGTACTCGGGTCGATCTTTATCTACCTCGCTACCTCGACCAGCAACAACCTTGCACTACACCTGAACCTTCACCACAGCCCCGTGAAGGTCGACATGTGCTGGTGGTCGAAGATGACCCCCATGTACGCCAACTGCTGTGCCAGGCACTTGAAGATGAAGGCTTCCCTTGCCAGAGTGTGGGCAACGCCACCGAAGCCCTGCAGCTGCTGCGTTCAGGGCTGGCGGTCGACCTGCTGCTAAGCGACGTCGGGTTACCCGGCATGAGTGGGCGACAACTGGCAGAGATCGCGCGAACCCTGCGCCCGCATCTGCCAATACTGTTCATCACCGGCTATGCCGAGACGGCCATGGCACGTGAAGGGTTTCTTGCCCCCGGCATGCAATTGGTGAGCAAACCTTTCGAACTCAAGCAGTTGCAGGCTCGTGTGGCCAACATATTGGGCAAACCCTGAGCGCGTTCATTCACCCAACATGATCAGCGCTTGGTTCATCAGGCTCGATAACGCGAACGGCTTGAGCAGTAAAGCGGTACCCGGTGCGTTGGACAACGGCGGTTCCAGTGGTTGGTCATTGAAGCCGGTAATCAACAGGATCTTTTGTTCAGGCCTAGCCATGCGCATCGCCCGGGCCACCTGCCGCCCGCTGAAACCGCCGGGCAAGCCGATGTCGGTGATCACCAGATCGAAGGGGCCGTGATGGCGGAAGCGCTCGAGCGCCGACTTGGCATCCCTCGCATCGCAGACATCAAAGCCGCGCTCCTGAAGGTATTCCTTCATCACCAGCCGCAGGTTCTCCTCATCGTCCACCAGCAACACGCGCTGCCCATTGGCCCTTGAAACGCTGGGTACAGGCTGCTGAGGGGCTTGGGCAATATGTTCGAGGCAACGTGGAAACAACATACAGACTTTCATACCCTGATCAGGCTCGGACTCAAGCCAGACATGGCCACCCGACTGGCCGACGAACCCATAGACCATCGCCAGCCCCAATCCGGCGCCATGGCCCATTGGCTTGGTGGTGAAGAAAGGTTCAAACGCGCGCGCCAGGTCAATCTCAGGCATACCGTGGCCATCGTCGCACACGTAGAGTGCGACATAGTCACCTGGGGCAACGCCACGCTTATCGGAAGAAGATGCCTGCACGCGCGTGTTGATCGTGCGTAACGTGACCAGGCCTTGCCCCAGGCAAGCTTCGCGCGCATTGGCTAGGAGGTTCAGCAAAGCATTCTCGAGCTGCGCGACATCCAGGCATACGGTCCAGGGTAAAAAATCCAGTTCCCAGTTCACTCGCATTTCGGCGCCCAACACCTGGCGTAGCAGCGGCTCCATCGCATTGAGTTCGCGATTGATGTCCAACGGTTTGGGTGACAACGGCTGATGGCGGGAAAATGCCAGCAAATGGTGAGTGAGCGACATAGCCTTGCTCACCGAATCGTTGGCCATCGAAACGTAACGATCGATCTGCTCGAGGCGGCCTTGCTCCATCCGTCGCTGCATCAATTCCAGGCTGCCACTGATGCCCGACAGCAGGTTATTAAGCTCGTGGGCCATGCCCCCTGCTACGTGGCTGACGGCATCCAGACGCTGACTGGCCCTGACCAGGTTGTCGAGTTGACGCAAGGCATCGTCTTGATCCTGTGACACGTCGCGGCCCACGGCAGTCAGCAACGTGCCGTCGAACGTAGCGGTCCAGCGGAACATACGGTAGTGCCCGTCCTTGTGGCGCAAACGTGTTTCCAGTTGCTCGAGCCCGCGGTCATGAACGAATTCCATCACCGCCACCTCAACCTCGGCCCTGTCGGCAGGATGGACCAATTCCAATATCGCCGTACCCCGCACTTCATCCTCGGCCCAGCCAAGAACGCGCTGCCAAGTTGGATTGACCGCTTGCAACAGCAGGTCGCGGGTCACCACGATCATGGCGTCCCGGGAAAGCTGCCAGATCTGATCGCGGTCGGCCAGAACGCGCTCGATCTGGCGCTCGAACGCCAGCGCTTGTTCACGCCATTTATCATGTGCATCGACACCGGCGCTAGTATCGATGACCGTGTGCATGAAACCTGCCACCTCATGGTCTTCGTCGCGTAGCGGGGTGTAGCTAAAAACGAAACAGGCTTGGCCGCCCATGCGCTTGCGAACGAGCCGCACAGGTTGATTCTCGACAAAGTTCGCCCCTCCATTGAATGCCTCGAACACCCAAGGCCCGATGTTCTCCCAGGCTGTGGCCCAGAGCGTGTCAAAGGCTTGGCCCAGCCCATGGCCATCACCCTCGATCAATGCCAGGTAAGGGTCGTTATGCACCACTGTCATCTCGGCGCCCCAGACCACCGCGCTGGGAAACGGCGAGAGCAGCATCATATCTACGGCTGTGCGCAAAGGTGCCTGCCAGTGCGGCAGCGCCCCAAGTGGAGTGTTATGCCAGTCGAATTGGGCAATCTGTGCAGCCATGCCCGATGGCGATTGCCCCCCAGTGGCCTGCCCCCTGCCCTGCCCCGACGCCTTGTGCGGCCTGTCTTTTGCGAACATCGCTGTGATTCCACCACTGCTGGTTGAAAGTCCGTTTTACGCATCTGCTGGAAAATCCGTCAGCGCATTCACTGCGCGCGAGTGGCGCATGCAGCAGGTGCTGCCTTGAGCATAGAAGCCGTTGCGCAATGGCGCTTGGTACAACGCAAGCTATGCTCAAAAGGTTTACCTGCGCCAAGCAACGCATAGCCTCGAAAGAATGATCAGAGAGCGTGGCGATGAGCAAGAAAATTCTCGTGGTACTGACCAATACTCCTAAATATCCCGCCATCAAACGAGCTACTGGCCTGTGGTTGGGTGAGGCCGTGCATTTCGTCGATGCCGTACTCAAGGCTGGATACCAAGTTGATTACGTGAGCCCTGGCGGCGGTTATGTGCCTATCGACCCCCATAGCTTGCAGATGGCGCCGGACCTGGACTGGCAATGGTTAGAAGACAAGTCGTTCTTGAATCTTCTAGGCTCAACCTCAAGCCCGGACCAGCTCAAGGCTGAGGATTATTGCGCCATGTATTACACCGGGGGTCACGGGGTGATGTTCGATTTCCCCAACAATCAACCGCTTCAAGGCGTGGCGCGCAAGGTCTATGAAAGCAATGGCATCATTGCCGCAGTTTGTCACGGCGTGGTCGGCTTACTGAACATCAAGCTCAGCGACAACAGCCTGCTGCTCAAGGACCGGCAGGTAACCGGTTTTTCCAATACAGAAGAGAAATTGGCAGCGTTGGACACGGTGGTGCCTTTTCTCACTGAAAATGAGTTGATCGCACGCGGCGGCCTCTATCACAAAGGCGATGACCCCTGGCAACCGTTCGTGGTTGGCGACGGGAGGTTACTCACCGGGCAGAACCCTGCCTCAACGGCGCTGCTGGCGCAAAAGGTGATTACTGCACTGCAGGCGCAGTGAGTCCTACAGGCGAGCGGCGTAGTTCACGAAGCGGCAAAGGCGTTGGACTACATCCCATGCATCGATTGATTCTTAGGCTTGCCGTTGGGCGGCTCATCTCGAGCTGCTGGGAAATGGGGCTGGACATTCATGTCAAGAATCAAAACTGCAGGGCAGAGTTTGATCGAACTTTTACTGACATTGGCGATAAGTTTGCTGCCGGTGGGCACTGGGCTGATGATCATGTTCTATCAACAAGACAAGAAGCTCGAGGAGACGGCAAGAATCTCGGTTGGCGAAGCCATCTATTCGGTGGACTTGGCACTGGACCGCATCAAGGCATCGGCCACTGCTGCAATGACACTGGCAGGAACCCACTGCGAGAACGCCGAGCCACAATTGATCGACTTGGTAACCCAAGCACCTCACCTACGCTCGCTAGCTTTGACTTCCAACGGGCGACCCTACTGCAACAGCATGAAGGCGCCGTCTGCACCGGATCAAAGCTTCGCCGATGTCAGCTCGCAGTTTCGTTTGATGCTGGACCCTCCTGTAACACCTCACGACATGCTCTTGGTCTATCAGACCACGCAAGAGAACAGAGGAGTCATCGCCACGTCTTATGGCATCCTGCTTCAAAATGAACTGCGCGCTTTTCAAACTGGCCTGACATTGTTGCTGGAGTTCGAAGACCTGTATATCTGGAGCGACGGCGACAGTCGCGACGCGTCCAGGCCCTCACAAGCCGAGTTTTTCCAAGAGGGTGTTTCGAAAAAGTACGGGTACACCGTCAAAGCGGGGTACCCGTCAGGCTACTCGGCCCGGGAAGCTCGCCAGACCATGAAACAATTATTCCCATCCCTGGCGCTGGTGGGCATCATCACCGGCGCAATTGCCTACTGGGGCTTGTTCCGGCAGCGTAGCCGCCGCGTGAGGGGCGCCGTCAGCCAGGGCTGACGGCGCAACGCGGTATGCATTCAATCGGCACTGAGCACGCCACGGCGCACTTGATCGCGCTCGATGGACTCGAACAATGCCTTGAAATTGCCCTCACCGAACCCGTCATCCCCTTTACGCTGGATGAACTCGAAGAAAACCGGGCCAAGTAGCGTTTCCGAGAAAATCTGCAGCAGAAGGCGTTTGTCGCCTGACTCGGAAGCGCCATCGAGCAGGATACCGCGCGCTTGCAGTTGGCCCACTGGCTCGCCGTGGCCAGGCAGGCGTTCTTCGAGCATTTCGTAGTAAGTTTGCGGCGGCGCGGTCATGAAGCGCATGCCAAGGCCCTTGAGGGCATCCCAGGTCTTGAGCAGGTCATCGGTCAAGAAGGCCACATGCTGTATACCTTCACCGTTGAACTGCATGAGGAACTCTTCGATCTGCCCCGCCCCCTTGGACGACTCTTCGTTGAGCGGAATGCGGATCATGCCGTCAGGTGCGGTCATGGCCTTGGACGTGAGGCCGGTATATTCGCCTTTGATGTCGAAGTAACGGATTTCACGGAAGTTGAACAGCTTTTCGTAGAACCCGGCCCAATAAGCCATGCGCCCGCGGTAAACGTTGTGGGTCAGGTGGTCGATGATCTTCAGGCCCGCGCCAACCGGGTTGCGATCGACACCCTCGATGAAATTGAAGTCGATGTCATAGATCGAACTGCCTTCTTCGAAACGGTCGATCAAGTAGAGCGGAGCACCACCAATGCCTTTGATAGCGGGCAGGCGCAACTCCATCGGGCCAGTTTCTATCTCGACCGGCTGAGCCCCCAGCTCCAGAGCCCGGGCATAGGCTTCATGCGCGTTGCGCACGCGGAACGCCATGCCGCACACGGACGGCCCATGCTCGGCAGCGAAATACGAGGCAATGCTCTTGGGTTCGTTGTTCAAAATAAGGTTGATACCGCCCTGGCGATACAGGTGCACATCCTTGGAACGGTGGGTGGCCACTTTGGTGAAGCCCAGCATCTGGAATACCGGCTCCAGCACCCCTGGCGTCGGCGAGGCGAGCTCAATGAATTCGAAGCCCATCAGGCCCATTGGATTGTCAAAGATATCAGCCATGTTCGTACCCTCATCTGCAGCGAAAATTAAAGAATGCGTAGGATGTGGAACGACAGTGGCGGAGAGCACGGGATACCGCGCACGCTACGCGCGAGGAAGTCACCAATGATCAGCTTGAACCCATGGTATGTCATATGGACCCATTCTCGGCGGGGTTGACCCTTCACGCTGGAAGGACCTTATTGTTGTATTCGTAAATGAATTCTACATGGCGTAAATGGCTTTGTCGCGCATTAGTTAGTCACGCTGCCCAGCAAAAGGCTATCCTCAGCTTGTCAGCATTCAGGAAGATCGACAGCGCATGCCTCTCACCTCCAAACGCCCCGCTCGGTGCAGTTGGCGCTCTCTGCTGCCGTGGGCGGTCGGCGTGCTGCCGCTGGCCTGCGGCCTGGCGGTGATGAACTGGCAGATCGAGCGCGAATTGCGTGCCAGCAGCCAGGCGACTACACAGCAGGTGGTCGAGCATGTCGATCACATTCTAGACAACCTGGCCAACGCCGCGCAGGCGCTGCTGCCGCTGGCAGGAAGCCCATGCAGCGAGGTGGAGCTGGCACTGCGCACTCAGGTCACGCGCAATGCTTTTGTCAGGTCAACCAACCTGTTTCGCCAGAACAACCTGTATTGCACCTCACTGTTTGGCGATTACCACGAGCCCGTTCACGCGAGTGATTACACTGACGGGCAGCTCTGGCTGATGAATGGCAACTCGGTAACGCCTGGCCACCCCCTGCTGGTGTATCGCGCCATCGATGGCGATCGCGGAGCGATTACCACGCTGGACGGCGACCATCTGCTCTCGGCTTTGCGTTTGATCGGCTCGCAGGAGGCACTACAGATCCGTGTCGGCAACGCCTGGATGGGCAAGGACGGCGTGGTGCATAGCGGCGTTCCACCGGTTGCCGCCACCGCCGATCTAACCCTAGGCTCGGCTCGCTACCCTTTCAGCGTGCACGGTGGCTACGGGGCCGACAAACCTGCCCAGATGCTGCGCAGTCACTACCCTGCCCTGCTCAGCCTGTTGTTGATACTCGGGGTGGCCGCCGGCAGTGTCTGCCACTGGCAACTGCGCCGCGCCAGCTCCCCCCGTGCGGAACTGCAGCGGGCGTTGCAAGCCGATGAGTTCTTGCCCTATTTCCAACCGGTTGTGCGCAGAGGGGACTACCGCTGGGCGGGGGCCGAAGTGCTGATGCGCTGGAACCATCCCCGCGAAGGCCTGGTCCGCCCGGACCTGTTCATCCCCTACGCCGAACACAGCGGTCAGATCGTCGAGATGACCCGGGCGCTGATGCTGCACACTGCGCAGAACCTCGCCCCTTACGCAGCGTTGTTGGAAGACGGCTTTCATATCGGCATCAATATCACTGCCGATCACTGTCGAGATTTGAGCCTGCTCGACGACTGCCGAACCTTCCTTGAGCATTTCCCCGCAGGAAGGATACGGCTGACACTGGAGCTGACCGAGCGCAAACTGCTCGAGGCCACGCCGGTCGCATTGGAATTGTTCGCCAAACTGCATGAGATGGGGGTGATGATCGCCCTCGATGATTTTGGCACCGGCCAATCAAGCCTCAACTACCTGCGCCAGTTCAAGGTCGATTACCTGAAGATCGACCAGAGCTTCGTGGCCATGATCGGGGGCGATGCGTTGTCGCAACATATCCTGGACAGCATCATCGAGCTTTGCGCCAAATTGAGCTTGGGCATCGTTGCCGAAGGGGTTGAAACCGAGGTTCAGCGGGACTACCTGGCGCGCAGCGGCGTGGACTTCCAGCAGGGTTACCTGTTCGCTCGGCCAATGCCAGCAGCCGATTTTCTTCGGGCACTCGCGGCGCGACCGGGCGGCCCAAGGTTGCCGCAGGACGCGCCCCCTGAGATCATGCCCGGCTGATCCACCGGTCCACTCTCCTATCCGAGGCATTCGTGTCAAAAGGCATTATTTCATCGGTCATGGCGTCCTGTCTGTTCGCCGTGATGTATTTCTATTCCTCCCTGCTTTCGCCGCTCGATGGCGAGGAGATCTTTGGCTGGCGTACATTGCTGACCTTACCTTGCCTGACGCTGTTCATGCTGGCCAGCAAAGACTGGAAGCGCGTCGGCGAGCTGCTCGCTCGGGTTCGGCAGACGCCGGCGCTGCTGCTGGGTATGGTGGGTACTTCCTGGCTGATGGGTGTGCAGTTGTGGCTGTTTCTTTGGGCTCCCCTGCACGGGCGCAGCCTGGAGGTGTCGATGGGGTACTTCCTGCTGCCGCTGGCGATGGTGCTCACCGGGCGGCTGGTCTATGGCGAGCGGCTGTCACGCCTGCAGGCTGTGGCGGTTTGTTGCGCAGCTGTGGGGGTGGGGCACGAGCTTTACCAGCATGGCAGCTTCGCCTGGGAAACGTTGGTAGTAATGATCGGCTACCCGATCTACTTCGTGCTGAGGCGACGCTGCCGCACCGATCACCTGGGCGGCCTGTGGTGCGACATGTGCCTATTGCTGCCCTGGGCGTTGTACTTCGTCACCCAAGGTGCACTGTCGGCGACAGACATGCAGCAACACCCTGGCCTCTATGGCTTGATCCCGCTGCTGGGGGCGATCAGCGCCTGCGCACTGATCGCGTATGTGCTGGCAAGCCGCCTGTTGCCCTTTAGCCTGTTCGGCCTGCTGAGCTATGTCGAACCCGTCTTGCTGGTCGGCGTCGCCCTGCTGCTCGGGGAGACGATCGGCCCGGATCAGTGGCTGACTTACCTACCGATCTGGGCCGCTGTACTGGTGCTGGTGCTTGAAGGCTTCAAGCACCTGCTGCGTCAGCGTCGGCGCTCTGTGTGAGGCGCACCTGGCGTACCCGCCGCTCCTCGACCGCCACCACCGTCATGCTCCAGCCACCGTAGGCTAACCGGTCACCTACCACTGGCAGACGGTCCAGCAGGCTCATGACCAGGCCTGCAAGGGTCTGGTAGTCCTCAGTGGCACGGGCGCTGAAGCCTGTACGGGCCTGGACCTGGCTGAGGTTCATGGCGCCATTGACGATGAAGCCATCACCCTCCTCGACGATCGCTGGGCCCTCGACCTCGCTGGCATCAGGCAATTCGCCAGCGATCGACTCGAGGATGTCGGTCATGGTCAACAGCCCGGTGAAATCCCCGAACTCATTGATCACGAAAGCGATATGGGTCGACTGGCTGCGCATCTGCTCCAGGGCATTGAAGATACTGAAGCTCTCCAACAGGTTCAGCGGGGCTCGGGCCATGCGTTCGAGGTTGGGCTGGCTGCCGCCGAGCATTTCCTTGAGCAATTCCTTCTTGTGTACGAAGCCCAACGGCTCTTCGATATGGCCATTTCGAATCAACGGCAGACGCGAATAGGGCGAGTTGGCCAGCGCTTGGCTGATGGCCTGCGCAGGTTGCGCAAGGTCAATGACATCGACCTGCGCCCGTGGGGTCATCACCGTGCGGATCGGTCGCTCGGCCAGGTTCAACACACCACTGATCATCACGCGTTCACGGCGGTCGAACAGCACCTGCTCACCGCCACCTTCGACCAGGTCGGCAATTTCTTCACCGACCTCGTCAGCTTCCACCCGGCGCCCGCCCAGCAGGCGCAAAACGGCGTGAGCCGTGCGCTCACGCAGCGGACGATGCTGTTGCAGGCTGCGTTTGCGACGGGCGCGAGCCAACTGATTGAACAGCTCGATAAGGATCGAGAAACCAATGGCCGCATAAAGGTAGCCCTTGGGAATGTGGAACCCAAGGCCTTCGGCGGTCAGGCTGAAGCCGATCATCATCAAGAAGCCCAGACACAGCATGATCACCGTCGGGTGAGCATTGACGAAGCGGGTCAGCGGCTTACTGGCCACGATCATGATACCGATCGAGAAGATGACCGCGATCATCATCACCGACAGGTGTTCGACCATACCCACCGCGGTAATTACCGCGTCCAGCGAAAACACCGCATCGAGCACGACGATCTGCGCCACGATCGGCCAGAACGCAGCATGGCGCAGCACGCCACTGGCCTGTGTCACATGCCCTTCCAGCCTCTCATGCAGTTCCATAGTGGCTTTGAACAGCAGGAACACACCGCCGAACAACATGATCAGGTCACGGCCGGAGAAACTCTTGCCCATGACTTCGAACAGCGGCGCAGTGAGGGTGACCATCCACGAGATACTGGCCAGCAGGCCCAGACGCATGATCAGCGCCAGGCTCAGGCCGATCACTCGCGCACGGTCACGCTGATGCGGCGGCAGTTTGTCGGCAAGGATGGCGATGAACACCAGATTGTCGATACCTAGCACCAGCTCGAGGACGATAAGCGTCAACAGGCCTAGCCAGGCCGTTGGATCGGCTAGCCATTCCATTAGCGGGTGCTCACGTTGAAAGCGTCACATGGACGGGGGGAGGATGGCCAGGAAGGCCGAAAACTGGGGGGCTCCGCGAAGGTGCTCATATAGACCTGAAAACAGAATAGGGAACACGATCCTACAAGTGAGGTAGCTTTTTCGCATAGCGCGAAACTATTTCAAAACCTTAACGGCTTTCACAGGGGATTATTTTTCAATACCTGGCCATTGAAGGGGCGCAGGATTGCGGCATTGTCCATCAATCGGAGCCACCCCATGAGCCTGTCCATTTCAATGGCCGCATTCGCCCTTGCAGCATCGATCTCGCCTGGGCCGGTCAACATCGTCGCGCTGGGCAGCGGTGCCCGCCATGGGCTGCGCGCCAGCCTCAGGCATGTGACCGGCGCGACACTGGGCTTTTGCCTGCTGTTACTGCTGGTTGGCCTCGGATTGCACGAACTGCTGTTGCGCTGGCCGCTACTCGGCCAGGCGCTGCACCTGGGGGGCGTGGGGTTCTTGCTGTACATGGCATGGAAGTTGGCCAGCGACGATGGGCAACTGGGCAGCCCCGATCAGCACGACGCCCCAACGGCCTGGCAGGGTGCGGCGATGCAATGGCTCAACCCCAAAGCCTGGCTGGCGGCAGTCGCAGGAGTGGGCGCCTACACCGGCGGCGAACATCAATTGTTGTGGCTGTTCACCTGGATCTATGGGCCGATCTGTTTCGTCTCGGTAGCCTGCTGGGCCTGGGCAGGGAGTGTGATCGGCCAGTACCTGCGCCAACCCCGTTACCTGCAATTATTCAATCGCGGGCTGGCAGTGCTATTGGTGGGCAGCGCTGTGTACCTGCTGGTTTGAAGCTGCCATTGCTGGCCTCTTCGCAACTCAGAGAAGCCACTGGTGCGGGTAGCGGCGGCGCATCGCGGTAATGCCCGGGCGTAGCCGCCAGATGTCGCTTGAAAGCACGCTGCAAATGCGACTGATCGGCAAACCCAGCCTCCACCGCCACCTCGGCGATCGCTCGGCCCTGGCGCAACTGCGCACGTGCCTGCTGTATCCGCAGGTCAAGCAGGTAGCCATGAGGTGTCAGGCCAAAGCGCTGCTCGAATGCACGGATCAGGTAAGACCGCGACAGGCCGCAAGCAGCGCATACGTCCGCCAGGGTCAAAGGGTCACTGCGGTGGGCGCGCATGAAAGCCGCCGCCGCATCCAGTTGTGGGTGGTCGGCGCGCAGCGTTTGCACCGGGCTGTGCAGGTAAGTGGGCAGCTCCTTGAAAAAAATGGCTAGCCGAGCTTGGCGGTCGGTAGTTTGGGCATCGAACAGATCGGCGAACAGCTGCAGCAGCCGGCTGTAAAGGCGCGCTGATGTGCTGAAGGTTTGCGCAGGCAGAACAAACCCATGCTGCTGCAACCACGGCATGTCGACGAATAGCATCAGGTAAGACCAAGGCTGCCCGGCGATCGGGTTGCAGCTGTGCACCACGCCAGGGTTCATCAGCACGGTGGTACCTGCCTGAACCTCTATCTGGCTCGCACCGCTGTGATAAGTGCTGCGCCCTCCAGTGATCACACCGATGGAGAAGCTTTCATGGGAATGGGGCGCATAGCAGACCTTGCACCCATCCCCCACGCGCCTGGCTTCGACGAAGGGCAATGCAGGATCGCGCCAGAACCGTGAAACCTCGATCATCACCCTGCCCCTTGCTGCATCCGGACTGCCATCAAGGCATAACGGGCGGCATGTATTGCAACGTAGTGCCCAGCGCCCATAGCAGCAACAGCACCAAGGGCACATGCACCAATAACTGCACGAACGAGAAACCGATCAAGTCGCGCGCCTTGAGCCCCAACACACCGAGCAGCGGCAACATGTAGAACGGGTTGATCAGGTTCGGCAGCGCCTCGGCAGCGTTGTAGATCTGCACCGCCCAACCCAGATGGTACTGCAGGTCGTTGGCCACCAGCATCACGTAGGGCGCTTCGATGATCCACTTGCCGCCGCCGGATGGGATGAAGAAGCCCAGCACCGCCGAGTACACCCCCATCAGCAGTGCATAAGTATCATGGGTGGCGATCTGGGTGAAGAACAACGAAATGTGGTGAGCCAGCGTCTGTTCATCCACACCTTTGACCTGGGTGAGAATCGCGGCGATCGAGCCATACAGGGGGAACTGGATCAGTACACCGGTGGTGGTCGGCACGGCCCGCGCCACCGCGTCGAGGAAACTGCGCGGCCGCCAGTGCAACAAGGCACCGAGCGTGATGAACAGCAAGTTGTAGGTGTTGAGCCCGGAAATGGCAGTGATTGCAGGTTTGCTGGCGAACTCCTGATACAGCCAGCCGCCAGCCAGGGCTACCAGCATGATGATCAGAATCGGGCTATGTTCCAACCACTCGCCTGGGCGTGTGCGCTTGGCCGCCGGCGGGGCGGTGAAGCTGGGGTCGACGCCGCAATCTTCGGCGCTGCGCGCACTGTTTGGACCGGGTGCGGTGGCATAGGCGATCACCAGCGAGACGATGACCAGGGCCGCCAACATGACCCCCGACTGCCAGAGGAAGATGGTCTCGGTGAACGGGATCACACCGGTGATCGACAGAATCGAAGGCGGCAGGCTGGCCGGGTTGGCTTGCAACTGCGCGGCCGAGGATGACAAGCCCAGCGCCCACACCGCGCCCAGGCCCAGATAGGCGGCGGCACCGGCGGCGCGATAGTCCATTTTAAGCTCAGTGCGCCGAGCCAGGGCACGTACCAGCAAGCCGCCGAACACCAGCGACAGGCCCCAGTTGAGCAGCGAAGCCAGCATCGAGATCAATGCTACCCAACACACTGCGGAGCGGCCATTGCTGGGAATGCGCGCAAGACGGTCGATCAAGCGGGCGGCCGGAGGCGAGCTGGCCACGACATAACCGCCGATGACCACAAAGGCCATTTGCATGGTGAAAGGGATCAGGCTCCAGAAGCCATCGCCAAAGGCCTTGGCCGTGTCGGTCGGCTTGGCGCCCATGGCCAGGGCTGCAATGCACACCAGCAGCACAGCAAGGGCAGCGAACACCCAGGAGTCAGGGAACCAGCGTTCGGCCCAATTGGAACAGCGCAGGGCAAAGCGGGCGGAGCGGCTGTCTTGAATTTCAGCGGCCACGGTTACTTCCTTTTATTGATTTTATGAAGTTTTTCACGCAAAACGACAAAACCTGTGGCAGCGGGTTCACCCGCAAGAGCAACGGTGCAGTAACCGAAGCCTTGGCGGATGAACCCACTGCCACAGGTGCAATACGAAGCGTCAGAAGGTCATTTCTTTCACATCGTCCGGCACGATCAACTTGCCGGCGGTTTTCTCGACGATCTCGTCGATGCTTACACCGGGCGCGGTTTCGCGCAGGATGAACGCGCCATTCTCGATCTCAAGGTAGGCCAGGTCCGTCAGCACCTTGCGGATGCAACCCGCGCCGGTCAGGGGCAAGCTGCAGCGCGGCAGCAACTTGGACTCGCCATCCTTCGAAGCGTGGGTCATGGTGACGATGATGTTCTCTGCACCGGCCACCAAATCCATCGCGCCGCCCATGCCTTTGACCAGCTTGCCGGGGATCATCCACGAAGCGATGTTGCCCTCAACGTCAACCTCGAACGCTCCCAGCACGGTGAGGTCGACATGACCGCCACGGATCATGGCGAACGATTGCGCCGAGTCGAAGATCGATGCGCCGCGCCGGGCGGTCACGGTCTGTTTGCCGGCGTTGATCATGTCGGCATCGATGCTGGCTTCGGTAGGGAATTCGCCCATGCCGAGCAGGCCGTTTTCGGACTGCAGCATGACGTCCATGTCCGCCGGGACATAGTTGGCCACCAAGGTCGGGATGCCGATGCCAAGGTTGACGTAGTAGCCGTCCTTCAATTCACGGGCGACGCGTTGTGCCATCTGTTCGCGGGTCAGTGCCATGGTCAGGATCTCTTTGTTGTTCTGATGGGCGGCGCTCAGGCCTTGACGGTGCGCTTTTCGATACGTTTTTCGAAGGTACCGAGGATCACTCTGTCGACATAGATACCAGGGGTGTGGATCTCGCTGGGCAACAGCACCCCAGGCTCGACGATCTCCTCCACTTCGACCACGGTGATCTTGCCGGCGGTGGCGGCCAGCGGGTTGAAGTTCTGCGCGGTGTGGCGATAAACCACGTTGCCGTAGTGGTCGGCCTTCCAGCCCTTGACGATGGCGAAGTCACCGGTAATGGCTTCTTCGAGGATGTACTTGCGGCCTTTGAACTCACGCACCTCCTTGCCCTCGGCAACCGGGGTGCCATAGCCGGTGGCGGTGTAGAACGCCGGAATACCAGCGCCCCCGGCACGCATTTTCTCGGCCAGCGTACCTTGCGGGGTCAACTCGACGTCCAGCTCACCACTGAGCAACTGGCGTTCGAATTCAGCGTTCTCGCCCACATAGGAGGCGATCATCTTGCGGATCTGCCGGTCTTCAAGCAGCACGCCCAGGCCGAAACCATCGACGCCGCAGTTGTTGGAAACCACGGTCAGCCCCTTCACGCCCCGGCGCTTGATCTCGGCGATGAGGTTTTCAGGGATACCACACAGGCCGAAACCACCGGCCAGTACCGTCATGTTGTCGGTCAGGCCTGCCAGGGCCTCTTCATAGGTTGCAACGCGCTTGTCCAGTCCGGCCATGTTGATCCGCCTTTGTAGTTGTTGAACCGACGAGGCTGTCGGTGAGCGTGTAACGACATCTTCACCGCTGGCGACTGATTTGTTAATTTTGTTTTCATCATTGATTGATAACTTTTGCAAAACAACGCTGAGGCTACCATGAACGTCAAGCAGCTACGTGCCTTCGCCGCCGTAGCCAAATACCAGAGCTTCGCCCAGGCCGGCGAACACCTGCATGTGTCGCAACCTGCCTTGAGCCTGACCATCAAGGCCTTGGAGGAAAACCTGGGCGGCGCACTGCTCACCCGCACGACCCGCAGCGTCAGCCTCACAGCCGAAGGTGAGGTGTTGCTGCCGCTGGCCCGACGCCTGTTGGCCGACTGGGACGACACCGAAGAAATGCTGCGCCAGCGTTTCACGCTGCAATTGGGCCGCGTCTCGGTGGCTGCCATGCCTGCCTTTGCCGGCAACCTGCTGCCGCATTCGCTTAAAGTGTTCCGCCAGCGTTACCCCAAGGTCAACGTTACGGTGCATGACGTGATCAACGAACAAGTACTGGAACTGGTGCGCCACCGCCGCGTCGAACTGGGCATCGGTTTCGAGCCGGAAAACACCGATGGCCTGCACTTTCACCCGCTGTACCTTGACCGTTTCGTTGCCGTGGTGCCGGCCGATTCACCGCTGGCGCTGCAAACCCAGGTGACTTGGGCACAGCTGCTGGCCCAGGACTTCATTGCCCTGCAACGGCCATCGGCGGTGCGGCTGTTGCTTGAACAGAACATCGCTGTCCAGCATGGCAGGCTGGCGGTGGCGTTCGAAAGCCATCAGTTGTCCACCATTGGCCGCATGGTCGCCAGCGGCCTTGGCGTCAGCGCAGTGCCGGCGCTATGTATCAACCAGATGCAGGAACTCGGTGCGCGATGCGTGACCTTGATCGAGCCTGCCGTTGAGCGGCGAATTGGCGTGATCGCGCTGGCCGACCACAAACTGTCAACCGCAGCTCAGGCGCTGCTCGAAGTGGTGCTTTCCCACACCCACACTCCGGAGGTGACATGCGTTACGTAGAACTGGCAGGTTGCAAGGTGCCGGCCATTGGCCAGGGCACCTGGTACATGGGCGAGGATCCTGCTCGCAAGGCCGCTGAAGTGGCGGCCCTGCAACAAGGGATCGAACAGGGCATGACCCTGATCGACAGTGCCGAGATGTATGCCGAAGGCGGTGCCGAAGCCGTGGTCGGCCAAGCCATTGCCGGGCGCCGCGACAAGGTGTTTCTCGTCAGTAAGGTGTACCCGCACAATGCCAGCCGCCAAGGCGTTGCCCAGGCCTGTGAGCGAAGCCTCAAGCGCCTGGGCACTGAAATGATCGACCTGTACCTGCTGCATTGGCGTGGTCAGTATCCCCTGCAAGAGACGGTCGAGGCCTTCGAGCGCTTGTGCGAACAGGGAAAAGTCGGCCATTGGGGCGTATCGAACTTCGATGTGGACGACCTGCGCGAGCTGCACGACCCTCGATGCGCGACCAATCAAGTGCTGTACAACCCTGCGCAGCGTGGCATCGAGTTCGACTTGTTGCCGTGGAGCCGCCAGCGAGGCTTGCCGACCATGGCCTACTGCCCGCTGGCACAAGCTGGGCAGTTGCTCGATCATCCAGTGTTGAGAGAAATCGGTGAGCGCCACGGCGCGACCCCTGCCCAGGTCAGCCTGGCCTGGGTTACCCGCAAACATGATGTGATTGCCATCCCTAAAGCGGTGTCAGCGGAGCATGTGCGGTTGAATGCGGCTGCCGGGGCGTTGACCCTCACCCAAGAGGACTTGCGGGCAATCGACCGGGCATTCCCTGCGCCGCAGCGCAAGCAACATTTGGCGATGGTTTGACAGGCTCGGGAGGTCAGTGAAAATCTCGGCTTTTCACATCCAGCCCTTTTAGCAAAGGGCTGATGTCTTCAAGGCGCCGGGCAATCAGATGGCGCACGCCATTTTCCTGCTCGAGGCGCCCGCTGACCTTAAGCAACTGGGCCCCCACCAACGCCCGCCGCTGCCGTTCGGCCAGGTCCCGCCACACCACCACATTGACCATGCCGAACTCATCTTCGAGTGTCACGAAGGTCACACCACTGGCAGTCTGGGGCCGTTGGCGCCCTACAACCAGGCCGGTGACGGCTATCGCATCGCCATGTTCCAGCCCGGCGAGTTCAGCAGAGCTGCGGCAGCCCAGCGCCCGCAAGCGTGGACGCAATAGCCTGAGCGGGTGCGGGCCAAGGGTTGTGCCCAGGGTGTCGTAGTCGGCAACCAGGTCTTCACCCACAGTAGGCGCTGGCAACATCACCTCGGCCTCCGGCAACGCCTGAACCTCGGCGAACAGCGGCAACTGTGGCTGCACTGCCGCGACTTGCCAGCGCGCCTGGTGCCGGTCCCGCGCCAGTGCACGCAGAGCCCCGGCATCGGCAAGCCGGGCACGTGCACGGCTGTCCAGCCCTGCACGCAGGCACAGGTCTTCGATATCACGCCAGGGGCGCTGCGCCCTCGCCTGCTCCAAGCGGCGAGCATCCACTTCATTGAAGCCACGCACCTGGCGCAGGCCCAGGCGCAGGGCCAAGATGCCTTGGCCATCAGGCTCCAGGGTGCAGTCCCATTGGCTATGGAACACATCCACTGGACGCACCTCGATACCCTGCCGCCGAGCCTCCTGCAGCAACTGGTCCGGGCTGTAGAAGCCCATGGGCCAGCTGTTGATCAGTGCGCAGGTGAAGATCGCCGGTTCATGGCATTTGAGCCAACTGCTGGCGTAGCACAACAAGGCAAAGCTGGCGGCGTGGGACTCGGGGAAACCGTAGCTGCCAAACCCCTTGATCTGCTCGAATATACGTTCGGCGAATGCCACGTCGTAACCGTTGCGCAGCATGCCTTCGACCAGCCGCTGACGGTGGGGCTCCAGCCCACCATGGCGCTTCCAGGCTGCCATGCTGCGGCGCAGCTGGTCGGCCTCACCCGGGGTATAGTCGGCCGCGACCATGGCCAGCTCCATGACCTGCTCCTGAAACAGCGGCACGCCGAGAGTACGGGCGAATACTTCCTTGAGCTTCTGCGAGGGGTATGTCACCGGCTCCTGCTTCAAACGCCGGCGCAAGTAAGGGTGAACCATATCACCCTGGATCGGCCCGGGGCGCACGATGGCGACTTCGATCACCAGGTCATAGAACGTGCTGGGTTTGAGCCTGGGCAACATGGCCATCTGTGCCCGTGATTCGATCTGGAACACACCCATGGTTTCGGCACGGCTGATCATCGCGTAGGTTGCGGGGTCTTCGCTGGGGATCGTCGCCAGGGTCAGTTGCCGACCACGATGGCGTTGCACCAGGTCAAAGCAGCGGCGCAAAGCGCTAAGCATGCCCAGGGCCAACACATCGACCTTCAGCAGGCCGACCATGTCCAGGTCGTCTTTATCCCACTGGATCACCGTACGCTCGGCCATGGCGGCGTTTTCTACCGGCACCAAGTGGTCCAGCGGCTGCTCGGAGATGACGAACCCCCCGGGGTGCTGAGACAAATGACGAGGGAAACCGATCAGCTCACCGGCCAGAACCAGAATGCGCCGCAGCGAAGGGCTGCCCGGTTCGAAACCGGCCTCGGCCAGACGCTGCGAGTCAGGAATACGGTCGCTCCAGCGACCGCAGCATTTGGCCAAGGCATCGACCTGATCGGCCGGCAGGCCCAACACCCTGGCGACATCGCGCACGGCACCGGCTGCGTGGTAGGTGTTGACCACTGCGGTGAGTGCAGCGCGATGGCGGCCATAGCGGCGAAACACATATTGGATCACCTCTTCGCGCCGGTCGTGCTCGAAGTCCACGTCGATATCGGGCGGTTCATTGCGCTCGCGTGACAGGAAACGCTCGAACAGCAAGCGATGCTCCATCGGGTCCAGCTCAGTGATGCCCAGCACGAAACACACCACCGAATTGGCCGCAGAGCCCCGGCCTTGGCATAGGATGTGCTGGCTGCGGGCAAAGGCGACGATGTCGTGCACGGTGAGAAAATAGCTCTCGTAGCCCAGTTCCTGGATCAGCGCCAACTCTTTGTCCAGCACCGCCCGTACCTTGCTGCTTGGCCCGGTTGGCCAACGCTGTGGCAAGCCACGCTCGCACAGCTGGCGCAGCCAACTGGCAGGTGTGTGCCCCTCGGGTACCAGTTCGCGCGGGTACTGATAGCGCAATTGCGCTAGGTCGAACTGGCAACGCTCGGCAATGAGCAGGGTCTCGGCCAGCAAATCTGCTGGGTAAAGCGCTGCCAGTTGCGCTATTGGCCGCAGGTGGCGCTCACCATTGGCGAACAGATGGCGGCCCGCCTCGGCCACAGTGCAGTGCTGGCCGATGGCGGTCATGCAATCCTGAAGCGCACGCCGGCCGCGCACATGCATATGCACGTCACCGCAGGCCACCGCCCGAATGCCAAGCTGCGCTGCCAGAACTCGCAAACGGGCCAGGCGCAACTCGTCATCACTGGCGCGATGCAAGTGAACAGCCAGCCACAGGCGCTCGGCAAACAGCTCGCGTAGCCAGTGGCCAGTCGCCTGATCATCAGGATCGTCGGCTACCCACAGCGCCAGCAAGCCTGTGTGATGTTGCCGAAGGTCATCGGCGAACACTTGATAATCACCCTTCTCGGCCCGGCGCCGAGCGCGCGTGATCAGGGCGCAGAGGTTTTGATAGCCGGCCAGGTCCTGCACCAGCAAAACCAGTTTGGGGCCGTCCTGCAAACGCATTTCGCTACCGACGATCAAGCGCAGCTGCTGCGCCTTGGCAGCCTGCCAGGCACGCACGATACCTGCCAAGGTGCATTCGTCAGTGATCGCCAGGGCTTGGTAGCCCTGCTCGCGGGCGCGGACGAATAACTCCTCGGCACTGGATGCCCCGCGCTGAAAGCTGAAATTGGACAGGCAATGCAGCTCGGCGTAACCGCACGTGTTCATGCGAACCAGCCCTGCAGCCACAGCGGGCCAGGCTGAGCGAGGTCTTGATAGGCCCAACCACGCAGGCCATCACGGGTTTCGATGCGGTAATAGTCGCGGCGTACATCACCACCATCCCACCAGCCCGACTCGATGCGCTCTGCTTGCCCGAGCACGGTGTGTTGTGTCGCATCCAACGCCTGGGGTATGGGCAGTAACCAGCCGGGGCGGCTTCCGGGCAAGGCTGGCAGGCCTCCCTGAGCACCCTGTTCGGCCAGCTGCCAGGCACATTCGGGGCGATGGTCGGCCCCTGCACGCAACCCCTTGACGGCGTCGTCCCCTAACCGCGCACGCAAGCGTTCGCGCAGTTGCTCCCAAGGCTGGGCCTGCTGGGCCCGTGGGTCGAACAGCGCCTGGTGCTGGGGCACGAAGGCCGGCAGATCATCTGCGACCAGGCGCAGGTTGCGTACAGGTGCGCGAATGCGCAGCGCTTCCAAACGACCGCGCGCCAGTTCCAAGAGCATGGCAGGGTCACGCTCTGCGGCCAGCAAGCCCACGTGCAGTTGTGTATCCGCGCCTTGGGCATGCTCCAGATACAGATAGAACCGCTGAACACCGCAATCGCGCCCAGCAAGAAAAACCCCCAGGTCATTCAACATGCGCCGCAACGGGAACAGCAGGGCCTGGTGCGATTCGACATCGAAGTTGAGCTCTAGACGTGAGTCGAAGCGATCTGGTGGCTGGTAGAAATCCAGCCCGAAGGTACGCAGGCCAAGCAGTTGGTCAAGATGCAACTGGACCTGGGCAGAAAAACGCCGGGCCAACGCATCACGGGGCAATTCCAGAACCTGCCCCAACTGGCGCAGGCCCATGCGAACAAAGGCTTGGGCAGCGTCTGCTGGTAACCCGACCCGCTCGACAGGCATTCGCGCAAGCGCCGTTCGGGTCTGCTCAGCGCAGGTCAGGGCCAGGCCGTCATGGCCGTTGGCGAGCATGCGTGCGGCGACCGGGTTGGTAGCAAGGACGATGCGCTGGCGCAAACCCAATTCAGCGAGCTCTTCACGCAGGCGGGCCTGGAATTCAGGCCAGGGGCCGAACAACTGCAGGCTGGAGCCGACCTCAAGCAACAAAGCGCGCGGATAGTGAAGACTGACGTGGGCACTGAACCGGTAAGCCCAGGCTGCCAGCAACTGCTGCAGGTGATCGATACGCGCCGGGTCGGCCTCGACGCAGTGAAAACCATCGGCCAAGGCCCGTGCTGCCGTCAGTGTCAGCCCCGCGCGCAAGCCAAGCGCCGCCGCTGCTGGGTTCACAGCTTGCAACACGCGACGCTGGGCAGGGCCGCCGATTAGCACCAGTGGGGTATCGGGATCGTCACGCTCGCGCAGGATCGAGTCCAGCGCCAGCTGGGGCAAGAGGATACAGGCCCAGAGCATGCAACATCAGCCTCGCCCAGGACAGGCGATTGGCAGGGCCGGCGGCATACCGCCACGGCACTTGAGTACGCGCCATTGCGCCGGCCGCGTATCAACGGCTATACGCAGCGCCGCCGGTGACGGGTTGTTCGCAGCCTGTTGTGGGCGACAGGCGAAGGCCAGCGCCTGTCCGGTTTCGGCGGCCACCTGCAAACGCCGCAAGGCACGGTCATCGGCACGCTCCGGCCAGCACAGCACAGCGGCGCAGCTGGCCGAGCGCAAGCATTGTTCAGCCGCCCAAAGCACATCGGCCTGGGGGGCTTGGACCTGGATCAACCAGCGCAGGTCCACACCTGCGGCCTGCCAAGCGGGGGCATAGGGGATGAACGGCGGAGCTATCAGCACTACTCGGCCGCCTTGTGCGGTCAGGCGTGCCAGCGATGGCCAAAGCAGCTGCAACTCGCCACACCCTGGGCTGGCCAGCAGCAGCTCACTGAGGGCCGCCGCAGGCCAGCCGCCATCTGGCAAGTGCTGGTCGAGCGCTGCGTGCCCGGTAGGCTGCAGCCCTGCCGGGCGTACCTGGCCCTGGCGCCCCCGCCAGATCTGGCGTTGATCGAGCAGCCGATCAAGATCGACCACCGCGCCCATCAGTCGCGCCTCAACAGGCCACAGAACACGCCTTCGATGAAGAATTCGCGCTCTGGGCCTACGTCGATCGGCGCGTACGCCGGGTTGCGCGGTAACAGCCGATAACCACCGGGTTGGCGCTGCAGCCGCTTGATGGTGACCTCGCCGTCCAGACGGGCGACCACGATCTGGCCATCACGTGCTTCACTCTGCTGAAGGATGCCGACCAAATCGCCATCGAAAATGCCATCGCCGATCATCGAATCGCCGCGCACCTTGAGCAGGTAGTCTGGGGTGCGACGAAACAGGCTGGGGTCGAGAAGCAATTGCTCATGGATGCCCAGGTCCGGGCCGATGGGCGCACCAGCGGCCACCTGACCCAGTACTGGAAGCTCAAGGAGTTCAGGCCGGCGAAGCGGCTCAGCCAGGCGAATGCCCCGTGCCTGGTTGGGCGTGACATCGATATAGCCGGCCTGGCACAGCGCAGTGATGTGCTTGCGGGCCACGCTGCGCGAGGCGAAACCAAAGCGGCTGGCGATATCGGCCAGGCTTGGTGGTTGACTGTGGTCGGCAATGCGCTCGCGGATGTATTCGAGGATTGCACGGCGTTTTGGGGTGAGATTGTCCATGGAGCACATTTGTACTCTTTTCAGCGAACGCTGAAAAGACCTCTTCGTCACCTTATTCCTTCTCGACACAGATCAAGATTCAAAGCCCTACAAATGCCCCCTCACCGCACCTTTCTGAACCATCGTTTAGGGTGAATGCTCCACAGCGATGCGGATGAGTCGGCATGGCGAACGCAAGATCAGTTGGAGGCCGGGAAGCGGTAAGAGGCTCCGTAGGCGGACTCTGGTAGACGACTGGATCCATCAGCTCTGAGCCTCGAACGCAAACTCCCGCTCTGAGGGCTGGTTCGATAAAGCCCTCTTTTTTGCAGCTCCGGCACGACCAATTCCACAAAATCCTCCAATGTGCCAGGGCTCGTTAAGGGGTTAAGCATGTAACCACTGGTACCGGAGATCCGTGCATGCTCCTCGATGCTGTCCGCCACCTGCTGCGCAGTGCCCACCAAGATAAGATCGGTGCCCCGTGTAACGTTGGCGAAGCGCTTCTTGATGTCACCGGCGGTTAAAGGCCTCCCGCTTCCATCGGGTCGCATCATGTAGGACGTAAGACCTTCAGTATGAGTCGACAAGGCATCGCTGTCCGCATAGCGGCTCAGGTCGATGCCTGTGTCACCTGCATAGCTGACCAGTTGTGCCTCCAAGTGATAGTTGCTCTGGAGCTCGTCGTACTTGCGCTGGGCTTCAATCTCGGTTTTCGCCGTCACGATGCGCAGCACTGTTAGCGACTGCACGTCATCCCTAGCACGGCCACGTGCCTCAGCCATCGTCCAGATCTCTTCCAAGCCTTGGCGGATTTCATGTGGATTGGACTTGGCTATGAAGATCAGCTCGGCATGTTTGGCGGCGAACTCGCGCCCTCTTCCAGACCAGCCCGCTTGAATCAGCAATGGCGTTCGCTGTGGCGACGGAGCGGACAAATGAGGCCCTGCCACGCGGTAGCGCTCTCCTGCATGGTCGATCGGTTTGACCCGACCGCCTTGCGCGTACACACGGCGGGTTTTATCGGCGACCACTGCGTCGTCTGCCCAACTGCCCTCCCAAAGTTTGTACACCACATCCATGAACTCCTCGGCGCGCTCGTATCGATCTGCATGCTTGAGCATTTCTTCCAGACCGAAGTTACGCGCAGCACTGGAAAGATAGGAGGTGACAATGTTCCAACCCACCCGGCCGTTAGTCATGTGATCGAGCGTGCTGAAACGACGGGCATGGGCAAAAGGATGCTCGTAGGTGGTGGACACGGTAGCGCCGAACGCTAGGTTCTTGGTAATCGCTGCCAAGCCCGGGATGATCATCAGCGGGTCATTTGCAGGCGCCTCGACAGCCCACTCCACGGCTGCCTGCGCATTAGCGCCGAATACGTCATAGAAGCCCAACACGTCTGCGAAGAACAACATATCGAGGTTAGCCTGGTCAGCAATGCGTGCCTGGTTAGCCCAAAACTCGAAGGTGTTCGCAGCCAAGCGTTCATCTGCCGGGTGCGTCCACAAACTCGGCGCCCCACCGCAACCGACACTGGCCTGTTCGTACAGCGCAAACATAAGGGGTTTAGGGTCAGACATCACTGTTCCTTTAAATGTTTAGGGCGATGCATAGCATCTCGATGCTAGAGGCGACGGGATCCTTGCCGAGGTAAATCAGCATCGGCTTACTGTTAAGTGCTGCGGCTTGACGAGCTCGAGTCATCTACGCAGTAGATGACCTGCAAGTTCATCTGCAAGAAGCCGTGAGAAGATTCAGTCACTCAAGTCGGTGGCGCCATTCAAATTGAACAGCTGCTTGAGCCGTGTTTCTCCAGATACTGCTGCTGATCCTCATGCGCGAGCTGAAAGTCACCCAGTGGAAGGATGACGGTCACAACCGGTTTGTCGAAGTGGCCTGAGGCTTGCACCTGCTGTTTGGCCTCCCGTGCCACAGCAGCCTGCTGCATAGAGTGATAAAACACTGCAGAACGATATTTGACCCCGACATCTGCACCTTGGCGGTCAATGGACGTCGGATCGTGAAGTGTCCAGAAATGTTCGATCAGCTGATCATAGGAGAGGACTGTTGTATTGAAGTCTACCTGGACAACTTCGATCGACTCAGTCTCGGCCGCGGTTAGTTGCACAAAACCCACGCGACTATCTACCACGCCTGGCAATGCCCTGAAGGCTGCTTCTGCGCCCCAGAAGCAACCGGCACCAAAAGTGGCCTGCTCAATTTCTAACCCAGCTTCGATATCTGTCATGGCTCAACCCCTTCGTTACCGATCAAGTGAAGGTGCAGATGTTCAATGTGCTCCGGGCCAATGCCGCAGCAACCACCAATGATGCTGGCGCCGGCAGCGACCCAAGATCTGGCCCAACCCAGATAGGACTCCGGGCCCAGATCGCGACGCACTTCCAGCAAGGTGCTGTTGGCCTCGGCCTCTGCGCTAACCGGTGGAAACGCGTTTGCGTAAACCCCCAGCTCAATACGCTGGCCAGACTGCGCAATGGCCTTTCGAGCCTCAGCAAGCGCTTGCGCCATGACTTCCGGCTGGCTGCAATTGAACAGCACCGCTTTAGCCCCTAGCTCGGCGGCCACCCTGACCGCATCAATGACGGGTTCATGCGAGCGCAATCTTGGCGGCGCCCCAGCCTCGTCGATGAGCGTGAACGACACCCACAGAGGTCTGGCGTCTGCAACGAGCGCCTGAGCGACTGCCTGTAGCTCGGCGATCGAGCTTTGGGTTTCAGCAAGCCAGACATCGACATACGCACTCAATCCGTCAATGAGCTCCCTATGGATGGCGATTGATCGGTGATGATCGAACAGGTCGGGCCGATAGGACCCCAACGCGGGTGGGAGCGAACCCGCTACGGTAACGTGTTCACTACTGCTCGAAGCGGCTTGTCGAGCCAACTGCCCAGCACGGTCGGCCAGCGTTCGTCCCTCTCGCTCAAAGCGCTCATCACCGATGTGAAAGGGAACAACCGCATAGCTGTTTGTGGTGATGATGCGAGCACCGGCCTCGATGAATGCGCTATGTGCCTTTAACACGAAACTGGGCGCTTCGATCAGGGCAAGTGCAGACCACTCAGGCTGACGGAATGGCGCTCCGATACGCTTTAGCTCTCGACCCATGCCGCCGTCCAGCAAGCGCAAAATTGAGGTACTCATTGCGCTTTACTCACCAGGGGGGCCGAGGCTGCCAACCATTGATCAACCGTGGCGCCATTGGCTTTGATCCAAGCCTGAGCGGCCTCATCAGCCGGTATTTTCTCCTTTTCTATTTTCAGGATCAGCTCATTGAGCTGCGCAGGCTCGATGGCAACATTGCGCAGAAACTCAGCGATTCTCGGTGCACGCTTGCCTAATGCTGAAGACGCCAGAATATGGACCTTGGCATCGGGGAACGCGCAGGTGATCTGACTTTTGTTGAGCCAATCCGGGTCCACGGTTGGGCTTATGAACTTCCAGCAGCCGTCGGCCTTGTAGAGCGGGTCATCTTTCTTGTTGTCCTGGGCGTAGCCATCAAATGCCGGCTCTTCGAGACGACGCAGATCAAACGCCGAGAAGATCCAGTCCGGGGTATACGCATAAAACACCACACCACGTTGCGCTTTATAAGCTGCGGCCAGTTTTGCATAGGTCACCGATGCTTCGGTCGACACAGACTCAAACTTGTCGGCAAAGCCGTAATCCTTAGCCTTGATCTGGCCAATGTAGGTCGATTCCCAACCTGCCGGTCCAACCAGCAGTTGTGCCTTACCACCGCCCAGTGGCTCGAACAACTTCGCCACTTCCGGTTTTTGGAGATCGTAGATTGATTTGACTCCGTATTTGTCCTGCAAATACCCAGGAATGTAGAACCCTTGCTCGCCAGCATAAGGGTGAGTGTTCGGTATCAGTGAGCGGGTACCCCCTGTAACATACTTGGCCCAGGCGGCAGACTGATTGGGCAGCCAGATGTCGGTCAGCACATCAACGGTGCCATCACCTTTCGCCGCGGCACTAAAGAGTACCGGAACATCACCCGCCAAATACGACACATCGCCATCGAGCCGGTTTTGAATGATGTTTCCAAGGATATGTTGAATGGCGATGGCGCCTGTCCAGTTCTGCTCGCCGATGACAATTTTTTCTTTGGCAAGCACGGTTGCTGGAATGATCAGGGCGGTCACCGTTACCGCGTGCACTAGTTTGCGCAAGAGGTGTGTCTTCACTTTAAATCTCACTATTATCAGGTATGCAGATGAGCTTGCTTGTTCAAGCTGGATTGAATGATTCGATCAGGGACAAGTGCGCACAGTACAATCGCCACTCCGGCGAGCACCCCTTCTCCCCCCTTGATATTGCGCAGAGCCGTCATCACGTCGTAACCCAGCCCGCCTGCACCGATCAGGGCCGCCACGACAACCATCGACAGGCTCATGACCAGTGTTTGGTTGATCCCCAACAACAATGAGCGACGGGCCAGCGGCAACTGCACCTTGATCAGGGTTTGCCAGGGGCTAGCGCCATGAGCTCGGGCAGCCTCGACGGCATCCTTGGGGACTTCCTGAATACCCAGGGACGTCAGGCGAATCATAGGCGCCAAGGCAAATATCACCGTAGCAATCACGGCGGGTGTCTTACCCACAGAGAAGAACGCAACGGCCGGGATCAAATAGACAAAGGTGGGCAGGGTTTGCATAACGTCTAGCAGCGGCGTGACCAACCGCCTTACCAGAGGACGCTTCGCCAGCAGGATGCCCATCGGGACGCCTAAGACCAGGGCGATCAGCACCGATGATCCGACCAGTGCCAGCGTGGCGATGGTTCGCTCCCAGAACCCGAACACGCCAATGTAGAGCAGTGCCGCGCCACTGGTGAGTACCAACCCCAAGCTGGCTGAACGCCACGCCAAAAGCATCAAAGCCAGAGCCGGAACAGGCCATGGTAACCAAGAAAGGACATTCTCAATGCCTTCGATGACAGTTCGCACCGCAAAAATGATGCCGACGAATGCGCCTTCAAATGTCAGTTGCGACCAGCTGATGAACTGATCGATGCTTTGGGCTACTAGCAGCAAGATCTGGCGGTCAGCAGGGAACTCAAACAAAACGCCAGATGCATCTGGTGTCACCATGCGCAAAATCACCAATGCCTGACTAGCCACGAGCACCGCCAATGGCAGCCCCCAACCCGCTTTTGGTTGCCGCCTGGGTTGGGTGCCAAGCCAAACCGCCATGAAGCGGCTGCTTCCCAAAATGACGATTGCGAACAAAGCCGCCAACCATGACGACGTGACAATTCCTTTTACCAGTGTCGCCATAGCCGCAAGCTCTGTTGCAAAGCCTAGCCAGAACCTTCCACCTTGGCCGGGCGCAGCCAGCGCGGCTGGGCCCAGTAACAAGGATTGCCAAGCGCGCAACCCCGGGCGCTGATGCGGCACTGAGGGCATGCTCTGGGGCGTTTCGTTGACTAGATCTGCGACACTTCGCGTAGGTCCAGGCTTGGTAGCGCAGTCCTGGAAAAAATCCGCTACCCCAGCATCAGCCGGATGCTCGAGCATGTCGTGAGGCGTGCCCAATTGGACCAACTCGCCTCGGCGCAGCACGGCAATCCGGTCGGCAAGACGAATGGCTTCAGCAGGGTCGTGGGTGACCAGTAAAGTGGTGATACCGCGCTCGCGTGCAAGCGCCAGGAAATGGTTCTGAAGATCGCGACGGATGGTCGGATCCAAAGCACTGAATGGCTCATCCATCAAAAGGATGTCCGGGTCAATTACCAGCGCCCGTGCGAAACCGATCCGTTGCTGCATACCGCCTGACAGCTCATGTGGATAATGCTCTGCCCAACCTTCCAGACCGATTGCCTGCAGCTGCACCATAGCTGCTGCATGACGACTTGACTCAGGCTCGCCACGCAATTCAAGGGGTAACGCAACGTTATCCAGCACGGTGCGGTGAGGCAACAACCCAAAATGTTGAAATACCATGCCGATGCGGCGCGATCTCAAATCACGTAAGGCTTTGGGGCCCAAGCCGCTAATGGCCTGACCATCGATCAGGATTTCACCACTGGAAGGCTCGATCAGCCGATTGACGTGCCGCAACAATGTGGACTTGCCGCTTCCCGATGTTCCCATCAGGCACAGGACTTCGCCGCGCAGCACTTTCAAGCTGAAGTCGCTAACCGCCGGCAGCGCCGACGCATTTTTGCTGTCATAGGCCTTGGTCAAATTGCGCAGTTCAAGCACGACCTCACCTTTATTCGCATAATTGCTTAAGGACTGCGCAAGTCTCTGAGATGAGTCGATCGATAAGGTGGCCGAAGAAGTTTGCATGAGTGTCACTGGAGCTCCGGGCGAGCAACCCTGGCATGCGCGCAACTTGCCCGCACCAGAGTAGAAAAATTGGCTGAGCGCAGGCTGGAAACAAAATTCTGTAAGCCTGGCGCCTAAAAACGCTGCACGCCTGGCGCGACAGCCTCTCAAGGCATAAAGCTAATCGATCTTAAAAAGCGGGAACAAATACCTTTTTGGAATTACCTTAAGCTCTGCAAACCCCTGCAAACCGTGCTGCCTAGTGAGCAATCAGTGCCTGCCTGTCGCTGCCGCAACTCTGCGGCCATGGCGCCGAGCAAGAAGAGCCGCAGCTCGACAACGTCTATGTGATTTCTTCCGGCCTGCTTGAGCAGCAACGCACGATTACCCAGAGCCCCTTATCCTCGACATCATCAAAAACCAATTACTGCGAACAGACGACTTTGCTGGGGCACTGCGAGCACCCCAACGCTTTGCTCGTATAGCTAGTTCTGCGCCGGTTCATACAGGCTCACCGAGCTGGCATCCACTGCTTTTGGCAGCAGCCCCTCGCGATAGAATGCATCGGCAATGCGCTGCTGTTCGGCCAGGTTCTCCACCTTCACAGGCTGCACGTCATAACTGCGCCGTGCATTGGCTTGCTGGACCGTGGAGCTATCGAGGTTGCCCCACAACGGGCCTAGGATACGGGCCGCCTCCACCGGATTGGCCTTGGTCCAGGCCCCGACCTCTCGCAAAGCAAGATAGACCTGCTGCAGCACCTCGGGATGGGCCTTGGCGTAGTCGCTACCGGCCAGGTAGTAGCGCTGGTAGCTGGCCAGATCGCTGCCATCTGCCAGGATGCGCGCGTTCTGCTGGCGCTGGGCACTGGCCACGTACGGGTCCCAGGTCACCCAGGCATCGACCTTGTGATTCTCGAACGCGGCTCTGCCGTCAGCAGGAATCAGGTACGCTGGTGTGATGTCCTTGAAAGTCAACCCGGCCTTGGCCAAAGCCTGGATCAGCAGGTAGTGGCTGCCGGCCGCCTTGGTCACTGCAACACGTTTGCCTTTTAGGTCAGAAAGGGTCTTGAGCGGCGAGTCCGCCGGCACCAGAATCGCCTGGGCTGTAGGCGATGGCGCCTCACGGGCGAAATAGGTCAGCTTGGCGCCTGCCGCCTGGGTGAACACTGGCACGGTGTCAGCCACATCCGCCGATAGGTCGACGTTGCCCAGGTTCAGTGCTTCCAACAGCGGTAGCCCGCTGGGGAATTCGTGCCAGCTAATCCGAATACCCTGGGCCTGCAGGCGGTGCTCAAGGCTGCCACGGGCTTTGAGCAGGGTCAGCAGGGTCGAAGACTTCTGGTACCCGATGCGCAACGTCTGATCGGCGCTGGCCATTGTTGGCAGCAGAGCGCTGGTCAGCAGCGCGATAGTAAGCTGGCGTAGAGTTTTCAATTGCATGAAGCGATCTCCAGGGTCAAGGATGCGCAGCCAGTTTGGTTGCATCAGGAACGGTGAAACCATTGGCGAAGGTCGGTGCTACGTCCAGGCGTTCGGTCATCAGGCCGTGGGCATGATAAAAATCAGCGGTGTCTTGCTGTACGGCTACCGTTTGTGGCTCGATCACTTGCCAGCGCAGCTGGCGTCGCTCGAACTGCAAACGAGCGGCGTCTTTGGGGAAGCCGATGATTGCGGCCAGGGTGTTGGAGTAGCTATCCAGATGCTGGTTAGCCCATACCTGCGCCTGCGCAAGACGGTTGAGATAGTCTTGTAGCGCCGCACGCCGAGCAGGGTCGTCCAGCGCCTTATCGGTTGCAGCTAGAAAGCTGTTGCCGCTGGACAGCCCTCGGCCATTGACCAGCACCCTGCCCTGTCCACTGAGCTCGGCCAACGCCGTGTAAGGCTCCCAGGTCGCCCAGGCATCCACCGAGCCATTGGCCAGGGCGATCTTGGCATCCACTGGGCCGAGGAAACGGAACTCTACGTCCTTCTCGCCAAGGCCGGCCTGGGCCAAAGCCTTGAGCGCTAGGTGATGACCAATCGAACCTCGCCCGGTGGCAATCCGCTTGCCCTTGAGGTCTGCTGCACCTTGCAGGGGGGCATCAGGCCGAACCAACAGTGCAGTACCGTAGGGATCGGACTTGTCTACTGCGATGGCTTTGACAGGTGCTCCCGACGCCAGTACGAACAGCAGCGGCGCATCACCAATGATGCCGGCATCGATTGCCCCGGCATTGAGCGCCTCGGCTAGCGGCGCGGCAGCCGGGAATTCGGCCCAATGGATGTCGTAGGGCAAATCGCGCAAGGCGTCGGCCGCTTCCAGCTGGGCACGCATGTTGCCCTTCTGGTCACCGATGCGCAGGGTCAGGCGCTCCGTGGCGCTGGCCTGGCCCATCAGCAACAAGGCCGCGGCAAGGGTCAAGAGTTTGGTTCGAATGGACATGGCGTTCCTAGATGCCTGGGCGGGCGGCATCATGCCGCCCGGTCTGAGGACTCTAACGAAGACCGCAAGATAAACTAAATTGATTTTAGGAATATGCTAATATGCATTTCAATCAGATAGCGCTTGATGTATGGCATCAACTCCCTATGCGATTATGCTAATGGCTTATTTTTCTCATTCGATCCAGTGAGCGCCGATTATGAAAATCGATGATATGGACGCCTTCGTAGCGGTCATCCGATGCCAGTCGACCAACCTCGCCGCCGAAGCCTTGCAACTGACGCAACCGGCGATCACCCGCCGGGTGCAGAACTTCGAGGAAGACCTGGGCGCCCTACTACTCGACCGCAACACTAAGCCTTTGAAGCCAACGCCTATGGGGCTGCGCGTCTATGAGCAGTGCAAGGCGATTCTGCGCGAGATCGACTCCTTGCGCGAGCTGGTCGCCAACGATGGAGCCCCGTCGGGAACGCTGCGCCTTGGGGTACCCCAGACCTTGGGGGATGTTGTGCTGCTTGACGCCTTGGCGCAGATCCGCGAAGCCTACCCCCAGCTGCGTACCCAGGTCAGCAGCGGATGGGGCAGCAGCTTGATCGCGCGCATGGAGAACGGGGAATTGGACGCTGCTGCCGCCTTGTTCCCCCCTGGCAAAATATTCCCGGAAGGAATCGCAAGCCAGTCGATCATACGTATGCCGCTGAAGGTGGTAGCGGCCAGAGGCACCGCAGCCAAGCGCAGCTATAAGCTCAAGGACTGCTATACCCGTGGATGGGTACTCAACCCTGACGGCTGTGGTTTTCGCGCAGGGCTGCAGCGTGCACTCAGCGAGCAGGGGCTGAGCCTGTCAATCAATCTGGAAACCTTTGGCACCGAGTTGCAACTGGGACTGGTCGCCAACGGGCAGGGCTTGGGGTTGGTCCCTGAACCCCTGCTGCAAGCCAGCCGTCATCGTGATGCGCTGGACGTGCTCAATGTCAGCGATTTCAAGCCGCAGGTGGACCTCTGGTTGTTCCATCCGCGCTACTTAGGCAATTTGCAGGAGCCCGTGGACTTGTTTGGTGAAATCGCTGGCCACAGACTGTTGAGCTGAATCATCAGGCTTGAGGTGGCCTGCAGCACTAAATGCATTTTTTGCATAAACTATCTAAATATAAATTCTCAAAACAAATAATTAGCATAGAACTAAAAAGACTTTTACAGGGCTCATCCAGACGAATACGGTCATAAGCAATTCACCGTTATTCAGGGATGAAACCCATGAGTCACCCCACCGACAGTGCTCTTGCTGAGCTCACACGGGCCCTGGCAGCCAATGCCGAGCGCTATGACCGCAGCGCCCAGTTCCCGTGGGACAACTTCGACCTGTTGCAACAGTGCGGCCTGCTCGCCCTTACGGTACCCCGCAGCCTCGGCGGCAGCGGCGCCGACCTGGCCAGCGCTCGCCGAGTGATTGGTGCGGTCGGTAAAGGCGACCCGGCCACGGCTTTGATTCTGGTGATGCATTACCTGCAGCATTACCGCCTGCAGGACGATGCGCGCTGGCCCGAGCACCTGCGCCAACGCGTAGCCCGCGATGCCGTGCAACACGGCGCGCTGATCAATGCATTGCGCGTCGAACCTGAACTAGGCACCCCTGCACGCGGCGGGTTACCCGCCACCATCGCCCGGCGCAGCGCCGAAGGCTGGCGGCTTAGCGGGCGCAAGATCTATTCCACCGGTAGTCACGGCTTGACCTGGTACCTAGTCTGGGGGCGCAGCGACGATGCCGACCCCCTTATCGGTGGCTTTCTGGTGCATCGCGATACGCCCGGAATCACCATCATCGAGGACTGGGACCACCTAGGCATGCGCGCTACCTGCAGCCATGAGGTGCAGTTCGATGACGTGCTGATCCCGCTCGACCACGCCGTCAGTGTCACCCCCGCCAGTGCCGCGAAAGCGGAACTCGATAACCAGGGCCTACTGTGGTTGGCCGTGCTACTGCCTGCGGTGTATGACGGCGTGGCTCGCGCTGCCCGCGACTGGCTGGCAGCCTTCCTGAAGCAACGTACCCCCTCAAACTTGGGCGCTGCGCTGGCCAGCTTGCCGCGTTTCCAGGATTTGCTGGGCCGCATCGACACGCTGTTGTTCGCCAATCAGAGCCTGCTCGATGCCGCGGTCGCCGGGCAAACTGCTGCACAGCATGCTGGACAGCTCAAGCACATGGTTTGCGCCAATGCTATCCAGGCGGTGACGCTTGCCGTCGAGGCTGTCGGCAACCCAGGGCTTTCCAGGCGCAACCCGCTGGAGCGGCACTATCGCGACGTACTCTGCAGCCGCATTCACACTCCGCAGGACGACGTGGTGTTCGGCCAAGCCGGCCGTGCCGCGCTGACGGAGGTTCAGTCATGAGTCACTCGATCATCGCCAGCCAGCTCGACGTCCACGCCAATAATCATCTGCGCGAACAATTGGCCGGTCATCAAGTGATCGATATTGCCCCGGGTGAACTGGTCTTCGGAGCACCTGCCGATGTACTCATACTGCGCCCTCTCAACGTGCGCGGGCAGCGCGTCGACAGCCCACCTGCGGGTTGGCCCTGGGGTCTGAAATGGGTGCAGTTGGTATCTTCGGGCATCGACTTCTACCCCGATTGGGTCTTCAAGGGCGCGCAAGTGACCAGCGGCAAAGGCGCCAACGCCGAGCAAGTGGCCGAGTTCGCGCTGGCCTTGATGTTCGCCGCTGCGAAGCAACTGCCAACGCTCTGGGTCAAGGACGCCGAATGGCGCCTGACCCCCCTGGCGCCGCTGCACGGTCGTACCCTAGGTGTGCTTGGCTTCGGCAACATTGGCCAGAGCCTGGCACGCAAGGCAGGGGCACTCGGCATGCGGGTGCTGGCGATGAGCCGCCCTGGCCAGCCAATCGCCGAAGCGCCTGGCGTGGAACGAGCGGCCGACCTGCTTCAACTGTTCGCCGGCAGCGATCACCTAGTGCTGGCCGCTCCGCTAACCCCCGCTACCCGCGGCCTGATCAATCGTCAGGTCCTCAACTATGCCCGGCCGGGCTTGCACCTTATCAATATCGCCCGCGGTGCCCTGCTCGACCAGCAGGCCCTGCTTGAGGCATTGGACAGCGGCTTGATCAGCCGTGCCAGCCTGGATGTCACAGACCCCGAACCGCTGCCGGTCGGCCACCCGCTGTATCAGCACCCACGGGTATTTCTATCGCCACATACATCGGCCATTTCCGAGGAGGGTTATCCCGCCTTTCTCCAAGCGTTCATCGCCAACTTCCACCGCTACCGCGAGCAGGCACCCCTGGCCAACCTGGTCGACGCTGCACGCGGCTACTGACTACCGGAGAGCACCTCATGAGTTCATTGTCTGCCATCACCCAACGTCCCACCAACGTGCGCAACCGTGTCAGCGCCGAAGAGTGGGAGGTCCGGGTCAAGCTGGCCGCGGCCTACCGCCTAGCGGCGCTCCTGCGCTGGACCGACCATATCTACACGCACTTCTCTGCCCGGGTGCCAGGGCCTGACGAGCACTTCCTGATCAACGCCTTCGGCTTGCTGTTCGATGAAATAAGCGCTTCGAACCTGGTCAAGGTGGACGTCGACGGCACGATCATCGACGACCCACTGGGTCTGGGCATAAACCAGGCCGGCTATGTGATTCACAGTGCGATTCATCGCGCCAGGCCCGACCTCAAAGCTGTGCTGCACACCCACACCCGCGACGGTGCGGCGGTGTCGGCCCAACGCGACGGCCTGCTGCCGATTTCCCAGCACGCCCTGGCCTATTACAGCCGAGTGGCCTACCACGATTACGAGGGTGTGGCCCTGGACCTGGATGAGCAGCAGCGTCTGGTGGCCAACCTGGGCGACAGCAACATCCTCATCTTACGCAACCACGGGTTGCTTACCGGGGGCATTAGCGTGGAACACGCGTTCCGCGAACTGCATGGGCTGGAGCGTGCGTGCAACATCCAGATAGCAGCACAGGCCGGGGGCAATGAACAGCTGTTGCATGCGCCGCAAGCGGCTATAGCCAAAGTACACGAGCAATCCAAACGGTTTTCAGATGGCAAGGGGGAAGGTATTCAGCGGCACTGGGATGCGTTGATCCGGCAGTTGGAACGTGAGGGGCGTGATTACCAGGAGTGACTGGCAGCTGTCGTCTGTACCGGCCTCAGCGTGGGTGGATCTACCAGCCCAAACATCTCCAACCCACAAGCCTTTGCAAGCGGATTTAGCCGCTAAAAGGCCGGTAGAGATAACTCTATCTCATTGAAGGATCACCCCATGCCTGCACTGCACCGTCTGTTCGCCACCGGCTCCCTGGCACTGGCCCTCACCGCCTGCTCGCCCGCCGACAACAGCAGCACCAGCAATAGTCTCAGCGTTGCCTTCTGGGGCGACAACACCACCCTGGTCAGCGTCGATCCCTTTCAGGTCTACTGGCTGGAGCATCGCGTGCTGCTGCGCAACGTCGCTGAATCACTCACAGACCAAGACCCAGACAGCGGGCGCATAATCCCATGGCTGGCTAAAAGCTGGGAAATCAGTGCCGACGCCCTCGACTATACCTTCCACTTGCGCCAGGACGTCACGTTCAGCAATGGCGAGCGCTTCGATGCCCACGCGGTGAAAGCTGCCTTTGACAGCAATAAAGCGTTCGCCACCCAGTTACCCGCGACTTTCGGTGCCACCTACCTCGCCGGCTACGACCACGCTGAGGTCATCGATGACTTCACCATACGGCTGGTGCTGTCACGGCCCAACGCAGGCTTCCTTCAAGCAACTTCCACCACCAATTTGGCGATCCTCGCCCCGGCCTCGTATCAACTGACTGCGCAAGAACGCTCCCTGGGCAAAATCATCGGTACTGGCCCGTTCATCCTCGAGCACTATACCCCCGAGGTAGGCGCTCGTTTGGTCAAACGACCAGACTATGCCTGGCCGTTGGCCAACATGCGCAACCAGGGGCCGGCACACGTGGACGCCGTAGACATTAGTTACATCCCCGAAGAAAGCGTGCGTAATGGCCTGTTCCTCCAGGGCAAGGCCGATATCCTGTGGCCACGTAACCCGTTCTCGGAAATCGACCTGAACCTGTTCAAGTCCAAGGGCGCGACCATCCAGAGCCGCTCGCTGCCGGGGCCGGCGCTGAACCTTTATCCCAACACCCGCAATGACCGCCTGCTGGCCGTCCGGCAAGTGCGCCAGGCGCTGCAGAAAGCCATCGACCGCACCAGCTACGCGCACACCGTTTACAACGCCTCCTTCCCGGTGGTGAGCGGGGTCTTTGACCTCACCACGCCGTATTTCAAAGCCCAATCCAGCAAGCTTGCCTACGACCCCGAGGGGGCCGAGCAACTGCTTGACGCTGCCGGTTGGCACAAGGGCGAGGACGGCTACCGGCACAAGAACGGCAACCGCCTGACCCTTCGCTACAACCTCACCCCTGCCGAAAGCGCCGGCGACGTGTTGGTACAGGACCAACTGCGCAAGGTGGGTATAGAGCTCAAACTCAATGTGCTGACCCGCGCCGAATGGGTTGCTGGTAACGCATCAGGCAACTATGACCTGACCTCCACCTATATGACCCGCGCCGACCCAATTATCCTGCAGACGATACTCGACCCCCGCGCGGCCAATAGCGCCACATTGGCCACCAACACCTACGAACCACTCGCGTTGACCATAGCCCAAGGTCTGTTCGATAGCGGAATCACCGCCACCGCCGACGGGCAACGGGCTAAAGCCTACGGCCAACTGCAAGACTTGCTGATCGACGAGGCCTCAGCGTTCCCGCTGTACGAGCGCGTCTGGCAGGCCGCCACTGCAGCGCGAGTCAAGGATTTCCGCTGGACAGCTGAGGGCTTCGCCTTGTTCAGCGACATCCAGGTCGGCCAGCCATGAGGGGCTATCTGACCGGCCGCATCGGCCAGGCGCTGCTGGTGCTTTGGGGCGCCTACACCATCACCTATTTCATTCTTTATCTGCTGCCCGGCGATACCCTAGCGATCATGCTCAGCGCCTCCGGAATGGAAGCAGATGGTCTGTCATCCGAAGACCTGGCCAAGGCCCGCGCCTACTACGGGCTCGACAAAGGGCTTTTCGAGCAGTATCTCCATCTACTGTGGCGCGCGTTGCACGGCGACCTTGGGCAGTCGCTGTCATTGGGTAGGCCAGTGACTTCGCTGCTGGCCGAACGCCTGCCGCAAACACTGGCGCTGGCGGGGTCTGCCATCGTGCTGTCGCTGATGGCTGGGATTGGTCTGGCCTATCTGACCGCTTATGTGCAATGGCGCCCACTGAAGATGGCCTTGGCCCGCCTGCCCTCCCTGGGCTTTTCGATGCCGGTGTTCTGGATGGGCCTGCTGCTGATCCAGGTGTTCGCTTTTGCCCTGGGCTGGTTTCCGGCTACCGGTAGCCAGGGCCTCGCCAGCCTGGTGTTGCCGGCAATCACCTTGGCGATACCCAGCGCCGCCGTATACGCCCAGGTGTTGCACCGTGGTTTCCAGGGGGTGTGGCAGGAACCCTACATAAGCACAGCCTTCGCAAAAGGCCTGAGCCGAGCCCAAGTACAAGCCCGTCACGCCCTCCGTAACGCGGCCTTGCCGCTGCTGACGCTGGTGGGCTTGCAGGTCGGCAACACGGTGTCTGGCGCCGTGCTGGTGGAGACCATTTTCTCGCGTAACGGTATCGGTCGGTTGGCCCAAGAGGCCGTACTGCGCCAGGACATCCCGGTAGTACTGGCCATCGTCGCGGTATCGGCCACTGCATTCGTGGTGGTCAACCTGCTCGTCGATTTGCTCTATCCCTACCTCGACCCGCGTATCACCCACAATGGCAAGGTGAACTGAGATGACCATGCATATCCCGGTGCCCCGCAACGATACTGCTTCTGCAGGTTTCCCGGCACGCCCTGCTGCCGCCTGGAAGCGTCGTAGCCGATTGCAGCGCACTAAGCACACTCTGATCGCGCTGCTGCGCCAACCCGGCTTCAGCCTGGCGCTGCTGATCGTGCTGTTCGCACTGTTTGCAGCGCTGGCGCCGCAATTGCTGACCAGCTTCGACCCTTATGCCACTTCGCCTGGCGACAAGCTCAGCACACCCGGGGTGGTGCACTGGTTCGGCACTGACGAGTTGGGCCGCGACCTTTACACACGAGTGGTGTACGGCGCACGCCTGTCAGTGCTGGCCGCCCTGCTGGCGGTGGCAATCGCGTTGTTCGGTGGCCTTGGTGTTGGTGCGCTGGCCGGTTTTGCCGGGGGGCGCATCGACGCTGCACTGATGCGCTTGATCGACGTGTTGCTGGCGCTGCCCGGCCTCCTCCTGGCGCTGGCCATCGTCACTGCTATCGGCTTCGGCACGGTGCCTGTGGCTGTCGCCGTGGGCGTCGGGATCATCCCAGGCTTCGCCCGCACCACTCGCGCCGAGGTGCTAAGAATCAAGACCCTGCCCTACGTCGAAGCGGCGCGTCTGGGAGGCGCCAGTTGGGCGCGCACGCTGCTGCGCCATGTGCTGCCCAACGCCTGGGGCCCGGTGGCCGTGCTCGCCACACTGGACTTCGGCGCCGCCATTCTGGCCACTGCCGGCCTCAGTTTTCTTGGCTTTGGAGCGGCGCCGCCAGCAGCTGAATGGGGCACGCTGATCGCCAACGGTCGTCACTTCCTCGTCACGGCGCCTTGGGTATCGGTGCTGCCGGGGCTGTTCGTGGTGGCCGTGGTGTTCAGCTTAAACCACCTGGCGCGCAGCGCCGAGGAGCATGCTCGATGAACCCGTCGACCTTGATCGAAGCACGCGACCTGAGTGTCAGTTACTCGTGCGCCGGACAACGCACCGAGGCGGTGAGCCAGTTGTCGTTCAACCTGAACCTAGGCGAAACCCTAGCCATCGTCGGCGAGTCGGGTTCGGGAAAGTCGACCCTGGCCAACGCCCTGCTGGGCCTATTGCCGGAAAATGCTCGCATCGACCAGGGCCACTTGTGGGTCGAAGGCGTCGATGTGGCCCAAGCCGACGAGCGAAGCAGGCGCCGGTTGCGTGGGCGTATCGTAGGCTTTGTGCCGCAGGACCCGATGGTCAGCCTCAACCCTACCCTGCGCGTTGGCCAGCAGGTCGCCGAGGCCCTGAAGCTGGCCCGTGGCCAACACTACCCCGAGGTAGACAGCGACGTGCTGGCGCTGCTGGCCCAAGTCGGCCTTGACGAGCCGCCGCTGCGGGCGCGGCAGTATCCCCACGAATTATCGGGAGGTATGCGTCAGCGTGTGCTGATCGCCATCGCCTTGGCGGGCGAGCCTCGGCTGATCGTTGCCGACGAGCCCACCAGCGCGCTGGATGCCACGGTACAGCGGCGCATTCTCGATCATCTGCAACAGCTGGTGGCCGAGCGCGGCATCTCGTTAGTGATCATCACCCATGACCTGGGCATGGCATGCGACCGCGCCGACCGGTTGCTAGTGATGAAACAGGGCAAACTCATTGAGCACGCTTCTGCCAGGGAAATACTCTGGAGCGCTAGGCATCCCTATACGCGTAGTCTGCTCAATGCCGCCCCGGCCCTCGTCCCACGACGCCGGCCGCATGCAGTGGCGCGCCAGGCGCCCCTGCTGCGCCTGAGTCACATCGGTAAACACTTTGCTCTGCCAGGCCAGCATACCCACTTCACCGCCCTGGATGATCTGAACCTTGAAGTGCATCCCGGGGAAACGCTAGCCATCGTGGGCGAGTCTGGCTCAGGCAAAAGCACGGCGCTGCGTATTGCCCTGGGGTTGGAGAAACCTAGCCAAGGGCATGTCGAGTTCGCTGGCGCGAATATCAGCGGGCTCAGTTGGCGGCAGTTCCGGCCCCTGCGCCGACGTATTCAGTTGGTGCAGCAGAACCCGTTTGCCGCCCTCGACCCGCGTTTCACCGTGTTCGATAGCATCGTCGAGCCGCTGGTTTCGTTCGGCTTGCTGAGGGGCCATGCACTGGAATGTAAGGCCCGCGAACTGATCACCAGGGTGCACCTGCCGGTGCACTTGCTCGACCGTTTGCCCCGAGAGCTGTCCGGAGGCCAGCGCCAGCGGGTGGCCATCGCCAGAGCCCTGGCCCTGGAGCCCGACGTGCTACTGCTCGACGAGCCGGTCAGCGCACTGGATGTATCGGTACAAGCACAGATCCTCGCCCTGCTGGATGAACTGCAGCGCGAATCGGGCATGGCTTACGTACTGGTTTCCCACGACCTTGCGGTAGTGGCAAGCATGGCCGACCAGGTGCTGGTGCTTCGGCGCGGGCAGGTAGTCGAGCAAGGGCCGGCAGTGCAGGTGTTCGGCCAACCGGCCAGCGTCTACACCCAAGCGCTGATCGACGCAGTACCAGGGCATTCGCGCAGCGTGCTGCCCGTGGCGGTTTGACCGGTGTGCCACGCGGCACAGGCGTGTCGCGCGGATCAGACATTGAGGCCTATCGGCCAGAGGTAATGAGCATGAGTAAACGACAGATCCACCTCGGCGCAATGATTCATGGCGTCGGCCACGGCTGGGGCGAATGGCGTCATCCGCAGGCACTGGCTGACGCCAGTGTCAATTTCGGCTACTACAAGCAACAGGCACAACTGGCGGAGGCTGCGAAGTTCGACTTTGCCTTCATCGCCGACAGCTTGCACATCCACGCCCGCTCCAGCCCCCATTATTTGAATCGCTTCGAGCCGCTAACGATACTTTCAGCGCTGGCAGCTGTTACCTCCCACATCGGCCTGGTGGCCACGGTCACCGTCAGCTACACCGAGCCTTTTCAGGTGGCCCGCCAGTTCGCCTCGCTGGATCTGATCAGC
>NZ_JAFGYW010000178.1:0-524 GCF_017491595.1 Pseudomonas sp. 51_B
CATCGGAACATGTCCTGTAGTGGGGGATAGCCCGGCGAAAGCCGGATTAATACCGCATACGATCTAAGGATGAAAGCGGGGGACCTTCGGGCCTCGCGCTATAGGGTTGGCCGATGGCTGATTAGCTAGTTGGTGGGGTAAAGGCCTACCACGGCGACGATCAGTAGCTGGTCTGAGAGGACGACCAGCCACACTGGGACTGAGACACGGCCCAGACTCCTACGGGAGGCAGCAGTGGGGAATTTTGGACAATGGGCGCAAGCCTGATCCAGCAATGCCGCGTGTGTGAAGAAGGCCTTCGGGTTGTAAAGCACTTTTGTCCGGAAAGAAATCATTCTGGCTAATACCCGGAGTGGATGACGGTACCGGAAGAATAAGCACCGGCTAACTACGTGCCAGCAGCCGCGGTAATACGTAGGGTGCGAGCGTTAATCGGAATTACTGGGCGTAAAGCGTGCGCAGGCGGTTTGCTAAGACAGATGTGAAATCCCCGGGCTCAACCTGGGAACTGCATTGGTGACTGG
>NZ_JAFGYW010000179.1:0-524 GCF_017491595.1 Pseudomonas sp. 51_B
TCCTTGAACAGCACGGCGATGCCCGGATGATAGTTGCCCGCGTCGCTGTGCAATTTGCGATAGGCGTAGGGGAAATACCAGGCCACGGCGCAGGTGTGTTCCTTTTGCAGGTCGTCGACCATGTCCTGCAGTTCTTCAGGGCTGGCGCTGTGCTGGGCTTTTTGCGGAGCGATGAAGAGGCAGCCGAGCTTGAGATCGCTTGCGTAGCTGATGCGCTTGGCATCAACGGTGATGTCGAGCAGGGCCTGGGTCAGGTTGAGGTTGTTGACCCGTGGCCAGCGTTGCGTGGCCTGAATGAATGCACGGTCTTCGCTGCCGGCAATTAACAGATCGGCGCGGGCATTGCGTTCGCCTTCTTCGTTCTGTTTGCGCGTGGCGGTGTCGTTCAGCGTGACCATTTCAGCCATCCACGCCGCTGCCGCGAGCAGGCCCAGATTGGCTTTCTCGTCGTGCCAGTACGGCGTGTCGTTGTCGCCGCGAACGGTGTTGTAGCGATCGATACAGTCAAACCAGCGTTCCAGCAC
>NZ_JAFGYW010000180.1:0-520 GCF_017491595.1 Pseudomonas sp. 51_B
GTTCCACAGCGGCGGCAACGGAATGCGATCCCAGTACATCGCAACGCGCGGCAACGGGCACATCGGTGCTGCGCAACCCACCAGCATGGTAAAGCAGCGCTCGCCCGCGCGGTCGACCAGTCGCTGTACGTCCGCATTGCCGGGCAGACCGAAGAAATAGGCGTCCGGCGCGTTATAGCCGTGCACGAAGACATTCACGCTTTGCTCGTTGAGCAGCGTCGCCTTGATGCAATGATTGAAACTGACGACGACGTCATCAGCGCCGATATTCAGCGCTGCGAAATCAGCTGCGGTAATCGCGGGATTATTAGCGATCAATATCACCCGCGCCGCACGGCTGAGACATTCGCGCAGGGCTTCGGGCAAGGCTTGCAAAACCGACTGGTCGCCACCGGGCAGCGCATCCAGCGCCATGCATTCGTCCGCCATTCAGGCGGGCACCTTCATGCCGTAACGCAATTTGATCCAGAGCCGGGTGAAAGCCGACGGCGGTTGCCATGGGCGCATCTCGCGTTGTATG
>NZ_JAFGYW010000181.1:0-520 GCF_017491595.1 Pseudomonas sp. 51_B
CTTCGATTCGAACGCCGATTCGAACGCCGGGAAACCGCGGCGGCCGCGCGAGCTTGCCGCGCACCGCCGCCGGGCGTCACTTCTTCTTTTTCTTGTCCTTGCCGCCTTTCTTCGCCTTCTTCTTTTTCTTGCCTTCGTCTTCTTCCGACGTTGCAAGCAGCGTGCCGCGGCACGTCGCCGCGCCGCAATGGCACGCGTATTCGCGCTTGAGCTTTTTCGTCAGGCGCGCGTCGATCACGAGACCGTAGTCGTAGAACAGTTCTTCCTGCTCGTTGATGTCACGCAGCGCATGGATGTACACGCGCCCGCCCACTTCCTCGGCTTCGCAGTTCGGCGCGCACGAATGGTTGATCCAGCGCGCGCTGTTGCCGTTGATCTTGCCGTCGATCACCCCGCCCTCTTCCAGCGCGAAGTAAAAGGTGTGATTCGGATCGTCCGGGTCGTGCGGAGGGCGGCGCAGCGCCTCTTTCCACGAGATCCGCTCGCCCTTGTATTCGACTACGCGCTCTCCCGCCTTGAT
>NZ_JAFGYW010000182.1:0-520 GCF_017491595.1 Pseudomonas sp. 51_B
GCCGAGTTGCCGGAGCCCGGCACTCAACTGTTCGCCCCCAGCCACAACAGCTCGATCGGCGAAGTGGTGCTGGCGGCCAATGCCGAGGGAAACATTGAACTCCTGGCCGTGTTGCAGGCCGAAGCTGCCGAAGCCGGTGATTTGCGTCTGGGCGCCCTCGAAGGCCCCGCGTTGCACGTGCTCGACCTGCCTTACGAACTGGATCGCGACCGCGAAATCCAGCGTTGATCGCAGCATTGTTGCAACACCCTAGAGAGTCCAAATGAGCGAACTGGCGGAAAAGGTCCAACAGGATTTGGTGGCGGCCATCGATAACGATGACCTGGTTCTGCCAACGTTGCCGGAAGTGGCCCTGCAGATTCGCAAGGCCGCCGAGGATCCGGAAATCAGCGTCGGCGACCTGAGCAAAGTCATCGGCCGCGACACCGCGCTGTCGGCGCGCCTGATCAAAGTGGTCAACAGTCCGCTGCTGCGCGCCGCGCAGGAAGTCACCGACCTGCACACCGCCATCACCCGTTTG
>NZ_JAFGYW010000183.1:0-519 GCF_017491595.1 Pseudomonas sp. 51_B
GCGCAGCAGCCAGAGCGCATTGAGCGCGGCGCAGGCGCAGCTGGCCAACGCCAAGGACCAGCTCAGCTACACCGCGCTGATCGCCGATGCACCCGGGGTGATCACCGAGCGCCAGGCCGAAGTCGGCCAAGTGGTGCAGGCCACCGCGCCGATTTTCAGCCTCGCCCGCGATGGCGACCGCGACGCGGTGTTCAATGTCTATGAATCGCTGCTGGCCGAGCGGCCGTCCGATCGCTCGATCGTAGTCAGCCTGCTCGACAACCCCGAGATCAAAACCACCGGCACCGTGCGTGAGATCACGCCATCGGTGTCGGCGCAATCGGGCACCGTGCAGGTCAAGGTCAGCCTCGACAAGCTGCCGCCGGGCATGCAGCTCGGTTCGGTGGTCAGTGCCACCGCCAAGGGCACCGGCAAATCGGCGGTGGAACTGCCCTGGTCGGCGCTGACGAAAAACATCAGCGACCCGGCGGTATGGCTGGTCGATGACAAGGGCGAGGCGCAGTTGCATACGGTCACGGT
>NZ_JAFGYW010000184.1:0-518 GCF_017491595.1 Pseudomonas sp. 51_B
GCGCTGGTGTCTGGAAGATGACAGCCCGGGATTGGCCGACTACCCGGCCAGCGAGCTGCCGTTTATCAGCCTGCCGCAACATCAGGCCTACTTGATTTACACCTCGGGCTCGACCGGCAAACCGAAAGGCGTGGTGGTCTCCCACGGCGAAATTGCCATGCACTGTCAGGCCGTGATCGAACGCTTCGGCATGCGCCCGGACGATTGTGAACTGCATTTCTATTCGATCAACTTCGACGCCGCCACCGAACGTCTGCTGGTGCCGCTGCTCAGCGGTGCGCAGGTGGTGCTGCGGGCGCAAGGGCAGTGGGACGCGGAAGAAATTTGCGGCTTGATTCGCACGCATCGGATCAACGTCCTCGGTTTCACGCCGAGCTACGGCAGCCAGTTGGCGCAGTTCCTTGCCACGCAGAATGACGTCCTGCCGGTGCGCATGATCATCACCGGCGGTGAAGCGCTGACCGGCGAGCATCTGCAGCGCATTCGCGCGGCATTCCAACCGGCGCAGTTTTTCAATG
>NZ_JAFGYW010000185.1:0-518 GCF_017491595.1 Pseudomonas sp. 51_B
GTCGGGTACTGGCCCGAAAGCCGGCGGCCCGCTGTATCTGTACCGCCTGCTGTCGACGCGCCCTAGCGACGCAATCGAGCAATCCTTCGCTCGCGGTGACGCCATCAGCGCCCCGGACGTGCGCTTGCGCGATGCCATGAGCCAATCGTTGAACGCGCTGAAAGCCTGGGCCGACAACAACAAGTTTGCCGATCTGAGCCCCCTGTGCGTGCAATACGCTGCGCAATCGCAGAGCGGCATCACCCGCGTGCTGGCTGGCCCGACCGGCGAGAAAAACAGCTACGCCATCCTGCCGCGCGAGCACGTGCTGTGCCTGGCGGAAGTTGAAGGTGATCTGCTGACGCAACTGGCGGCGGTGCTGGCGGTGGGCGGTTCGGCGGTGTGGCCGGAAACCGAGCTGACCAAGGCGTTGTTCGCCCGTCTGCCGAAGGAAGTCCAGGCGCGGATCAAACGCGTTGCCGACTGGAACAAGGACGAAGTGGTGTTCGATGCCGTGCTGCATCACGGCCACTCCGACC
>NZ_JAFGYW010000186.1:0-518 GCF_017491595.1 Pseudomonas sp. 51_B
GGCTGAGGAAATCGGTCGCGCAGTGCAAAGCGATCTGAACAGATTGAACAGCGGTGTGGAAATCCTCGCCACAGTTGTCGAAGCGATTCATCCACCGGCCGGCGCGGCGAATGCCTATCACAGTGTGCAAGCGGCGCAGATCGGCGCGCAGGCGTTGATCGCTCGCGAACGCGGGGCGGCTGCGCAGGCCACTAACGAGGCGCAGTTGCAGGCGAGCACGGCGCGGGATCAGGCAATGGCCAATGCGCGGGAGATCAATGCAGCCGCGCAAACCGCCGACCTTAAATTCAGCGCCGAACAGAAAGCGTTCACCAATGCCGGCCAGGCCGTCGTGCTGGAGCAATATCTCAGCCAGCTCAGTCAGGGCATGAGTAAAGCCAAGTTGCTGATACTCGATCATCGACTCGGCGGCAGCGCAAATGCGCCAACCATCGATCTGCGTACTTTCACACTGCCGACTGATCCGTCGTCCCCCCGCACCACCGCTCAACCAGGAGCCACCCATTGAGCCAGTCGCC
>NZ_JAFGYW010000187.1:0-518 GCF_017491595.1 Pseudomonas sp. 51_B
CGTTTGATCAACGACTTCAAGGCCAATGGGATGGAGAACTGCCGCCGCATCTTCATCGAGCCAACAATTGACGTAAAAGGCCGAACTTCGAGGCGCATACCTGACATGATGATCTGTGACACCAATAACGTTATAGCGATTTTCGAACTGAAGTTTCATCCGCGCGTGACGTTGAGCGGAAGGTTCGGCGATGCATTGCGCGGTGGTGTGGAAAAGGACTTGGATACGCTATTGAGCATTGCTCAAGATTTAAACGGTGTTTCTGCGAAGCCTCAAGCCGACGCCTCACACATTGAGTTCAGCAATGAACGATATCTTGGTGTAAGCGGCGCGAGCAAGACCTATGGGCTCGCTAGCAACTTGATGCTGGTCTGGGCCGGTATTTACAAGCGATCCGACAGGAGCGATGCGTCGTCCACCGAGCGACTCGCCCGCGTCTTTGACGATGCTGGCGTCACAATTCAAGGCGGATTTCTCGAATTGCATGCGCAAACCCAAGAAGAAGCACACCCAGTTCT
>NZ_JAFGYW010000018.1:0-108653 GCF_017491595.1 Pseudomonas sp. 51_B
AGATCGAGCGCCGCCCGCGCGGCGCATCGCGAGCTGCGCTCGCTCCTACGTTTGTTTCGGGCCAGTAACGCCTGTGGCAGATGCGCGCGCCCGCCCGGTTCATACGACGCGATACCGCGCCATGCACCAAGGCGTCCGCGCGCAAATCCCGCAGGCATAATTGGCCCGAAACAAACGTAGGAGCGAGCGCAGCTCGCGATGCGCCGCGCGGGCGGCGCTCGATCTGCGCTCCACCGAAGAGCTCACGCCGAACCTCTAGGCTTAAATGGTCAGCATTAGCCTCGGGCTGGTTCTGATCTGCCCGTGCATCATGTGTCGTCTTTGCACAGCGCCCAACATATTGAGCCCAAAAGAATTTTTCGGACGACTGGCAATTTTCCAAACCACTCTGTAAAGAAATTTGTACGATATCGCTCAAATCCACCCATCAATTCGGGATTGTTCGGTTTTTGTAAACAGAACTTGCCGCAACTCACCCACCCAAGCCTGCCCTGCGTGCCTACCCCATCTTGCCCAAACCCCCATGGCGCGGTGATATATCACACATTGCCGTGTGCATAAGCCTGACCACAGAGCCAGGCCAACAGAACAACAAATGGAGGCGCCATGTACGCCGATCACTTCGCCTTTTCCGGCGCTTACCACAGGATCGCTGCGTTTTTTCCAGAGGAAACGACGCAACGCGTTGACGCCTGCTCGTTTGCAGGGGTATACAGTGCGCCGCGTTTTACCTGTGACCCTCTTGCGTACCGCGCACTCTTGCCGACGCCTGGCTGATTCGCTTCGGCGGCACCGGTTGGCAGGAAATTCAAGGTAACCACCTTGCCCATTCCGCTGCGCCACGAGCGCGGTGGGTCCGATCCCGTCACAGATAAAAACAATGCAGGTGACTTCGTTCATGAGTGGACAAAACATGCATTCAGGCGAGCTCAAGCGGGGCCTGAAAAATCGCCATATCCAGTTGATTGCCCTGGGCGGTGCAATTGGGACTGGCCTGTTCCTTGGTTCGGCAGGCGTGATGAAATCCGCCGGCCCGTCGATGATCCTAGGCTATGCCGTGTGCGGCTTCATCGCTTTCATGATCATGCGCCAGCTTGGCGAGATGATCGTCGAGGAACCGGTGGCCGGCTCGTTCAGCCACTTCGCGCACACTTACTGGGGCGGTTTTGCCGGTTTTCTGTCGGGCTGGAACTGCTGGGTGCTGTACATCCTGGTGGGTATGTCGGAGCTGTCGGCGGTAGGCAAGTACGTTCACTACTGGTGGCCAGAGATTCCCACCTGGGTCACCGCGGCAGCGTTCTTCGTACTGATCAATGCCATCAATCTGATGAACGTGAAGTTCTTCGGTGAAGCCGAATTCTGGTTCGCCATCATCAAGGTCGTGGCGATCGTCAGCATGATCGGCCTGGGTGCCTATCTGTTGACCAGTGGCAATGGCGGCCCTGACGCTTCGGTCAGCAACTTGTGGAGCCATGGTGGCTTCTTCCCCCACGGCGTCAGCGGCCTGGTCATGGCCCTGGCATTCATCATGTTCTCCTTCGGCGGCCTGGAAATGCTTGGCTTTACCGCTGCTGAAGCGGACAAGCCCAAAACCGTCATTCCGAAGGCGATCAACCAAGTCATCTACCGTATTCTGATTTTCTATGTCGGCGCATTGGTCGTGCTGCTGTCGTTGACGCCGTGGGACAATTTGGTCGCTAGCATCGACGCATCCGGCGGCAGTTACGGTAGCAGCCCGTTCGTGCAGGTCTTCTCCATGCTCGGCAGCGATGTCGCAGCCAACCTGCTGAATTTCGTGGTCTTGACTGCTGCACTTTCGGTGTACAACAGCGGCACCTACTGCAACGCACGCATGCTGCTGGGTATGGCCGAACAGGGCGATGCCCCGGCCTCGTTGGCCAAGGTCGACAAGCGCGGTGTGCCGGTGCGGGCGATTTTGGTGTCGGCGGCGGTAACGCTGATTGCGGTGCTGCTCAATTACCTGATGCCGCAGAATGCACTGGAGTTGCTGATGTCGCTGGTAGTCGCCACGCTGGTGATCAACTGGGCGATGATCAGCTATTCGCACCTCAAGTTCCGCCAGCACCTTGACCGCACCGGCCAGAAACCGCTGTTCAAGGCCTTGTGGTACCCCTACGGCAACTACTTGGTGTTGGCCTTCGTAGTGCTGATCCTCGGTATCATGCTGATGATTCCGGGTATTCAGGTATCGGTGTACGCCATCCCGGTATGGCTGATAGCGATGTTTTTGGCGTATCTGGTCAAAGGCCGTCGTCAGCCGCAGGCCAAGGGTGTTGCCGGTGTCGTCGGCAAGTAAGCCTGCACGCTAATGGAAGAACCCGGTGTCAGGTGACTGGCATCGGGTTTTTTTGTCGCCTGCTGCGGCCTCTAGGCGGGTGACCCCACTGCCACAACTTCTCAATGGCGATGAGTGCGTAGTAGCGGATTGACCTGCGAAGAAGCCACAGCAAGGTTCAAATCTGCTCAAGCAGCCAACTGCGAAATGCCCTCAATGAAGGCAGTGCCTCGTTGCGCGGCGGGTAGATCAGGTAGTAACTGCGCTGGCTGGCAAACGCCGTCCCTGGGCTGAACAGCTCGCCCTTGGCCAGCTCTTCCTCGACCAGTATGCGCGGTACCAGACCGATGCCGATCCCGGCCCGCACCGCTTGTATCAGGTGCGAAGTCAGCTCGAAGCTTGGCCCTAACCGCATGGCCCGGTGCGCCAGGCCGTGGTGGGAGAACCATTCGCCCCAGGCATGGGGGTTGTTGGCCACGTTCAGCAAGACTTCTGCACTGATGCGTGTAGGGCTCCAGCCTTGCGCATCGTCGCCTGCCTGCGGCGGCAGAATGACCACCAACTCCTCTGCATGCAGCCGGTGGCAGATAAGGCCCGGCAGGTCATGGCTGGCCACGCCGATGGCGGCATCGATCTGGCTGGTGTCGAAATTGATCGCTTCGATGCGTGAATGAATGTGCACCAGCATGCCAGGGTGGGCGCTGTAGAACGCATGCAAGCGCGGTAGCAGCCATTTGGAGCCGAAGGTGGGTAGCGTTGCCAGGCGCAAGGTGCCGACCCCCGACTGATAGGCCAGCGCCTGCAGCGTGGCGCTGCGGATGCGGCCCAACGCTTCGCTCAACTCGCGCTGGTACAACCGGCCAACGTCGGTCAGTTGCACCTGCCGGCCCTCGCGGCGAAACAGTGTCAGGCCCAGTTGCTGCTCCAGTGCCTGAACCTGACGGCTGACTGCGCTCTGGGTCAGCGCCAGTTCGGCAGCGGCACGGGTATAGCTTTCATGGCGAGCAGCAGCTTCGAACGCCAGCAGCAGCGACATGGACGGGGTGAGATGGCGGTAATTCATTCATGAAAGTCATCGATAGCGGCAGGATTATCCGTTTGCCCCTGAGGCGAAACTACAGGAACATTGGCCCATACGTCATCCCTGTGGGCCTTACCCATGCTGGGGCGGCAGGATTTCCGTGAATTAGCACTTATCAAGAGGCCATCCTTCGATGATCGCCCAGCTGTCTACCCTGGCGCCCGCCGCCAACTATCCCGAATTCCTCCAGGCCCTGCGCGGCAGTGGCTTCCGTGGCCAGATCAGCGCTGACTACGCTACCCGTACCGTACTGGCCACCGACAACTCCATCTACCAGCGTCTACCCCAGGCAGCGGTCTTCCCAATGGACGCTGATGACGTGGCGCGGGTCGCCACGCTGATGGGCGATGCGCGCTTCAAGGCGATCAAGCTGACCCCGCGTGGGGGCGGCACCGGCACCAATGGCCAGTCGCTGACCGATGGTATCGTCGTCGACCTGTCCCGACACATGAACCAGATCCTGGAAATCAACGTCGAGGAACGCTGGGTGCGGGTGCAGGCAGGTACGGTCAAAGACCAGCTCAACGCCGCGCTCAAGCCCCATGGGCTGTTTTTCGCCCCTGAGTTGTCCACTTCCAACCGCGCCACCATTGGCGGCATGATCAACACCGACGCCAGTGGGCAGGGCAGCTGTACCTACGGCAAGACCCGCGACCATGTGCTTGAACTGCACAGTGTGCTATTGGGCGGCGAGCGCTTGCACAGCCTGCCGCTGGAAGATGATGCATTGGAGCAGGCTTGCGCGGCGCCTGGCAGGGTCGGTGAGGTGTACCGTATGGCCCGGGAAATCCAGGAAACTCAAGCCCAGCTGATCGAAACGACGTTCCCCAAGCTCAACCGTTGCCTGACCGGTTATGACCTTGCGCACCTGCGCGACGAGCATGGGCGTTTCAACCTCAACAGCGTGCTGTGCGGTGCCGAGGGTTCGCTCGGTTATGTGGTCGAAGCCAAGCTCAATGTGCTGCCCATTCCCAAATATGCCGTGCTGGTCAACGTGCGCTACACCAGCTTCATGGATGCGCTGCGCGACGCCAATGCCTTGATGGCGCTCAAGCCTTTGTCGATCGAGACGGTCGACTCCAAGGTGCTGATGCTGGCAATGAAGGACATCGTCTGGCACAGCGTTGCCGAATACTTCCCGGCCGACCCAGAGCGCCCGACCCTGGGCATCAACCTGGTGGAGTTCTGCGGCGATGAGCCGGCCGAGGTCAATGCTCGGGTCCAGGCCTTCATCGACCATTTGCAACGCGACACCAGTGTCGAGCGCCTGGGGCACACCTTGGCCGAGGGGGCTGAGGCGGTCACCCGGGTCTACACCATGCGCAAGCGCTCGGTAGGGCTGCTGGGCAACGTCGAAGGCGAGGTACGCCCGCAGCCGTTCGTTGAAGACACCGCCGTACCGCCTGAGCAGTTGGCCGATTACATCGCCGACTTCCGCGCGCTGCTCGACGGTTACGGCCTGGCCTATGGCATGTTCGGCCACGTCGATGCCGGCGTGCTGCACGTACGGCCAGCCCTGGATATGAAAGACCCTGCGCAGGCCGCACTGGTCAAGCCGATCTCCGATGCCGTTGCCGCACTGACCAAACGCTACGGTGGCCTGCTGTGGGGCGAGCACGGCAAAGGCTTGCGTTCGGAGTACGTGCCGGAATACTTCGGGGCACTGTACCCGGCGCTGCAGCGGCTCAAAGGTGCATTCGACCCGCATAACCAGCTCAACCCAGGCAAAATCTGCACGCCGCCAGACAGCGTTGAAGGCCTGACCACGGTCGACGGCGTGACCCTGCGCGGTGACCTGGACCGCACCATCGACGAGCGAGTCTGGCAGGACTTCCCCAGCGCTGTGCACTGCAACGGCAATGGCGCCTGCTACAACTATGACCCCAACGATGCCATGTGCCCGTCGTGGAAGGCCACCCGTGAGCGCCAGCATTCACCCAAGGGCCGTGCATCCTTGATGCGCGAGTGGCTGCGCTTGCAGGGCGAGGCTAACATCGATGTGCTGGCGGCAGCGCGCAACCCGGTATCTTGGCTCAAGGGCCTGCCGGCGCGGCTTCGCAACAATCGCGCGCGCAACCAGGGCCAGGCAGATTTCTCCCATGAGGTGTACGACGCCATGGCTGGCTGTCTGGCCTGCAAATCGTGCGCAGGGCAGTGCCCGATCAAAGTCAACGTACCGGACTTCCGTTCACGCTTTCTGGAGCTGTATCACGGCCGCTACCAGCGCCCGCTGCGCGACTATTTGATCGGCTCCCTGGAATTCACCATTCCGTATCTGGCTCACGCACCGGGCCTGTACAACGCAGTCATGGGCTCGCGATGGGTAAGCAAGCTGCTGGCGGACAAGGTCGGCATGGTCGACAGCCCACTCATCAGCCGCTTCAATTTCCAGTCGACCCTGACCCGCTGCCGCGTTGGCGTGGCTAGCGTACCAGCGCTGCGGGAGCTGACCCCGGCCCAGCGCGAGCGCAGCATCGTGCTGGTGCAGGATGCTTTCACCCGTTATTTCGAGACGCCGCTTTTGGCTGCGTTCATCGAGTTGGCTCACCGCCTGGGCCATCGGGTGTTCCTTGCGCCGTACAGCGCAAACGGCAAGCCCCTACATGTGCAGGGTTTCCTGGGGGCGTTCGCCAAGGCGGCAATTGGCAATGCTACTCAGCTCAAGGCCCTGGCTGACTGCGGCGTGCCGTTGGTAGGCCTGGACCCGGCCATGACCCTGGTCTATCGCCAGGAGTACCAGAAGGTGCCTGGCCTGGATGAGTGCCCCAAAGTGCTATTGCCCCAGGAATGGTTGATCGACGTGCTTCCCGAGCAAGCACCTGTGGCCCCAGGCCACTTCCGTCTGATGGCCCATTGCACCGAGAAGACCAACGTTCCGGCCAGTACCAAGCAGTGGGAGCAGGTGTTCGCCCGTTTGGGGCTCAAGCTGGTGACCGAGGCGACCGGTTGCTGCGGCATGTCTGGCACTTACGGGCATGAGGCACGCAATCAGGCGACATCGCGCACCATCTTCGAGCAGTCCTGGGCGACCAAGCTGGACAAGGAGGGCGAGGCGTTGGCCACCGGCTACTCGTGCCGCAGCCAGGTCAAACGCATGACCGAACGGCAGATGCGCCACCCGCTGGAGGTGGTGCTGCAATACGCCAGGCGCTGACCTGGAGCAAGCTGGGGGCGCTAAGCGCCCCCGGCGCTAAGCGCCCCCGGCGCTACGGCCGCGAGCACAGCGGGCTTGCCGATACAAATGCAGGCTCAGCACCAGCCCGCTGCAAGAGGCTGCAGCCGCGAACAGAAACATCGAAGCAAACCCGAACCCCGATGCCACCGCACCCACTAATGGCCCGGTGACCCCCAGCGACAAGTCGATAAACAGTGAATAGGCCCCTACCGCTGCCCCGCGGTTGGCCGCTGATACCTGGTTGACCGCTTCCACCCCCAATGCCGGGAACACCAGAGAGAAGCCGAAGCCGCTCAGCGCCGCTCCTGCCAATGCCAGCTCGGCGTTTGGCGCCAGCCACAACATCAGTAACCCAAGGGTTTCGACTGACAAACAAGCGATTGCCACCCTGAAACCGCCGATCCGATTGATCAAATTGCCAAACAACAGCCGCGCGCAGATGAAGCTTGCACCGAACAGGCTCAGGGTCAGCGCGGCATTGGCCCAGCCCCGGCTGGCGTAATACAGGGTGATGAACGTGGCGATGGTGCCAAAGCCGATGGACCCCAGCGCCAGCCCCGAACCATGGGGCAACACTTTGCTCAGCACCTGCATGAACGGCAGGCGCTTGCCACTGACCACCGGGGCGGCACGTTTGGGCCAAGCCAGCAGTAGGCCAAAGCCGCACAGCAGCAGGATGCTCACACCCATGCTCCACAGGCCAAGGCTCTTGACCATCATCACACCCAATGGCGCACCGATGGCCAGTGCGCCGTAGCTGGCGATACCGTTCCAGGAAATGACCTTGGCGGTGTGCTGCGCCCCAACCCGGCCGATGCCCCAGCCGATCGAGCCGGAACCCACCAGGCTTTCGGCACTGCCCAGCACCAGACGCCCAAGCAGCAGGCATACCAGGCTAACCCAAGGCAGATGGGTGAGAAAGGCGCAGGCGAGCATGAATACCCCACTCAAACCGCAGCCGAACAGGCCGTACATCACGGCCTTTTTGCTGCCCAGGTTATCGATGATGCGGCTGGCGGTAGGACGGCTGAGCAGGGTGGCGAGGTACTGGACGCTGATCACAAGGCCCGCGATCACGGCACTGAAGCCCAGGTCGTTGTGCACATAGCCAGGTAGCACGGCCAGCGGAATCCCAATGTTCAGATAACCGATGAACGTGAACAAAACGATGGAAACGACTTGGCCAGTGATGGCAAAGGAGGAAGCGGCTTGCGGGGGCATGGGGGGTCCGTAGGGCTGTGGGCATGGCGCGCCTACATCATAACCGTGCCTGTACAGCTTGCGGGCAGCTCGTGCATGAACAACGGCTGCCCGCAGCGCTGTCGCTATTCTCGATAGTCAACCAACCAACTGACGCTGAACGCTGCCTTGTCGAAGTCAAGGCGTAGCCGCGGCAGCACGTAACCGCCGCACGAACGGCAGGTGCTGAACAGGGTGAACACCTGGATCGACCTGACCTGTTCGGGCCGTGCCAGCAGGTCTTCGCAAATCACCGTGGCAATCAGCCGTTCCGAGTCCAGGTGCCGATGGTGTTGTTGCACGTCGAGTGCCGTAGGGCGCCGCAGAATCGGCAGTTCGGTGAAGCGCGGCGACGGCGCTCTGCCCTCCATACGCTCCAGGGCATTGATGAAGGTGATGTTGAGGTTTTCGTCGGGCGGCGGGGTGGCGATCTTGAAGATACGCTTGCTTTTGCCGCCTGAGAGCGAGTAGTAAACGCGGCGTCTGCCATCCTCAAGGGCCACGGTGAAGAATGCAAGGTTCGCCCCCGGCAGGTGTTCGCGTAGGCTACGTGCGCCGGAATCGCTGAGCAATTGGTCTACGGTCATTGGGGTGAATGACTTTGGGGTGCCCGAGGCCGGTAGCAACCGGTTGAGGATATGGTTGGTGTGTGCCTGCTCGCTGACCGTGGCCTGAATCAATGGCCGCCAAGTCGGGATGATTTCTCGGTTCAGCCCCACCAGGCCGGATTTCATCACCCCGGTTAGGGCATCCTGGGCTTGGGAATTGGTGAGTATGTTCTTGGCGAATTCGGGCAGCATGCGGGCTTCTGCAGCGTCCAGCAGCTCTTGAAATGGGCTCATCCTGACCGGGCGCAAGGTACGACCGTGCTCCAGCCAGTCACGCAGCAGGGCGGTCAGATTGTCGACGTCGCGCTGCAGGTTAGAGCGTGTGGCTACGATCCGGTAGCTTTCGCTCAGGTCCAGATAACGCTGAATCAGATCTGGGTCGCGAACTCTGGATAGGATACGGCGTTGGTCGCGTGGTGGCATGGGCCGAGCCTCGGGCCCAATCGTATTGTCGAGCACTTGTTCCAACTGCCGCAGCTGCCAACGCCAGGGCTCATGCCGGGTTGCGTAGAACACACCGGTGTCCGCTTCGACCACCAGCCACTCAGCCTCCATCCATTCGATCAGGGCCGCCCTGATGATGCGCCTGTCGGCGATCGTCCTGGCCAGCCCGCCAAGCCTTACGGGCGGGGCGAAACGGGCAAGAATCTCTACGTTGAGCCGTGGGGTATCCTCCGGCAAGCCAAACCAGAACTCTGCTAACGGGTCGACAGTGATGCTGCGGTGATAGATAGGTGGCGTAATCACACCCAGGCTGACCTCGGCCCTGAGTTTTGGCAGGACTCTCACGGAGTTGATGTATTCGAGCACTTTGCCTTCGTGCACCATCACCTGGGCCAGCGCTAATTTTCCGACCACCACATCGCGTGCGCGAATCGGTGCAGGCTCCAGCCGGGTGGTCAGGAAAGCTCGGCTGGCGTGCTGGCCGAACAACGGCGTGCCTGCATTGACCTCGTCTGGCTTAAATAGCAAGGCGATGGTTGACTCATGCGGCCCGCTATAGGGTGTTTTCAGCACCTGCGGGTTCGTCTGAAATGTCGAGTTCGCGACCCTTTGCAGCACGTTACTTTTGTCTGAGGGCTGATAGCGATAGGCCTCGCCGTTGATGATCACATCAATCAGGTTATCGGCCCTGCTGATTGTGATAGGGCGTTGGGCGGTGCCCCAGGCCAGGGATAGGTCGGCTGGAGGGAGTCGATCAAGTATCAGCTGGCCCGGCGTCAGGCCTGGGGGCGGCATGCGGTCGAGTACGAAGGTATCTGGCCACTCGCCTGGGTGCGTGAGCTCGGGCGCGCTGTGCCAGCGCCGCAGGCCGATGGTGCGTTGGTAAAGAGCCGGAGGCAGCTCGCTTGAAAGCGCCCAGCGCTTGGCGATCGTTTCAAGGGTGGTACGTGCGACTTTTGCAGCTAGCTTGTTGCTGCCGAAAATCCGCGATAGCGAGCTTGCCGTGCGCAGGGCATTGCCAGTGAGGGTGCCGACGCCGCCTAGTACGTCCAACGCACAGCTGGCGGCATCCTCACTGTCTTTCACATCAACGCAGGCTACCAGGGGGACCGTGTTCTTGATCAGCTTCCACAAGTAAGCCCAGTCACTGACTTTACGTTTCTCGGCCAGAAAACGTTCGTAGGCGGTGGCGCCTTTGCCGGCCAGGTGCAGAGCAGCGCGGTTACCCAGTGCAATGGCAGTGGCATAGATACCGGCCAACGCGTCGAGTTTTGCGTTTTCAGGTGCCTCGCCCAAATGTTTCAAAGTGCAATAATGGTTGGCGACATCCCATGTGGGTGCTGCACCGTTGTAGTCCAGGTAGCTGAGGTTCATGCGCCCTGCCAGTTGTTCGAACGCCTTCGGTGCGCTGTACCAGACGCGATAGGCCAGGCGTTCGGGAAACAGCTCCAGCAGTGTGTCACGCTCTGGATCATGCACTCGGATGAATATGCCCCGGGTGCCAATTTCCTCATGCCAGAGATCTTGCGGGCTATCGCCATAGGGCGGCACCGGCTCAGGCCCGTGATAGCGAGGCCAGGTGGCGGCATAACAGGTCCAGTGCGCCTGGCCAAGCTGCTCGCGTTGTTCAGCGGGCAGGTGCCGTATCAGGCGTTGCAGCAGGCCCTGGTAGCGAACCTTGGCAGTTGCTTCCCAGGTGTCAAATTCACGCTCGTACCAGGCGGTGATATTTTCAAGGCCTCTATTGGCGTATCCCACGCGATCATCGACATAGGCTTCAAGATGCAGTTGCCCGTCGATGTTACGCCCTGCCGGGTCGATACCTTTGGCTTTCAGGCGCAGAGCGGCCTCGGTCATGCGATTGGGACGCTGCTCGATGGCCTCCATGTCCCAGGCATTGAGGTAATGGTCATACACCTTTTGCCATTGCAGCGCCGACCAAGGCGGCAAACTGTCGATATGCCCATGCAGCGGCCCCCAGTGGCTCAAGGTATCGCGCAGCGCTTCGCTAGCGGTGCTTTCATCGGCGGGGGTTTCGATGTTCATTCGAAAAGCCTGCTCAAATGACCCTGGCAATTGCCGTGCGCGCAGCAGCATTGCGCCTTGGCGCAGGGCAGCCCAGTCTAGGTCAGGGCGGTAAGGGCTGTTGGTTGGTTGGCCGTCGAGCAGCAGTTCGGGGGCGAAACGGCGCATCAGCAATTCGCTGGCGAGCTCGGCCACGGCAGGTTGGCAGCCAAGGCTGGCCTGCACGCTATTGACCAGGTCAAGGCGGATCTGTGGGAAGGGCAGCAAGGTGTTGTGGGCGTTGAACAGCTCAAAATCCAGCAGGTAGCCTGGGCGTCGATCCTCAGGCGGGTAGAGCGTATCCGCGATTGCTTGCTCGGCAAGCGCTCGGCTGTGCGGGTTCGAGCCCAGCTGAATTGCCTCGCTAAGGCGCAGTGCCCAGCGGTCGAATGCCTCTGATTGCAACAAGGCGTCCAGCGCTTGGGATGCGGGTGCGTTCAGAGCTGCGCCGGGCAGCAGCACTTTTCCATATTGATTAGGCACAAGCCCTGCTTGCAGCTCGCGCTGAGTTGGGGCCCGGTAGCGCGCCCCCTGGAAATACACATCAGCCTCAAGGGCCTCGAACAACTGGTCACCCTGGCTACGCCCCAGGGGCGCCGGTAACAGGTGGCGTACAAGCACATTGAGGTCGAGGTAGCCGTCAAGTTCCAGCGCTGGCATGGCAGGCAGTGGCGGCGGGGGAGTCGTAGACAGGTCGGTCAATAGCAGCAGGGCGGCCATCACAAAGGCATCGCGGCGTTTGTGACAGAGGCCTTTTGCCCACAGGGTTTGCGCCAGGCTGCACGCGCGGTAGGGCGTGATCGTTGCTGGCGGATCGCTCAGCGCTTTTGGGAGCGCACGCTTGACCAGCGTTTGCAGGAAGTAAGTGCATTCGTCGGGTGCAACAGGGCTGTGCGGCTCGCGTGCAAAAAACCGGTTGAGGTGGGCTGCTGCCAAGTCGCTGGCAAGTGCTTGCTCGAGCGCCAGGCGTAACTGGCAGTCTGCCAAGTCGTTGGGAAACAGATCGTCAAGGTTCAATGCCTGGTCAAAGTGCAGGCTAAGTGATGTCTTGAGATCGTAGGGGCCGGACAAGCCACTATCGAGCAGTACATCCTGCGCGGTGATCGCGTCGATCTGGCTGCGGCGCAGTGATGGGACTTGATGGAAAGGCAGCATGGCGCGGACTCCGGTATGAGGGTCCGTCAACATGGCCTTAGTCGAGCAGCAGTTTGAGGTATTGAGCTACTGCCGCATTCGGGACGGTGTGAAAACGTGATGACGGGGGAGCCCACAGGTCAGCCGTTTTCACACAGTCGCAGGGTTGCGCGGTTTATTCCTGGTCAGCGCTGGGTTGATCATCACCGTCCTGATCGACGGCAGGCGTCGGCTCGGCGTGGACGGTAACGGTTGGCTCTTCTGGGTTCAGGCTTGGGAAGGGAAGATTCGGGATTTCATGCATCTCGTCGTTCCTCGCAAGTGTGAGTGAAAAGTCTGCGCCAGGCGCGTTTGGAGCTTCGTAAAGCTGGGGCAGGATACACAAGTCTGGATGACAGTTAGTAAATTTTCCTGGTCGCTTGTCGGTTTTGCGGGCGGATACCGGATGGTTTTCGCACAGGTGCAGGAGACGACTAGGGCTTTGCGGCTTGATGTCAGTCAGCTAGGGACTGATGCTTGGGGCCGCAGTGCGGCCCCAATTTGCAGCTCTGTTATTGATGTTATTTGCGGCCTTCAGCCGTCTCGGCCACTTTGTCGGTGCGCGCGCACATGATGAAGTCGTTGCGATGCAGCCCTTTGATCGAGTGGCTCCACCAGGTCACGGTGACTTTACCCCATTCAGTCAGCAGACCAGGGTGGTGGCCTTCGGCCTCGGCGATTTCGCCCACGGCGTTGGTGAACGCCAACGCGTGCTTGAAGTTCTTGAACAGGAACACGCGCTCAAGCTCCATATGGCCGTCGCGTACTTCGATGCTCCAGTCCGGTATCTGGCGAATCAGCTCGGCCAGTTCTTCGTCGGTGACCTTCGGTGCGTCAGCGCGGCACGCTTCGCAGTGGGCTTGGTTCAAGGCATTCATGGTGTGTTTTCCGCTTCGAGTTGTTATCTGCAAGGTGCTCAGGCAGCGACCTTGGGTGGAAACTTCGGCGCATGCAGCCCTAACTGCATGGCCTGGTGGACCATACCCATGATGTCTTCGTGGGCCAGGTCAAACAGGCGCTTCATGGTCGGTAGGACGAAATAAAGCGGCTGCAGGATGTCGATCCTATAGGGTGTGCGCATGCATTCGATCGGGTCGAAGGCCTGATGCTCCGGTTCGCCGCAAAGGCTGTAGACGGTTTCCTTGGGTGAGGAGAGGATGCCGCCACCATAGATCTTGCGCCCCTGCGCGGTTTCCATCAGGCCAAACTCTATGGTCATCCAGTACAGGCGCGCCAGATACACCCGCTCTTGCTTGGTCGCGGCCAGGCCGAGCTTACCGTAGGTATGGGTGAATTCGGCGAAGAAGGGGTTGGTCAGCAGCGGGCAGTGGCCGAATATTTCGTGGAAGATGTCCGGCTCTTGCAGATAGTCCAGTTCTTCGGGGGTGCGGATAAACGTCGCGACCGGGAAGCGCTTGCTGGCCAGCAGCTCGAAAAAGGTCTGAAAAGGGATCAACGCCGGTACACGAGCAACCTGCCAACCGGTGGTAGCGCCCAGCACTTTGTTGATTTCACCCAGCTGTGGAATGCGGTCGTGGGGCAGCTTGAGCTGGTCGATGCCGTCGAGGTACTCCTGGCAAGCGCGGCCCTCGATGACTTTGAGCTGGCGGGTGATCAAGGTATTCCATACCGCATGCTCTTGCTGCGGATAATCGATAAACCCGTGCGCATCGGGCTCGCGTGCCACGTATTGCGTCTGTTTCATGTGGCTCTCCTAGTGAGTGCTCTTTCTTGTTATGTCCACGACATGACCTAGGAATATCCCTTCACCGGACGTTTTGCACGATGGCTGGTTGCGCAGGGTAGCTACCTGAGATGCCTAGAATGTAACGATTATTTTACAAAAGGCCGTTGCTATCGGAAAATCCAGAGCATTGGGCTGGCATAGGTGCCATTTTTGTCAGCTTATCTTTACGATTTTTTCCACGCGACTGTGAAAAATCAGCCGCTTCGAGAGCATCCATGCGTATCAAAGTCCATTGTCAGAACCGGATCGGCATTCTTCGGGACATTCTCAATCTGCTGGTGGAATACGGCATCAACGTTCTGCGGGGGGAGGTAGGGGGCGATCATGGCAATGCCATCTATTTGCACTGCCCCAACCTGATCAATCTGCAATTCCAGGCATTACGCCCCAAATTCGAGTCGATTGCCGGTGTATTCGGAGTCAAGCGGGTGGGCCTGATGCCCAGCGAACGGCGCCACATGGAGCTCAATGCGTTGCTGGGCGCGCTGGACTTCCCCGTGCTGTCGATCGACATGGGCGGCAGCATCGTCGCCGCCAACCGCACCGCAGCGCAGTTATTGGGGGTGCGGGTCGACGAAGTACCGGGCATGCCGCTGGCACGCTATGTCGAGGACTTCGACCTGCCGGAGTTGGTCCGTGCCAACAAGTCGCGGATCAATGGCCTACGTATCAAGGTAAAGGGAGATGTGTTTCTGGCCGATATCGCGCCACTGCAATCAGAACACGATGACAGTGAGGCCTTGGCCGGTGCAGTGCTGACGCTGCACCGCGCAGACCGCATCGGCGAACGTATCTATAACGTGCGCAAGCAGGAGCTGCGCGGCTTTGACAGCATTTTTCAGAGTTCGCGGATGATGGCGGCAGTGGTGCGGGAGGCGCGACGCATGGCGCCTCTGGATGCACCTCTGCTGATCGAAGGTGAGACGGGTACCGGCAAGGAGTTGCTGGCGCGTGCCTGCCACCTGGCCAGCCCGCGGGGTCAGTCCCCGTTGATGGCGCTCAACTGCGCTGGCCTGCCTGAGTCGATGGCCGAAACCGAGTTGTTCGGTTACGGTCCTGGGGCGTTCGAGGGAGCGCGCGCCGAGGGCAAACTGGGGCTGCTGGAGCTCACAGCCGGCGGTACTTTGTTCCTTGATGGCGTGGGCGAGATGAGCCCGCGGCTGCAAGTGAAGCTGCTGCGTTTCCTACAGGATGGTTGCTTCCGCCGTGTTGGTAGTGACGAGGAGGTTTACCTGGACGTGCGGGTGATCTGCGCCACTCAGGTCGACCTGTCGGAACTGTGCAGCCGTGGCGAATTCCGTCAGGACCTGTATCACCGGCTGAACGTGCTGTCGCTGCACATCCCGCCGCTGCGTGAATGCATGGACGGGCTCGAAGGCCTGGTTCAGCACTTTCTCGACCAAGCCAGCCGACAGATCGGCTGCGCCTTGCCACGGTTGGCGCCTGCGGCCATGGATAAACTCAGCCAGTATCACTGGCCTGGTAATGTGCGGCAGTTGGAGAACGTATTGTTTCAGGCGGTTTCGCTATGCGAAGGCGGGATAGTGAAAGGTGAACATATTCGCTTGCCGGATTACGGTGCCAGGCAGCCGTTGGGCGAGTTCTCGCTGGACGGCGATCTTTCGCAGATCGTCGGGCGCTTTGAAAAGGCGGTACTTGAAAATTTGATGGGTGAGTTTCCAAGTAGTCGGGCACTAGGGAAACGGTTGGGGGTTTCTCATACGACAATTGCTAACAAGTTGCGCGATTACGCATTGGGGAAATCGCTGGATTAAATAAAATTTAGTTAATCTTCTATTAATTTTTAAGTGTCGCTAAGTTGCAGCTGGCTGACACGCGACGGGGCCCATTTGGGCCCCGATTCGGGTTTTCAGCCGTTGGAGCAGCCGTTGCCCATTACGCGGTATTCGAGGATGTGCTTGTGACCGTTGGAGTCTTCATAGGTCATGCGGGCGGGCACCACCTCGCAGACGTTTGGCACTTCGCTCATGGAGATGACGCGGGCGATATCCAGGTGCTGGGAGTAAGTGTACTGCTCAACCGGGATCTGTTCGACAGTGTTCGTTTCGCCGGCCATCGCCGTGCTGCAGAGGCCGCCGAGTACCAATACCAGTAACGCTTTCATGTTCAATTTACCTGTTTAAGGTCGTCAAGGGGCACGCGGCGCTTGTGACGCCGCGAGTAGTACTGAATTTCAACTATCGGGATTAGAACGGGATTAACAAATTGCCTTCGTGGGGGCTGTTTCCTGTAGTTAATCGCTTTGCCGTTGCTGGCGAGATCAATGTTATGCCTGGATAACTAAGGGAAACAGATAGCGTTTTGATAAAGTTTTTTCGCCTTTTGCCAAATTCTGTAACAATCCCTTGAACGGCATCCTTCGGTTTCTACTATGACGGGCCAGTAGCTGCGGGCTAGAGCCTCTGCTGCTGTGCGGGCCGTTAAGGGATTACCTGCGCTACTACCATCGTCGTATGGTTTTTCCAGCTCTGTTACAGTTACAAACGGTTCCATACAAAAACAACTATTACACCGAGGTATCACAGATGAGTGCGGCTCCACTGTATCCCGTTCGTCCCGAGGTTGCGGCCACTACCCTGACCGACGAGGCCACCTACAAGGCCATGTATCAGCAATCGGTGATCAACCCGGACGGCTTCTGGCGTGAGCAGGCCCAGCGCCTGGACTGGATCAAGCCGTTCACCAAGGTCAAGCAGACCTCCTTCGACGACCACCATGTGGACATCAAGTGGTTTGCCGACGGCACTCTTAACGTGTCCTCAAACTGCCTGGACCGCCACCTGGAAGAGCGCGGCGATCAATTGGCGATCATCTGGGAGGGCGACGACCCTTCCGAGCACCGCAATATCACCTACCGCGAACTGCACGAGCAGGTGTGCAAATTCGCCAATGCCCTGCGCGGCCAGGATGTCCATCGTGGCGATGTGGTCACCATCTACATGCCAATGATCCCGGAAGCGGTAGTGGCCATGTTGGCCTGTGCCCGCATCGGTGCTATTCACTCGGTCGTGTTCGGCGGCTTCTCGCCGGAGGCTCTGGCCGGTCGCATCATCGACTGCAAATCCAAGGTGGTGATCACTGCTGACGAGGGGGTGCGAGGCGGTCGTCGTACACCGCTGAAGGCCAACGTCGATCTGGCGCTGACCAACCCTGAAACCAGCAGCGTTCAGAAGATCATCGTGTGCAAGCGCACCGGTGGTGACATTGCCTGGCACCAGCATCGCGACATCTGGTACGAAGACTTGATGAAAGTCGCTTCCAGTCATTGTGCACCGAAGGAAATGGGCGCCGAGGAGCCGCTGTTCATTCTTTATACCTCCGGCTCCACCGGCAAACCCAAGGGGGTGCTGCACACCACTGGCGGCTACCTGGTGTATGCCGCGCTGACCCATGAGCGGGTGTTCGACTACCGCCCCGGTGAGGTCTACTGGTGCACGGCTGACGTTGGCTGGGTGACTGGGCACAGCTATATCGTCTACGGCCCGTTGGCCAACGGCGCCACCACCGTGCTGTTCGAAGGCGTACCGAACTACCCCGATATCACTCGTGTGTCGAAAATTGTCGACAAGCACAAGGTCAACATCCTCTACACGGCGCCGACCGCCATACGCGCCATGATGGCCGAAGGGCAGGCTGCGGTTGCGGGTGCTGACGGTTCCAGCTTGCGCCTTCTGGGTTCGGTCGGCGAGCCGATCAACCCTGAGGCCTGGAACTGGTATTACAAGACCGTGGGCAAAGAGCGTTGCCCAATAGTCGACACCTGGTGGCAAACCGAAACCGGTGGCGTGCTGATCAGCCCACTGCCGGGGGCCACGGCGCTCAAACCTGGCTCGGCAACCCGGCCGTTCTTCGGCGTGGTGCCAGCGCTGGTGGATAACCTGGGCAACCTTATCGAGGGCGCTGCCGAAGGCAACCTGGTAATCCTCGATTCCTGGCCGGGCCAGTCGCGTTCGCTGTATGGCGACCACGACCGTTTCGTCGACACCTACTTCAAGACCTTCCGCGGCATGTACTTCACCGGCGATGGTGCGCGTCGTGATGAAGACGGCTACTTCTGGATCACCGGCCGTGTAGACGACGTGCTCAACGTTTCCGGGCACCGCATGGGCACTGCGGAAATCGAAAGCGCCATGGTCGCCCATGCCAAGGTCGCCGAAGCGGCTGTGGTGGGTGTGCCCCACGATATCAAGGGGCAGGGCATCTATGTCTACGTCACCCTCAATGCTGGGGTCGAACCCAGCGAGCAACTGCGCATGGAGCTCAAGAACTGGGTGCGTAAGGAAATCGGCCCGATCGCGTCGCCCGACGTCATCCAATGGGCACCGGGGCTGCCGAAGACCCGCTCGGGTAAGATCATGCGCCGTATTCTGCGCAAGATCGCCACTGCTGAATATGATGGCCTGGGTGATATCTCGACCTTGGCAGACCCAGGCGTCGTGCAGCATTTGATTGACACCCACAAAGCGATGAACCTGGCCTCGGCTTGACTCAGCGCTCAGAGGCGATCGCCTAACCGGTGGGAGCGAGTTCGCTCGCGAAGAGGCCAGTGAGGTTGCTGACGGGCTTGCTCGTTACGCCCGCCCCGCTGGTTTAGCCACCTACCTCAAACCCCGCTCGGTCAGCCGGCGGGGTTTTTGCTTCACTGTTACCCGACATTCATCGGTAACTCTTCTGTCACCGATTTCGCACAGGATCGGGGCGTCGGGAAACAGGTCTGTCCGCTGCTGGTGCAATCGGGCGGCTTTTTTCTGCAAGGACAAACGCTGCACTTGCCGTAAAGCAAGGGTTTGCCAATAATAGGCCCGTTAATTGCTTTGCTTATAGGTTGTTCCTCTCGAGCTCTTGCATGATTTGCAACGGCTGTCAACATTGCTCGACGCGATTTCAAGCGCTTCTGTAACTAGTTGTCGCTTTGAAGAAATATCGACTACCGGGCTGTCGTTAAAATGCCACTCACTCGCTCGTGGTCTGCGACCTTGGTCGAAACCTGCGCGGCTCGCGTTGTACCCATTCGCATAGCGGGCAGCTGTTACCCCTGCCTCGTATTGCCCCGTACCGATGGAGTTACCTGATGAAGAAGCTCGCACTGCTTGGCGCCCTGGCGCTTTCCGTGTTTTCCCTGGTATCGCAAGCCGATGAAAAGCCGCTGAAAATCGGTATCGAAGCGGCTTACCCTCCTTTTGCCTTCAAGCAGCCTGATGGCAGCATCGCCGGTTTTGACTACGACATCGGCAATGCCTTGTGTGAAGAAATGAAAGCCAAGTGCACCTGGGTCGAGCAAGAATTCGACGGCCTGATCCCTGCGCTCAAAGTGCGCAAGATCGACGCCATCCTGTCGTCCATGTCGATCACCGAAGACCGTAAGAAGTCGGTGGACTTCACCAAGCGCTACTACCTGACGCCGGCGCGCCTGGTCATGAAGCAGGGCACTGCCGTGAGCGATAGCCTGGACGAGCTCAAGGGCAAGAAAATTGGTGTGCAGCGTGGCTCGATCCACGACCGCTTCGCCAAGGAGGTCCTGGCACCCAAAGGCGCCACTGTCGTGCCGTACGGTACCCAGAACGAAATCTACCTGGACGTCGCTGCCGGTCGCCTGGACGGCACCGTGGCAGATGCGACCCTGCTCGAGGATGGCTTCCTCAAGACCGATGCCGGCAAGGGCTTTGCTTTCGTCGGCCCGTCTTTCACCGACGTCAAGTATTTCGGTGACGGCGTAGGCATCGCTGTACGCAAAGGCGACGACGCCAACCGCGAGCGCATCAACAAGGCCATCGATGCGATTCGTGCCAACGGCAAGTACAAAGAAATCGAGAAGAAGTACTTCAACTTCGACATCTACGGTCCAGACTCGAACTAAGACGTCGGGTTTAACCTGTGCAATGGTGCAAACAGCAGAAGCTCTGAGGTTTGCACCATTTTTTCATTCCCAAGCCCTGAGGAATACCAATCATGTTGAAAGGCTATGGGGCAGTCATCCTCGATGGGGCGTGGCTGACGCTGCAGCTCGCCCTGTCGTCGATGGCCCTGGCCATCGTCCTTGGCCTGATCGGCGTGGCCCTGCGTCTGTCGCCGGTGCGCTGGCTGGCCTGGCTGGGGGATCTGTATTCCACGGTGATCCGTGGCATCCCTGACCTGGTCCTGATCCTGCTGATCTTTTATGGCGGCCAGGACATCATCAACCGAGTGGCACCATTGCTCGGTTACGACGATTACATCGACCTGAACCCGCTGATCGCCGGTATCGGCACGCTGGGTTTCATTTTTGGTGCGTACCTGTCGGAAACCTTCCGTGGGGCGTTCCTCGGTATCCCTAAGGGCCAGGCCGAAGCCGGCGTGGCCTATGGCATGAGTGCGCGCCAGGTGTTCTTCCGCATCCAGGTGCCGCAGATGATCCGCCTGGCCATTCCAGGCTTCACCAACAACTGGTTGGTGCTGACCAAGGCCACGGCGCTGATTTCGGTTGTGGGCCTGCAGGACATGATGTTCAAGGCCAAGCAGGCGGCTGATGCCACTCGTGAACCTTTCACCTTCTTCCTGGCCGTAGCGGCGTTGTACCTGGTGATTACCAGCGTTTCGCTGCTGGCGCTGAAGTATCTGGAGCGCCGCTACTCGGTGGGCGTCAAGGTGGCTGAACTATGATCTTCGACTACAACGTTGTCTGGGAGGCGATGCCACTGTATCTGGGCGGCCTGCTGACCACTCTCAAACTGCTGGCCCTGTCGCTGCTGTTCGGCCTGTTGGCGGCCATTCCGCTGGGCCTGATGCGTGTCTCCAAGCAGCCTGTGGTGAACGTCAGTGCCTGGCTGTATACCTATGTGATCCGTGGCACACCGATGCTGGTGCAGTTGTTCCTGATCTACTACGGCCTGGCTCAGTTCGAGGCGGTGCGCGCGAGTGTCTTCTGGCCGTGGCTGTCCAGTGCCACTTTCTGCGCATGCCTGGCGTTCGCCATCAACACCAGTGCCTACACGGCCGAAATCATCGCCGGCAGTCTCAAGGCCACGCCCCATGGCGAAATCGAAGCGGCCAAAGCCATGGGCATGTCGCGCATGAAAATGTACCGCCGTATCCTGCTGCCTTCTGCTCTGCGCCGGGCGCTGCCGCAATACAGCAACGAAGTGATCATGATGCTGCAGACCACCAGCCTGGCCTCGATCGTCACCCTGATCGACATCACCGGTGCGGCACGCACGGTCAATGCTCAGTATTACCTGCCTTTCGAGGCCTACATCACGGCGGGCGTGTTCTACCTGTGCCTGACCTTCATCCTCGTGCGCCTGTTCAAGATGGCCGAACGCCGCTGGCTCGGCTACCTGGCGCCGCGCAAGCACTGACCGCTCTGTGAGAACCGACAGTATGTACAAACTTCAAGTCCAAGACCTGCACAAGCGCTACGGCAGTCATGAAGTGCTCAAGGGTGTGTCCCTGGCAGCCAAGGCTGGCGACGTGATCAGCATCATCGGCTCGAGCGGTTCGGGCAAGTCGACGTTCCTGCGCTGCATCAACCTGCTGGAGCAGCCCCATGCCGGCAAGATCCTGCTCAACAACGAAGAGCTCAAGCTGACCCCTGGCAAGGACGGAGCGCTCAAAGCCAGCGACCCGCGTCAGTTGCAGCGCATGCGTTCGCGCCTGTCGATGGTGTTCCAGCATTTCAACCTGTGGTCGCACATGACCGCCCTTGAGAACATCATCGAAGCGCCGGTGCATGTGTTGGGGGTGAACAAGAAAGAGGCGTTGGAGAAGGCCGAGCACTACTTGGCCAAGGTGGGCGTTGCTCACCGCAAGGACGCCTTCCCTGGCCATATGTCAGGTGGCGAGCAGCAGCGCGTGGCCATTGCCCGGGCCTTGGCCATGGAGCCTGAGGTCATGTTGTTCGACGAGCCCACCTCGGCGCTCGACCCTGAGCTGGTTGGTGATGTGCTCAAGGTCATGCAGGCCTTGGCCCAGGAGGGCCGGACCATGGTAGTCGTGACCCACGAAATGGGTTTTGCCCGCGAGGTGTCCAACCAGTTGGTGTTCCTGCACAAAGGCTTGGTCGAGGAAACCGGCTGCCCGCGTGAAGTGCTGGCCAACCCGCAATCGGAACGGCTCAAGCAGTTTCTCTCCGGTAGCCTGAAGTAAACACTGCCTCTTTGCACCAGAATAGGGCATGCTGCGCAGCAAACGCAGCCTGACCCTGCGTTACAGACTCGAACGAACCAGGTTTCGGACAGCACCCTATGACCACCCAGCGAATTGGTTTTCTCATCTGGCCTAGCACCAAGCCCTTGACCCTGGCGCTGGCAGAGGAAGTGTTGCTGGTGGCCCAGCGGGTGCATCCGGATGTGGTCTATGAGATTGCGTTTCTCCAGGCCGAGCCTGCCGCAGAGGGCGCTTGGCGCCTGCCTGGCGAGCCGTGGAGCGGGCGGCTGGAGGGGTGCAGCAAGTTATTGTTGCTGGCTGACGATTTGCCTCAGGCCGTGGGCCCTACGCTGTCAGCAGCGCTCAAGCAGTTGGCCCGCAGTGGTTGCATGATCGGCGGGCTGTCCGCGGGCGTGTATCCGCTGGCCATGCTGGGCCTGCTCGACGGTTACCGCGCGGCGGTGCACTGGCGCTGGCAGGACGACTTTGCCGAGCGCTTTCCCAAGGTCATTGCCACCAGCCATCTGTTCGACTGGGATCGCGATCGTTTGACAGCCTGCGGTGGCATGGCGGTGACCGATTTGTTGCTGGCAGTGCTGGCCCGCGACCATGGGGCGGAGCTTGCAGGGGCGGTGTCCGAGGAACTGGTGGTCGAGCGTATTCGTGAAGGTGGTGAGCGCCAGCGTATTCCGCTGCAGAACCGCCTGGGCTCAAGCCATCCGAAGCTCACTCAGGCGGTTTTGCTGATGGAGGCCAACATCGAGGAACCGCTGACCACGGATGAAATTGCCCAGCATGTGTGCGTATCGCGCCGGCAGCTGGAGCGCATCTTCAAACAGTATCTGAACCGTGTGCCGAGCCAGTATTACCTGGAATTGCGGTTGAACAAGGCGCGGCAAATGCTGATGCAGACCAGCAAGTCGATCATCCAGATCGGGCTGTCCTGTGGCTTTTCTTCGGGGCCGCATTTCTCCAGTGCCTATCGCAACTTCTTTGGCGCAACGCCGCGGGAAGATCGCAACCAGCGGCGCAGTAGTAGCCCATTCGAACTGAGCTCGGCGCCGGCCGAGAAGGGCTGAGATACTGGGTTGGGCCTGGGTGCATGGCTTGGGTTAGATGGTGGTGCGCAAATCGAGCGCCGCCCGCGCGGCGCTCGATTTACGCCACAACACCACAACAACGATGTGCGCCCGCTGCTGCGCCCTGAATTGCCTGTGAACATCCGTTCACCCAGCTCCCTCTCTCCCGTACACTGCGCTATTGCGACAGTGTTTGTCGCATTGCCGAAATCCTTGGTGAAACTGGGTTTTGCGCTGTAACAAGTTGTCGCTTGGCCGCAAGGACAGGCGCGGATCAGTCCTTACAATCCCCCCATCGCTCGCCACTTCCAGGCCAGCGTTCCTCTTCAGGAGACTCAGATGTCCGTTGAGCAAGCCCCGGTGCTACGTGCCGATTTCGACCAGGTGATGGTCCCCAACTATTCTCCGGCGGCCTTCATTCCTGTGCGAGGCGAGGGTTCCCGAGTTTGGGACCAGTCGGGCCGCGAGCTCATCGACTTTGCTGGCGGCATCGCGGTCAATGCCTTGGGCCACTGCCATCCGGCGCTGGTCAAGGCTCTGACAGAACAGGCCAATACCCTCTGGCACGTCTCCAACGTTTTCACCAACGAGCCTGCACTGCGCCTGGCGCAAAAGCTGGTCGAGGCCACCTTCGCTGACCGTGCGTTCTTCTGCAACTCTGGCGCTGAGTCCAACGAGGCTGCCTTCAAGCTGGCGCGCCGGGTCGCCCACGACCGCTTCGGCCCCGATAAGCACGAAATCATTGCCACCGTTAACAGCTTCCACGGCCGCACCCTGTTCACCGTCAGTGTCGGCGGGCAGCCAAAGTACTCCGATGGCTTCGGCCCGAAGATCACTGGCATCAGCCATGTGCCCTACAACGATCTGGAGGCGCTGAAGGCTCAGATCTCCGACAAGACCTGCGCTGTGGTGATCGAACCGATCCAGGGCGAAAGCGGCGTGGTACCGGCTGACAAGGCGTACCTGGAAGGCGCGCGCAAGCTTTGCGACGAGCACAACGCCCTGCTGATTTTCGATGAAGTGCAGACCGGCGTGGGCCGCACCGGCTCGTTGTACGCCTACCAACATTACGGCGTGACTCCGGACATCCTGACCAGCGCCAAAAGCTTGGGCGGCGGCTTCCCGATCGGCGCCATGCTGACCACTTCCGACATTGCCAAGCACCTGGCTGTCGGCACCCATGGCACCACCTACGGTGGCAATCCGCTCGGCTGCGCCGTTGCCTGCGCCGTGCTGGACGTGGTCAACACCCCGCAGACCCTGGCAGGCGTCAAGGCCAAGCATGAGCGATTCAAGGCCCGCCTGGAGCAGATCGGCCAGCAGTACGGGCTGTTCCGCAAAGTGCGTGGGGTCGGCCTGCTGATCGGTTGTGTGCTGAGTGACGCTTGGCAGGGCAAGGCCAAGGACGTGCTCAATGCTGCTGAAAAAGAAGGCGTGATGGTGCTGCAGGCAGGGCCTGACGTGGTCCGCTTCGCGCCAAGCCTGGTGGTCGAGGACGCCGATATCGACGAAGGCTTGGACCGCTTCGAGCGCGCGGTGGCGCAACTGACCAAGGGCTGATCAGCCCGCGGTCCTTTCACTGCCCGGTCAGCCCCGGCGCCGGGCAGGTGAAGACGAATTTCTGCGCGGGTGCTTTGCGCCCGCGGTTTTTCCGTGCCTTTTCAATGGCCCGTTTTTCCAAAGGAGTGACACCATGCTGGTGATGCGCCCCGCGCAAATGGCTGACCTGAACGAAGTGCAGCGCATGGCTGCCGACAGCCCCGTTGGTGTCACCTCGCTGCCGGACGACGCTGCTCGCCTTGGCGACAAGATTGCCGCGTCGGAAACTTCATTCGCCGCCGAAGTCAGTTTCAATGGCGAAGAGAGCTACTTCTTCGTGCTCGAGGACAGCGCCACCGGCAAGCTTGCAGGCTGCTCGGCCATCGTTGCTTCGGCGGGCTATTCCGAGCCTTTTTACAGTTTTCGCAACGAGACGTTCGTCCATGCCTCGCGAGAGCTGAAGATTCACAACAAGATCCATGTGCTGTCGCTGTGCCATGACCTCACAGGCAACAGCCTGCTGACCAGTTTCTATGTGCTGCCTGAATTGGTCGACAGTGGCTGGGCCGAACTCAACTCCCGGGGCCGCCTGTTATTCATGGCCTCGCACCCGGAGCGCTTCGCCGATTCGGTGGTTACCGAGATCGTCGGCTATAGCGATGAGCAGGGCGAGTCGCCGTTCTGGGACTCCATCGGGCGCAATTTCTTCGACCTCAACTACGCCGAAGCCGAGCGTTTGTGTGGGCTCAAGAGCCGCACCTTTCTTGCCGAACTGATGCCCAATTACCCCATCTATGTGCCGTTGTTGCCCGATGCGGCGCAGGAGGCGATGGGCCAGGTGCACCCGCGTGCGCAGATCACCTTCGATATCCTGATGCGGGAGGGTTTCGAGACTGAGCACTACATCGATATTTTCGACGGCGGGCCAACCCTCCATGCTCGAACCTCGGGTATTCGCTCTATCGCCCAAAGCCGCGTGGTGCCAGTGAAGGTGGACGATACCCCCGTCAAAGGAGGGCGCCATTATCTGGTTTGCAATGGCCAGCTTCAGGACTATCGCGCCGTGCTGCTGGAGCTGGACTGGGTGCCAGGCAAGCCGGTCAGCTTGAGCAGTGAAGCGGCCGAAGCCTTGGGTGTCGGCGAAGGCGCCAGCGTGCGGTTGGTCGCAGCCTGAGACAGGGCTGGGCTGCAACAGTGAGTTTCGCGGCAGGCACTGGTCGCCGCACAAGGAGATAGCATGATCGTTCGTCCCGTACGCAGCAGCGACCTTCCCGCGCTGATCGAGTTGGCACGCAGCACCGGCATGACTGGGCTCACGACCCTGCCGGCCAATGAAGAGCGCCTTGCCCACCGTGTCGCTTGGGCGGAAAAGAGCTTCCGTGGCGAAGCCGAGCGGGGTGACACCGATTACCTGTTCGTGCTGGAGAACGACGAGGGCCTGGTGGTCGGCATAAGCGCCATCGCCGGGGCCGTGGGGCTTCGCGAGCCGTGGTACAACTACCGGGTAGGCCTGACGGTCAGCGCCTCCCAGGAATTGAGGATCTACCGCGAAATCCCAACGCTTTTCCTGGCCAACGACCTGACCGGCAATTCCGAGCTGTGCTCGCTGTTCCTGCGCAGCGATCACCGCTGTGGCCTAAACGGGCGCCTGCTGTCCCGTGCTCGCATGCTGTTCATTGCCGAATTCCCTCAACTGTTCGGCAACAAGATCATCGCCGAAATGCGCGGCATGTCCGATGAGCAAGGCCGCTCGCCATTCTGGGAAAGCCTGGGCCGGCATTTCTTCAAGATGGAGTTCAGCCAGGCTGACTACCTCACCGGCGTGGGCAACAAGTCGTTCATTGCCGAGCTGATGCCTAAATTCCCGCTCTATACCTGTTTCCTGTCCGAGGCCGCGCGCAGTGTCATCGGCCGCGTGCACACCAACACCGAGCCTGCCCTGGCGATGCTCAAGCAGGAAGGCTTCAGCTATCAGGGCTATGTCGACATCTTCGATGCAGGGCCGGCCATCGAGTGCGAAACCTCAAGGATCCGCGCGGTGCGCGACAGCCAGACCCTGGTGCTGGCCGTAGGCACGCCTGGCGATGACGCAACGCCTTACATCATTCACAACCGCAAGCGCGACGACTGCCGTATCACCGCTGCGCCGGCACGTCTGGCCGCCGGCACCCTGGTGGTCGACCCGCTCACCGCCAAGCGCCTGCGTATGGGGGCTGGTGACAACGTGCGTGCGGTACCGCTGTCGGCAAGCCGGGAGGCCCAATAAATGACCACGCATTTCATCGCAGGCAGCTGGCTGGCAGGCCAGGGGGAAGCTCTGCAGTCGCTCAACCCTGTCACCCAGGCGCTGGTCTGGCAAGGGCAAGGCGCTGACGCCGGCCAGGTCGACGCTGCGGTCAGGGCTGCCCGCCAGGCTTTCCCGGCCTGGGCGCAACTGAGCCTGGAGGCGCGCATCGATCTGCTGGAAAAGTTCGCCGAACAGCTCAAACTGCATGCCCAGGCGTTGGCCCACTGCATTGGTGAAGAAACCGGCAAGCCCCTCTGGGAGTCGGCCACCGAAGTGACCAGTATGATCAACAAGGTGGCGATCTCGGTGCAGAGCTACCGAGAGCGTACCGGCGAGAAAAGCGGCCCGCTGGCCGATGCAACAGCCGTGCTGCGGCACAAGCCACATGGCGTGGTGGCCGTGTTCGGTCCCTATAATTTCCCAGGGCACTTGCCTAATGGCCACATCGTGCCGGCGCTGCTGGCGGGTAACTGCGTGGTGTTCAAACCAAGCGAACTGACGCCCAAGGTCGCCGAGCTGACGGTCAACTGCTGGATCGCCGCAGGCCTGCCGGCGGGGGTCCTCAATCTGGTGCAGGGGGCGCGCGACACGGGCGTGGCGCTGGCTGCCAACACCGGTATCGACGGCTTGTTCTTCACCGGCTCCAGCCGCACTGGCAACCTGCTGCACCAGCAGTTCGCCGGCCGCCCGGACAAGATCCTGGCGCTTGAGATGGGGGGTAACAACCCATTGGTGGTTGATGAGGTCAAGGACCTCGATGCTGCGGTGTACACCATCATCCAGTCGGCATTCATCTCTGCTGGCCAACGTTGCACCTGTGCCCGCCGTCTGCTGGTGCCGCAAGGGGGCTGGGGCGATGCGCTGCTCGCACGGCTGGTCGAGGTCTGCCGAAGCATCACGGTTGGCGCCTTCGATCAGGACCCGGCACCCTTCATGGGCTCGGTGATCTCGCTGCAAGCTGCACAAGCGCTGATGGCGGCTCAGGCCCAGCTGCTGGCCAAGGGCGGCGTCGCGCTGTTGGCAATGACCCAGCCCCAGGCCGACGCCGCCTTGCTGACCCCTGGCATCGTCGATGTCAGCGCCGTGGCCCAACGCCCGGACGAAGAGTTTTTCGGCCCATTGCTGCAGGTGATCCGCTACGCCGACTTCGATGCCGCCATCGACGAGGCCAACAACACCCAGTATGGCCTGGCCGCCGGCCTGTTATCCGATTCCCGTGCCCGCTATCAGTACTTCTGGCTGCGAAGCCGCGCTGGCATCGTCAATTGGAACAAGCAACTGACGGGCGCCGCCAGCAGTGCGCCTTTCGGCGGCGTGGGTGCCAGTGGCAACCACCGCGCCAGTGCTTATTACGCAGCCGATTACTGCGCTTACCCCGTGGCTTCGCTGGAGACTGCCAGCCTTGCCCTGCCGGCGACCCTGACGCCGGGCGTCACCCTATAACAACAGGTCACGGAGCCTAGCCGATGAAATCCTATGAAGTGAATTTTGATGGCCTGGTGGGGCCAACCCACAACTACGGCGGCCTGTCCTACGGTAACGTGGCTTCGCAGAGCAACAGCCAGCAAGGGTCCAACCCCCGTGAAGCCGCGCGCCAGGGCTTGGCCAAAATGAAAGCACTGGCCGACATGGGCTTCAAGCAAGGTGTGCTGGCACCGCAGGAACGTCCGGATGTGGCGGCCCTGCGCCAGCTCGGCTTCAGCGGCAGCGATGCCGAGGTGATTCAACGTGCCGCTCGCGATGCCATGCCGCTGCTGGTCGCCAGCTGCTCGGCTTCGAGCATGTGGGTGGCCAATGCCGCCACCGTCAGCCCCAGTGCCGACACTGCGGATGGGCGTGTGCACTTCACTGCCGCCAACCTCAACTGCAAGTTCCATCGCAGTATCGAGCACCCCACCACCAGTCGCGTGCTGGCAGCGATGTTCAACAGCGACCAGCATTTCGCTCACCACCAGGCCTTGCCTGCCGTGGCTCAGTTCGGCGATGAGGGGGCGGCCAACCACACCCGTTTCTGTCGTGACTACGGTCAGGCCGGTGTCGAATTTTTCGTCTATGGCCGCAGCGCCTTCGACAGCCGCTATCCGTCGCCGCAGAACTATCCTGCGCGCCAGACCCTGGAGGCCTCCCAGGCCGTGGCCAGGCTTCATGGCCTGAGCGAGGACGGCGTGGTCTACGCTCAACAGAACCCGGCCGTGATCGACCAAGGGGTGTTCCACAATGATGTGATCTCGGTCGGTAACGGTGAGGTGCTGTTCTATCACGAAGACGCTTTCCTCGAGACCGACGCTGTGCTTGGCCAGTTGCAAGCTAAACTGGCCAGCAAGGGTGGAAACTTCCAGGCGATCCGTGTGCCGCGCGCTGCGGTGACGGTAGAGGACGCAGTGCGTTCTTACCTGTTCAACAGCCAGCTGCTCAGCCGTGAGGATGGTTCGATGATGCTGGTAGTGCCGGAAGAGTGCCGTAACAACGAGCGCGTCTGGGCCTATCTGGGCCAACTGACGGCCCAGAGCGGTGCGGTGAAGGAGGTCAAGGTATTCGACCTCAAGCAGAGCATGCAAAATGGCGGTGGCCCGGCTTGTTTGCGTTTGCGCGTGGCATTGAAAGAATCGGAACTGGCGGCGGTCAATCCAGGCGTTATCATGACCGCCCCGTTGTACGACACGCTGTTGCAGTGGGTGGACAAGCACTACCGCGATCGCCTCGGCGAGGCGGACCTTGCCGACCCGCAACTGCTGCTGGAGTGCCGTACCGCGCTGGATGAGTTGACCCAGATCCTGAAGTTGGGCTCGGTGTACCCGTTCCAACGCCAACCTTGATAGAGAGAGTTTGTAATGACCGACGCCCTGCGCCTGATCCTTGAAGATGTAGACGGCACCCAGCTGGAAACCTCCTGCACCCGTTTTGCGATTGTATGGCAAGGCAAGGAAATCTGGGTCCAGCAGGATGGCCGTGGCCAGCTGTTGATCGGCGTGGATGTCGAGGAAGGCGATGCCGAATACGCCAACTTGTTGCTGCGCCCGATGGCGACCAATCTGGTTAGCCTGCAGCTAGAAATGGAGCCGGCTGAGGTCGGCGAAGATGACGACCATGTCCATGGCCCTGACTGCGGCCACCACCACTAAGGAAGCGCCTATGCTTGCCCTTGGCAAATTGCTCGAGCTGACCCTGACCGATCACGAGCCGGCTGAGAAGACTCAAGTGACACCCAAGGGCGTGCGGTTGCGCTGGCTGGGGGAGGGCGCGCTGGAAGTGCGACCTCCCGAAAGCGAGGACTGTGGGCTGGACTTGCTGCTGTCGGCGGGCATCCACGGCAATGAGACGGCGCCGATCGAGCTGCTCGAAAGGTTGTTGCATGGTGTGGCTAACAGCACCATCAAGCCCCGCGCACGGATTTTGTTCCTGTTCGGCAACCCGGCCGCCATCCGCAAGGGTGAGCGGTTCATCGAACAGGACATCAACCGTCTGTTCAACGGTCGTCACGAGCTCTCCAGTGGTTTTGAGGCGCTGCGTGCCGCGGAGCTTGAGCAATTTGCCCGAGTATTTTTCAGCAAGCCTGAGCGCGGGCGCCTGCATTACGACCTGCACACGGCTATCCGCGGATCGAAGATAGAGCAGTTCGCGCTGTACCCTTTCAAAGAGGGGCGCAAACACTCACGGCGTGAGCTGGCCCGCCTGGCGGCAGCCGGCATGGAGGCCGTGCTGTTGCAGAGCAAGTCGTCGATCACCTTCAGTGCCTTCACCTATGAGCAATTGGATGCCGAAGCCTTTACGCTGGAGCTTGGCAAGGCACGACCGTTCGGGCAGAACGAGCAGGTCAATCTCGACAAGCTCGAGCAGCGGTTGATTCGTATCATCGAAGGTACCGAGCCCGAGGTTGATAATGCTCTGGACGGCCTGAAGCTGTTCAGCGTGGCGCGCGAGATCATCAAGCACAGCGACAGCTTCCACCTGCACCTGCCAGCCGACATCGAAAACTTCGCCGAGCTGAGCAAGGGCTATCTGCTGGCCGAGGATCTGGCAGAAACGCGCTGGGTGGTCGAAGAGGAGGGGGCACGCATCATTTTCCCCAACCCCAAAGTCAAGAATGGCCTGCGCGCCGGGATCCTGATCGTGCCAGACTCGGGCCAGCGTCTGGGCTGAGTAAGGCTCTGTCTTGTTCGCGGGCCCGTTTCCATTCAAGCGTGTGCAAGCGGGTTCACCGCGAACAGGCGAGCTGGCCTGAGCGTCAGGTGCTCATGAAAACCTTTTAATTCACCGCCTGTTCCATTTTCCCTCCCCTTGGGCGGTAATTGGCTTGCCAGTAGCGAAAGGCTGCATTTAGCATCCGGTCATGTCTTTTTCGTTTGCAAGCGCCGTAAAAGCCGTCCAATCGACGCTTTCTATCGCATAAACACACTGCACCGAGTTTGCAGGACCGATATAATGCGGCCCTTTGCCGTCGTTTCGTCGACGTGTTTGCCCCCAAGGGCCGCCGTTTCCGTGGAAGAACCTATGAAAAGCGCAGAAATCCGTGAAGCCTTCCTTCGCTTCTTCGAAGAGCAGGGCCATACCCGAGTCGCCTCCAGTTCGCTGATCCCGAACAACGACCCGACCCTGCTGTTCACCAACGCTGGCATGAACCAGTTCAAGGACTGCTTCCTCGGTGCCGAGAAGCGTGCTTATACCCGCGCTGTCAGCAGCCAGAAGTGCGTGCGTGCCGGTGGCAAGCACAACGATCTGGAAAACGTCGGCTACACCGCGCGCCACCACACGTTCTTCGAAATGCTGGGCAACTTCAGCTTCGGTGATTATTTCAAGCGTGATGCGATCACCTTCGCCTGGACTTTCCTGACCTCCGACAAATGGCTGAACCTGCCCAAAGAGAAGCTTTGGGTCACGGTCTATGCCTCTGACGACGAAGCCTACGACATCTGGACCAAGGAAGTTGGCGTGCCAGCCGAGCGTATGGTGCGTATCGGCGACAACAAAGGTGCACCGTACGCCTCGGATAACTTCTGGACCATGGGTGACACCGGCCCGTGTGGCCCTTGCACCGAGATCTTCTACGATCACGGCGCCGACATCTGGGGCGGCCCTCCTGGCTCGCCGGAAGAAGACGGCGATCGCTACATCGAGATCTGGAACAACGTCTTCATGCAGTTCAACCGCACCGCCGATGGCGTGCTGCACCCGCTGCCTGCTCCGTCTGTCGACACCGGTATGGGCCTTGAGCGCATCAGTGCGGTCATGCAGCACGTGCACTCGAACTATGAGATCGACCTGTTCCAGAACCTGTTGGCTGCCGCAGCCAAGGCCATCGGCTGCAGCAACGATGGCCAGGCTTCGCTGAAAGTGGTTGCCGACCACATCCGCTCCTGCGGCTTCCTGATTGCCGATGGCGTACTGCCGTCCAACGAAGGCCGCGGTTATGTACTGCGCCGTATCATTCGCCGCGCTTGCCGCCACGGCAACAAGCTTGGTGCCAAGGGCAGCTTCTTCTACCAGATCGTCGCCGCCCTTGTGGCCGAGATGGGGCAGGCCTTCCCAGAGCTGAACAGCCAGCAGGCGCACATCGAGCGCGTACTCAAGGCCGAAGAAGAGCAGTTCGCCAAGACCCTTGAGCAGGGCCTGCGTATTCTCGAGCAGGACTTGGCTCAACTTCAGGGCAACGTAGTGCCGGGCGATGTGGTGTTCAAGCTGTACGACACCTATGGCTTCCCAATGGACCTGACCGCCGATATCGCCCGCGAGCGCGAGCTGACCATCGACGAAGCGGGCTTCGAGCGCGAAATGCAGGCACAGCGTGAGCGTGCCCGCTCTGCCAGTGCCTTTGGTATGGATTACAACAGCCTGGTGAAGGTCGACAGCGCTACCGAGTTTCTCGGGTATGAGGCCACCGAAGCCCAGGGCAAGATCATCGCCCTTTACAAGGACGGCCAGTCGGTCGACCAGTTGGGTGAAGGCGAGCAGGGCGTGGTGGTGCTCGATCGCACACCGTTCTACGCCGAATCCGGCGGCCAGATCGGTGATACAGGTTACCTGCAGGCCGGTGCTGCGCGGTTTGACGTGCGCGATACCACCAAAACCGGTGGTGCCTTCCTGCATCACGGCGTGGTCGCCAGCGGGGCGCTGGTTATCGGCTCGCCGGTGCAGGCCAAGGTCGATGCCCAAGTGCAGCACGCGACCTCGCTGAACCACTCGGCCACTCACCTGCTGCACGAAGCCCTGCGTCAAGTGCTGGGCGAGCATGTGCAACAGAAGGGCTCGCTGGTCGACAGCCAGCGCCTGCGCTTTGACTTCAGCCACTTCGAAGCGGTAACGCCAGCGCAGATCAAGGCCTTGGAAGAGATCGTCAACCGTGAAGTGCGCAACAATACGCCGATCGAAACCGAGCTGACCGACATCGAGACTGCCAAGGCCAAAGGCGCCATGGCGCTGTTCGGCGAGAAGTACGGCGATACCGTCCGTGTGCTGAGCATGGGTGGCGACTTCTCCGTCGAGCTGTGCGGCGGTATCCACGCCAAGCGCACCGGCGACATCAGCCTGTTCAAGATCATCAGCGAAGGCGGCGTGGCCTCGGGCGTACGCCGTATCGAAGCGGTGACCGGCGCCGCTGCACTGGCCTACCTGAACGCTGCTGAAGAGCAGGTCAAGGAAGCTGCGCAGTTGGTCAAAGGCAACCGTGACAACCTGATCGACAAGCTGTCGGCTGTGCTCGAGCGCAATCGCCAGTTGGAAAAGCAGCTCGAGCAGCTGCAGGCCAAGGCCGCCAGCGCCGCAGGGGACGATCTCTCCAGTGCGGCCGTTGAGGTCAAGGGTGCCAAGGTGCTTGCTGCCCGCCTGGATGGGCAGGATGGCAAGGCCTTGCTGGCCCTGGTCGATCAGCTGAAGAACAAGCTCGGCCACGCAGTGATCCTGCTGGGCAGCGAGCATGAGGGCAAGGTCGTGCTGGTGGCCGGCGTGACCAAGGACCTCTCCAGCCAACTCAAGGCTGGTGACCTGATGAAACAAGCCGCTGCGGCAGTGGGCGGCAAGGGCGGCGGGCGTCCGGATATGGCTCAGGGTGGTGGCGTCGACGTCGCTGCACTGGACCAGGCCCTGGCGCTGGCCGTGCCATTCGCAGAGCAGGGACTTTGAGATGATGGGGCGGCTGGTCTAGTCGGCCGCTCCTTCATGTTGGATGGTTTTTTTGGGGCCCTGTATGGGCTGAGGCACCATTGAAATGGCGTTGATCGTACAGAAATTTGGCGGCACCTCTGTCGGTTCCATCGAGCGGATCGAGCAGGTTGCCGAAAAGGTCAAGAAACACCGTGAAGCGGGCGACGACCTAGTGGTTGTCCTGTCGGCCATGAGCGGTGAAACCAATCGTCTGATCGATCTGGCCAAGCAGATTACCGATCAGCCGGTTCCGCGCGAGCTGGATGTGATCGTGTCGACCGGTGAGCAGGTGACCATCGCGCTGCTGACCATGGCCTTGATCAAGCGTGGTGTGCCAGCGGTGTCCTACACCGGCAACCAAGTGCGCATCCTCACCGACAGCGCGCACAACAAAGCGCGTATTTTGCAGATCGACGACCAAAAGATCCGTGCCGATCTCAAGCAAGGCCGTGTGGTCGTGGTAGCCGGTTTCCAGGGTGTCGACGAGCACGGCAGCATCACCACCCTGGGTCGTGGTGGCTCTGACACCACGGGTGTGGCCCTGGCGGCTGCGCTCAAGGCTGACGAGTGCCAGATCTATACCGACGTCGATGGCGTCTACACCACCGACCCGCGCGTTGTGCCCCAGGCCCGCCGCCTGGAAAAGATCACCTTCGAAGAGATGCTGGAAATGGCCAGCCTCGGCTCCAAGGTGCTGCAGATCCGCTCGGTGGAATTTGCCGGTAAATACAACGTTCCGCTGCGCGTGCTGCACAGCTTCAAGGAGGGTCCAGGCACCCTCATTACCATTGATGAAGAGGAATCCATGGAACAGCCGATCATTTCCGGTATCGCCTTCAACCGTGATGAGGCCAAGCTGACCATTCGTGGCGTGCCTGATACCCCAGGCGTTGCCTTCAAGATCCTCGGCCCGATCAGCGCCGCGAACATCGAAGTGGACATGATCGTGCAGAACGTTTCGCACGATAACACCACCGACTTCACCTTCACCGTACACCGCAACGAGTACGAGAAGGCCCATAGCGTGCTGGAAAACACTGCCCGTGAGATCGGTGCCCGTGAAGTGATCGGCGATACCAAGATCGCCAAGGTTTCAATTGTGGGCGTCGGCATGCGCTCCCATGCCGGTGTTGCCAGCCGCATGTTCGAAGCGTTGGCCAAGGAGAGCATCAACATCCAGATGATCTCCACTTCCGAGATCAAGGTATCGGTGGTCATCGAAGAGAAGTACCTGGAACTGGCCGTGCGTGCGTTGCACACCGCGTTCGAGCTCGACGCTGCTGCCCGACAGGGCGAGTAAGGCGTTGCCGGGAGGGCGCGGCCAAGCCGCGCCCTTCGCGTTTCTGATCGCCACGCAGGCCCTGTCCTGCCGGCGGGGCGGTCGACCAGGCGCGATGGGGTAAACCCCGCAAACGGCCTGACATCCCAAGACTGTATCCCTGAATGTTTTGCGTAAGGAGAAAGCTATGTTGATTCTGACTCGTCGGTGCGCCGAGAGCCTGATCATTGGAGACGGCGAGATCACCGTGACGGTGCTCGGCGTCAAAGGCAACCAGGTGCGTATCGGCGTCAGCGCCCCTAAAGAAGTGGCCGTACACCGCGAAGAAATCTACCTGCGGATCAAGAAAGAGAAGGACGAGGAGCCAAGCCTTTAATTTTTTTGAAGTTTTTTTCAAAAAAAGGGTTGCAAACGAGGAAGAGCCTGTTTAATATTCGCCTCGTGTTGCGGTGAGGTGGCCGAGTGGCCGAAGGCGCTCCCCTGCTAAGGGAGTATACCTCATAAGGGTATCGGGGGTTCGAATCCCCCCTTCACCGCCATTATTTGCGTAGGGCGCTGTAAACGGTAGGAACGCTAAGTCGTTGAAGTTAAACGAAAAAGTTCTTGCAAAAATGTTTCAGCGAACTATCATGCGCGGCAAGACACGGACTCATAGCTCAGCTGGATAGAGTACTCGGCTACGAACCGAGCGGTCGCAGGTTCGAATCCTGCTGAGTCCGCCACTTTTGAAGTGGCTTTGCTTTTTAAGGCTGCTTCAAACCACCAGTGGTAATCTGGTCTAAAACTACCAAGACGGACTCATAGCTCAGCTGGATAGAGTACTCGGCTACGAACCGAGCGGTCGCAGGTTCGAATCCTGCTGAGTCCGCCACTTTTGAAGTGGCTTTGCTAGCAAAGTCGCTTCACTCACCAGCGGTATCTGGTCTAAAACTGCCAACACGGACTCATAGCTCAGCTGGATAGAGTACTCGGCTACGAACCGAGCGGTCGCAGGTTCGAATCCTGCTGAGTCCGCCACTTTTGAAGTGGCTTTGCTAGCAAAGTTGCTTCAGTCACCAGCGGTATCTGGTTTAAAACTGCCACCACGGACTCATAGCTCAGCTGGATAGAGTACTCGGCTACGAACCGAGCGGTCGCAGGTTCGAATCCTGCTGAGTCCGCCATATCATCAGAAAGCCCGCTCAAATGAGCGGGCTTTTTGCTTTCTTCTTCACGACTCTGTCAACCTTGGCTGGCTAAACTGCACAGAAACCACTGCAAAAGATATTTGCGCGGCAGATGTGTTTTTTGTGGTTCGCCTGCCGTCGCACTGATGGCTTCGAGCGTTGTCCTAGCTTTACCACGCAAACGATTGTTCTAGCCAAAAATTTAGGCGATCTGACCGCTCAGGCAGTGTATGATTGCGCCCGTCAGCCCCGCCGGGGCTTGTGGAAAACCACCATGGACTTACCCAGTAGTTACTCCTTAACAAGATTCTTACAGCTAGATCTGACTGATTGATTCTCCCGGCGTGCTCCGCTGCTGGGAGTGGAGTTCGCCTATGACTGAAGTAGAAGTAAAGAAAGCGCAAGAGAGCTTGCAGGACCGCCTGGCCCAGGTGGTAGAACTGCTGCAGCGCCAGCGTGTTGTCGAAGACCTGACCCATCGCCAGGAAGGTCAGCACAACGACCTGGTAGAAAACCTCGTCCATCGCCAGAACTTGGTCGAATTGCAGCGCAAGCTCGACGACCTGCACCCGGCAGACATCGCCTACATCCTCGAAGCCTTGCCGCTGCAGGACCGCTTGACGGTCTGGCAGCTGGTACGCTCGGATCGCGATGGCGACATTCTCCTCGAAGTATCCGATGCTGTTCGTCAATCGCTGATCGCCGACATGGACGATCACGAGCTCCTGGCTGCGGCCAAGGAAATGGATGCCGACGAGCTGGCTGACCTGGCGCCAGAACTGCCGCGTGACGTCGTCCACGAACTGATGGAAAGCCTCGATGCTCAGCAGCGCGAGCGCGTGCGCTCGGCCTTGAGCTACGACGAAGAGCAGGTCGGTGCGCTGATGGACTTCGAGATGGTTACCATCCGCGAAGACGTCAGCCTCGAAGTGGTGCTGCGTTATCTGCGCCGCCTCAAGGAGCTGCCAAACCACACCGACAAGCTGTTCGTGGTCGACTACGAGGGTATCCTCAAGGGCGTGTTGCCTATCAAGCGTTTGCTGGTGAACGACCCGGAAAAGAAAGTCGCTGAGGTCATGGCAACCGATCCAGTGTCCTTCCATCCCGACGAAGACGCCTACGACGCCGCCCAAGCTTTCGAACGATATGACCTGGTGTCAGCCCCGGTGGTCGACAAGAGCGATCGCCTGATCGGCCGTCTGACGATCGACGAGATGGTCGACCTGATCCGCGAAGAGAGCGAAAGCGAAGTCCTCAACATGGCAGGTCTGCGTGAGGAGGAAGACATTTTCGCCTCGGTCTGGCGCTCCCTGCGTAACCGCTGGGCGTGGCTGGCAATCAACTTGATCACCGCTTTCGTCGCCTCCCGGGTGATCGGCTTGTTCGAAGGCTCGATCGAGAAGCTGGTGGCACTGGCTGCACTGATGCCCATCGTTGCCGGTATTGGCGGCAATTCGGGTAATCAGACCATCACCATGATCGTCCGCGCCATGGCGCTGGACCAAGTATCGCCAGGCAATACCAGCCGTTTGATGCGCAAGGAACTGGCGGTGGGACTACTCAATGGCCTGATCTGGGGTGGGGTGATTGGCGCGGTCGCCTTCTGGCTCTATGGCAGCTGGTCGTTAGGCGTGGTCATGACCGCAGCGATGACGCTGAACCTATTGTTGGCCGCCTTCATGGGCGTGCTCATCCCTATGACCCTCACCCGTCTGGGGCGTGACCCCGCCATGGGGTCGAGCGTCATGATCACTGCTGTGACCGATAGCGGTGGCTTCTTCATTTTCCTGGGGTTGGCCACGATTTTCCTGCTATGACCGGTTGCCACACTTCATTAAAAAGCCCGCTTAAGCGGGCTTTTTTGCGTCATTGAGTAAATGAAAAGCTGGTAATGATGGAGTTCTGGTTTACGTTGACATAAATCTGGTACCTCATCACACCGCTGTCTTCCGGGCCCACCACGTCATCCATAGAAAAGCCCGAAAGCCTGGCAATACTTTGCTTCAGATGCGTGCTGTAAGGGGTGCCGATCAAGTGCTGCAAGGCCGCGAGCGTTTCATCTTCCTTGGCCAGGATCGCAGATGATTTTTGCAAATTGAGCATGTCATATCTCCTGAAAGTAAGCTTGGTTGCTCGTGCAATCTTCCAGGGGGCTTGCGCCCTTGAGACGGTATTTGTGTATTCGATGCACAAAGTAAAACGCCCGATGACAGCAGCATCGGGCGTTTTTTTCAGAGCCTTTTACCTGGCTAGCCAGGCACACGTATATTGGTCAGTACTCAGGAGGCGTCGGCGGCCATCTGCACATCGTGGGCGATCAGCGCTACCAGCGCATTCTGCTGTCGGTGGGACAGCTGGCGGAAGCGTTGCAGCAGCTCCCGCTCGTGAAGCGACAGCTCTGGGCTATCCATGCGCATGCTCAGCTCATCGCCCAGCGCGCCTTCCTGGATAAGGCTCTGCTCCAGGCGCGCGATGATTTCGGAGTTCATGCTGCGGTGGTGGTTGCGCGCTACCTCGGCAATGCGCTCACGCATTCCGTCTGGCAGGCGGACGACGAACTTGTCAGCGGTGCGGCTCGAATAAATAGCCTGTTTCATTGGGCGCATATAAATTGACCGGATTTTACTGGTTCAGGGGAAGCGGTTCTCAAATTGGCCGCACGGAGTGGGAGATACGACCGTGGCGACGACAAAATGTTCAACCCGCACGTAAATTTGGATGGTCATCTTGCCTCATGGTCGCCGTTTCCTTGGCGTCAATTCTGTGACAAATAGTGAGCCGGGTGAAGGCTTTTTGCCAGTACCAATTATCAGAAATGAGCACTGGTTTGAAAAGTTTCACATTAACCAGCCCGCTACGCCGTCAGTCTTTTGCCGTCAAAAACCTGTAAAACGCGGCAAAACATCAAGAAAACCCCTAGAATACGAAGGTTTCCTTCCATAGAGCATAGTGGCTATGCAACATGACGCAAGCGTCATAAAGAGCGCACCAGCGCGGCTGATCTATTTGATAGGACCCTCAGGATCGGGAAAAGATTCACTGATCAATGCTTCTCGTATGCAACTGAGCGACGCGGGTATCAAGGTCGCTCGCCGAGTCATTACTCGCTCGGCCGAGGCCAGTGGTGAGGCTGCTCAAAGCGTGAGTGAGGAACAATTTGCGCAACTGCGCAACGAGGGCGCGTTTGCCATGCATTGGCGGGCCAATGGCCTGTCGTACGGTATTCCAAATGAGGTGGGTCAGTGGTTGGCGCAAGGGTGCTCGGTGCTGGTCAATGGTTCACGTGCCTATCTGCCATCAGCACGCCAGCGGTACCCAAACCTGTTGGCAGTATGCATTGACGTTCAGCCCAGCGTGCTGCGTGAGCGCTTGTTATCACGCGGCAGGGAAACTTTGGAGCAGGTCGATCAGCGTTTGGCCCGCAGTGTCGAACTGCAGCTAGAAGCAGGGCAGGGAGTCCATCATATTGATAACTCCGGCCAACTGTCGACTGCAGTCGTGGCTTTACTTGAGCTGCTACGTAGGGAACATTTAATACCTGAGCGGGCCGGGAAAAACCTTACAGGGTGATGAGCGATTGCAGCATGACAGAAGTTAGCGTACTGGCTAACATGCTGGCCGTCTGGCTACGGCTACACGGTCGTGCGCAGGCTCTGGTTGAACGAACGGAAGCCTTTCTATAGAATCATTCGTTCTTACTCCCGCGATGTCTCCTTAGTTTAATGGATAGAACGAGCCCCTCCTAAGGGCTAAGTGCAGGTTCGATTCCTGCAGGGGACGAATCACCGCGCACTCGCTTCATCTCCCACCGACTCTCCACAAATCCCGTAGGCGATATCCCCCTTGCCAGGCCGAGTTTGGGCTCTATAAGTCAGCCCTCTGCTCGGTTGCCCATGCCTGCTAAATCCCGACCTTCGCCTCTCGTTTTCTTTACACAAGGCCGACGCACGCTGCGCGCGTATCGGCGCTTGCTGTCATTTCATCGAGGGTCGAAAGATGCTTGCCGCCACCTGCTCAAAGGCCAGCCAGCTGCTGCCTGTTGCCAATCCACTACCGCTCAGTTCGTTGCGGCCCTCCTGCGCGAGGGTTAGGCCATGAGCGCGCTGCTCGAGTTGATTGCTCGGCCACTGCAGCCTGGCCAGCGCAGCCTGCCGCTGCTGGTCGAAGCACCCCATGCAGGCCTTGACCTGAACGAGGCGCTTGAGCCGATCCGCGAGTTGGTCGACCGCCACTTGCTCGATGTCGGAGGCATCCTGTTTCGAGGGTTCCAGGTGGGCGGTGCCGTGGCTTTTCGCAGCTTCGCCGCCGGCTTTGGTCACCCGCTGCTGAACTACGAGTTTGGCTCTACGCCGCGCAGCAACGTCACGCAAGGCGTGTACACCTCCACCGAATACCCGCCGCACCAGAAGATCCCGCTGCACAACGAGCAGGCCTACACCCGCGAATGGCCGATGAAGATCTGGTTCTACAGCATGGTTGCCGCCCAGAGCGGAGGCGAAACGCCGATCGCCGACAGCCGCGAGGTATTTCGGCGCATCGACCCGCGTATTCACGAGCGTTTCAACCGTCATGGGCTGATGTACGTGCGTAATTTTGGTAACGGCCTGGATGTACCCTGGGAGCAGGTGTTCAACAGTGATGACCCGGCAGTGGTCGAGGCGTACTGTCGGCGCCATGCAATCAGCTGCGAATGGAAGGACGACGGCGAGCTGCGTACCCGGCAGATCTGCCAGGCGGTAGCCCGCCACCCACGTACCGGTGAAGATGTGTGGTTCAACCAAGCGCACCTGTTCCATGTGTCGAACCTGCCCTTTGAAGTACGCCAGAGCTTGCTGGAAATCGTCGACGAGCAAGACCTGCCGCGCAATGTCTATTACGGCGATGGCACTGTCATCGAAGATTCGATCCTCGACGAAGTGCGCGGTGTGCTGGATGAATGCACCGTAGCCTTTGCTTGGCAGGAAGGTGATGTGCTGATGCTCGACAACATGCTGGCCGCACACGCGCGCAGTACCTTCACCGGCACCCGCAAGGTCATCGTGGCCATGGCCGAAGGCCACGGCGCGGGCTGAACCTGCAAGCCGTTGGCAGCCAGCGCCGGTACGCCCTGCCGCGTACCGGCGCGCAACAATGATAGGCCGGACAGGTTTTGCAGCCCGTGCCTAAATGCGAGCCGGAATCATTCGTTCAACAGGTATCGCGGAGCCCAGGGCGGCTCCCTTCACCGGTTCGGACGACCTATGAGCACCCTCGATCAATCCCATAAGCTGGCGCGCCGCTTCATTGAACTGCCGCTGGACAAACGCCGTGTCTTCTACGCTGCCCTGCGCAATGAGCAGGTCGACTTCGCGCAATATCCGATCCCGGACTGCAGCGCGCTTGCCAGCCGCGACCAGCTTTCCTATGCCCAACAGCGCATGTGGTTTCTCTGGCAATTGCAGCCAGACAGCGCCGCTTACAATTTGCCGGGGGCGGTGCGTCTGTTGGGTAACCTGAATCGTCAGGCACTGGAGCTGGCTTTCGCTGACCTGGTTCAGCGCCACGAGTGCCTGCGTACCACGTTCGAGGCAGTCGACGGGCAGGCATGGCAGCGTGTCGGTGACGGTGCCCAGATCAAGCTTCGCCATGTCGATCTATCTGCCTTGACCGTGGACCTTCGCCAGCAGCGCACCCGTGAAGAGGTCGCTCGCGAAGCCGGCCAGCCGTTCGACCTGCAGCAGGGCCCGCTGCTGCGCATAGCGCTGCTGCAACTGGCTGGCGATGAGCATGTGTTGCTGCTGACCCTGCATCACATCATCGCCGACGGTTGGTCGATGAATATCCTCATCGAAGAGCTCATGCGCTGCCTGGATGCCCGCAGTGCGGGCCACCAAGCCCAGTTACCGGCGCTTGCCGTGCAGTACCGCGACTATGCCTTGTGGCAACGCAGCTGGATGGAGGCCGGTGAGCAGGCGCGTCAGCTCGAGTATTGGCAGGCACAATTGGGCGATGAGCATGAGCCGCTCGAGTTGCCCAGCGATCGACCGCGCCCAGCCCAGCCGAGCCACGCAGGCGCGCGCCTGGAGTTCGCTATCGATCAAGAACTGCGCAATGGCCTCAAGGCACTGGCCCAGCGCCAGGGTGTGACCTTGTTCGTGGTGCTGTTGGCGGCCTTCAAGGCCCTGTTGTATCGCTACAGCGGCCAGGGCGATATCCGCGTCGGCGGCCTGATCGCCAACCGTAACCGCGGTGAAGTGGAGGGGTTGATCGGTTTTTTCGTCAATACCCAAGTGCTGCGTAGCCAGCTCGATGGCCGCCAGAGTTTCGCGCAGTTGTTGCAGGCGCTGCGTCAGACCACGCTGGACGCCCAGGCCCATCAGGAGTTGCCATTCGATGCGCTGCTCGAAGCGCTGCCGGCCAATCGCAGCCAGAGCCACAACGCCTTGTTCCAAGTGATGTACAACCACCAGCCGATGGTCACCGATATCCAAGGGATGCGCTTGGCTTGCGGCTTGCAGCTTGCGCACCTGCAGGCCGAGCAAAGCATGGCCGATGCCCGCAGCCATGCCGCAGCCAGCGATCTGATGCTGGAAACCCGCGAGGAAGGCGAGCGCTTGCTGGCGGCGTTCACCTACGCTACCGATCTGTTCGATGCAGCGACCATCAAGCATATGGCCGGGCACTGGTGCAATCTGCTGCGTGGCGTGCTGGCCGACCCGCAAAGCGGTATCGGCCAGCTGCCAATGCTCGCTGTGCCTGAGGCTCGCCAGTTGCAGCAGTGGGCACTGCGCGCACCTGCGCCGCAAGCGTCGGCCCTGGCTCACCAACGTTTTCAGGCGCAGGCGGCACGCACGCCGCAGGCTGTGGCGCTGGTGCTGGCTGGCCAAGGGCAGGGCGCCTGCCTGAGTTACGCCGAGCTTGAGCTGCGCAGCAATCAATTGGCTCAGCGCCTGGTGCAATCGGGTGTCGGCCCTGAGGTGCTGGTTGGTGTTGCGCTGCAGCGCTCGCTGGATATGGGGGTAGCCCTGCTGGCGGTGCTCAAGGCAGGCGGTGCCTATGTGCCTCTGGACCTGCAAGCGCCCAGCGAACGTATCGCCCAGGTGTTCGCCGACAGCGGCCTGCGCCTATTGCTGACTCAATCGAACCTCTACAGCCAGTTGCCCCCGGCAGAGGGGATCGAAGTACTGTGCCTGGATCACGCTCAACACCAGCTCAGCACGCAGCCTGCCTGTGCCCCCGAGCTATCGCTGCAGCCTGGCAACCTGGCCTATGTGATTTACACCTCTGGCTCCACTGGGCGCCCCAAAGGCGTTGCCATCAGCCACGGTGCGCTGGCCGAGTTCTGCGAACTGGCCTGCGATTATTCGCGCCTGAGCGCCGAGGATCGCGTACTGCAGTTTGCCACCTGCAGCTTCGACGGCTTCGTAGAGCAGTTCTACCCGCCGCTGTGTGCCGGCGCCTGCGTGGTGCTGCGCGATAGCCAGCTCTGGGACAGCGCCAGCTTCTTGCAAGCCGTGCAAACCCACGGCATTACCGTGGCGGACCTGCCCGCCGCCTACTGGCACATGCTGGTGCAGGATTACGCCCGTACCGCACCGCAGGCCTTCGCTGCGCTGCGTCAGGTGCATGTGGGTGGCGAGGCCATGTCGGTCGAGGGCCTTGAGTTGTGGCGCCGTGCCGGGCTCGGCGGTGTGCGTCTGCTCAACACCTACGGGCCGACCGAGGCTACGGTGGTTTCGAGCATTCGCGACTGCACAGATCTCATGTCGCAGGATGTGTCCTGGCGGGGTATCCCCATTGGCAAGGGCTTGGCCGGCCGCCGTCTGGTGATCCTCGATGGCGAGCTGCAGCCGGTGCCGATTGGTGTCATCGGTGAGCTGTACATCGGCGGGCCGGGCCTGGCGCGAGGCTATCACGGCCAGGCCGGCCTCAGCGCCGAGCGCTTTTTGCCCGACCCCGCATCGCCCGGTGAGCGCTTGTACCGCACGGGTGATCGCGCCCGTTTCAATGCGCAGGGTGACATCGAATACATCGGCCGTGTCGACCATCAAGTCAAAGTGCGTGGCTTCCGGATCGAGCTGGGCGAAATCGAAATGCGCCTGCAGCAATGCGCAGGCGTGCGCGAAGCGGCTGTGCTGGCCTTGGACATGGCGGGCGGGCGACAACTGGTGGCCTATGTGGCCACCCAGGCCGATGGCATCGGCCCAGACGCGCAGCGCCAGGCGATTCGCCAGGCCCTGCGCGCGACGTTACCCGACTACATGGTGCCATCGCACCTGGTGCTGCTGGCAAAGCTGCCCCTGACACCCAGCGGCAAGCTTGACCGCAAAGCCCTGCCAGAACCCGACCCAAGCCATGTGCAGGCCAGCTTCCGGGCGCCGAGCAGTGAGCAGGAGCAACAGCTGGCGGCGATCTGGATGGACGTGCTGCAGGTCCCCCGCGTGGGCCTGGACGACAGCTTCTTCGATTTAGGCGGGCACTCGCTGCTGGCAGCCCAGGTCATCGCTCGCATCAAGTCCGAACTGGGTGTCGCGCTACCGATGCGCAGCCTGTTCGAACGCCCGCATTTGGCTGCTTTGGCGCAAGAGCTCAAGGCCCTGGGCGGCACCGCCGACGAGGACTGGGCCGAAATGGAAGCGTTCATCAATTCACTGGAGGAGGTTTGAGCATGACCCGCAACACGACGCTGCGTATCGCTGAAAAGTTTATCGCGATGCCGCTCGAACAACGCCGCCAGTTCCTCACCAAGCTTGGCCAGCAGGGCAAGGACTTCGGCCTGCTGCCAATTCCAGTCAGCCGCCATGGCCGGCAGGCGATACCGCTGTCCTATGCCCAGCAACGCCTGCTGTTCCTTTGGCAGCTCGACCCGCAAAGCGCTGCCTATAACATGGCCGCTGGCCTACGCCTGCGCGGCGAGCTCGACGAGTGCCGCTTGCAAGCTGCTTTCGACACCCTGATCGAGCGCCACGAATCGCTGCGCACGGTGTTCCAGGTCGATGGCGAGCAGCCGCTGCAACGGGTTTTGCCGCCAGCGCCGCTGGCGCTGCGCCGGGTCGATCTTGGCAACGCTGACGAAACGGAGCTGGCGCGCGTGGTGCAGGACGAGGTCGCTCGCCCATTCGATCTGCTCAATGGGCCGCTGTTGCGGGCCAGCCTGTTGCGCCTGAGCGCGGATGAACAGGTGCTAGTGGTGTGCATGCACCACATCGTCAGTGACGGTTGGTCGATGGATGTGATGGTCCGCGAGTTCGTGCAGTGCTACCAGGGTGGCGCCCAGCACCTGCCAGCCCTGCCGCTGCAGTATGCCGACTACGCCGTGTGGCAGCGCCGTTGGTTGGAAGCCGGTGAGGGTGAGCGCCAGTTGCAGCATTGGTGCGAACAATTGGGTGATGAACATCCGCTGCTGGATGTGGCTGCCGATTTCCCGCGCCCACCGGTGCAGAGCCTGCAAGGGCAGACGCTGAAGTTCGATTTTGGCCAGCCTTTGTCGCAACGTCTGCGCGATGCTGCCCGGGCCCAGGGCGTGACCCTGTTCATGCTCATGTTGACCGGCTATGCGCTGTTCCTGTCGCGTCACAGTGGCCAGCGCGATATTCGCATCGGTGTGCCCAACGCCAACCGTGGGCGCGAAGAAGTCGAAGGCCTGATCGGTTTCTTCGTCAACACCCAGGTGCTGCGCTGTGTGGTTGATGAGCGCCTGTCTTTCAGTGAAATGCTGGTGCGGGTGCGCGAAGCGACCTTCGCCGCCCAGGCCAATCAGGAGTTGCCGTTCGAACAACTGGTGGAAGTGCTCGCGCCGCAGCGCAGCCTTGGCCACAACCCTTTGTTCCAGGCCAAGTTCAACCAGAACGTCGGCGTGCAGAAACAGACCGCGCTGCAGTTGCCAGGGCTTAGCGTCTGCGAGTACCCGCTGCGCAAAGAGGGCACCCACTTCGACCTCGCGTTGGACATCACCGACGACGGTAGCCTGATACAGGGCGAGATGACCTACGCCAGCGACCTGTACCAACGCGCCAGCATCGAGGGTTTCATCGAGGTGTTGCGCGGGCTGTTCCAGACGCTGCTGGACGCGCCAGATGCGCCGCTGCACAGCTTGGTCAAGGCGCCTGTCGCCCAGTTCATCAGCCAGGGTGCGCAGCCGGCTTTGGTGCTGCAACGCTGGGACGAGCAAGTGCGCCGCCAGCCCAACGGCCTGGCCGCAGTTTGTGCCGGGCAGCGGCTCAGCCATGGCGAACTGGACAAGCAGGCCAATCGCCTGGCGCAGCACTTGCGCAGGCTGGGCGTGGTCAGCGGTGCGCCGGTCGCCTTGTTGATGGACCGCTCGCTGGACTGGCTAGTGTGCCTGCTGGGGACTCTAAAGGCAGGCGGCGTGTACATGCCGCTCGACACCAAGGCGCCCACCGAGCGCTTGCAGGGCATGCTGCAACGCAGCCGGGCGGCGGTGCTGCTGTGCGAGGCGAATGAAGCCCGCCAGCAGGTGTTGGCCGAAGCAGGATGCCAGGTGCAGGTTTACGCACCACAGTGCTGGGCCTCGCTGCCGGATCACGCGCCATCGAGCCATATCTTGGAAGCCGCACCGGCCTATGTAATCCATACCTCGGGCTCCACCGGCCAGCCCAAGGGTGTGCTGGTCAGCCATGGTGCGCTGGCCAGCTACGTCGATGGCCTGTTGCACCGGCTGGACCTGGCGGCAGATGCCAGCATGGCGCTGGCCTCGACCATTGCTGCCGACCTTGGCCATACGGTGCTGTTCGGTGCCCTGTGCTCCGGGCGTACCCTGCATGTGTTGCCGCAAGCCTTGGGCTTGGATCCTGATGCCTTCGCTGCCTACATGGCTGAGCAGCGCATCGGCGTGCTGAAGATCGTTCCAAGCCACCTGAACGGCTTGCTGCAGGCCGCCAACCCCGCGCAGGTTCTACCTGAGCATGCCCTTATCGTGGGCGGCGAGGCCTGCTCACCTGCGCTGTACCAGCACGTGCGGGCGCTCAAGCCCAATTGCCGCTTCATCAACCACTATGGCCCCAGCGAAACCACGGTTGGTGTGCTGACCCATGAGCTGCACGGTGAAGCTCAACAAGCGGTACCCCTGGGCACAGCGCTGCCCGGTGCCAGCGTGTGGGTGCTCGACGATGTGCTCAATGAGTCGCCAGCGCGGGTGGCCGGTGAACTGTACATTGGCGGCCAGAGCCTGGCCCATGGCTATCTCGGCCAGGCAGCACTGACCGCCGAACGTTTCGTGCCTGACCCATTCGGCGCACCGGGCGCGCGCCTGTACCGCAGCGGCGACCGTGTGCAGCGTGATGATGCAGGTTTGCTGCATTTCATCGGGCGTGCTGACGACCAGGTGAAGATCCGCGGCTATCGTGTGGAGCCGGGGGAGGTCGCCCGTGTGCTGCGCGGCCTGGCCGGGGTGCATGACGCCGTGGTGCTGGCGCTGCCGCAAGGGGATGAACCTACGCAATTGCAGTTGGTTGCCTGGTGCGTGCCAAGCAACCCTGCGCTGAGCGCCCAGACCCTGCGCGAGCAGTTGCAGGCACTGCTGCCCGACTACCTGGTGCCGGCCCATCTGCAGTTGCTCGAGCGCCTGCCGCTGACCGCCAATGGCAAGCTCGACCGCCGCGCACTGCCGCCGCCGCTGGCGCCGCTCAAACGGCAGGTTGCCCCTGGCAGCGCGCTGGAGGAGCAGCTACTGGCCATCTGGCAAGCGGTGCTCAAGCGTGACGATATCGGCGTTGAAGACAACTTCTTCGAGCTCGGCGGCGACTCCATCCTTAGCTTGCAGATCATCGCCCGGGCCAAGCGTCAGGGCATCAAGCTCAGCCCGCGCCAGCTGTTCGAAAAACAGACCATCGTTGAATTGGCCCAGGTTGCCAAGCTGGTCGAAGCAGTGGCCAAGCCAGCCGCTGCAGCACAGGTCAGCGGCCGCATGCCGTTGCTGCCGGTGCAGGCGCGTTTCTTCGAAATGTCTATGCGCCAGCCCGCGCACTATAACCAGGCCGTCATGCTGCAACCGCGCCAGGCGTTGCCGGCGAACATCGTCGAGCAGGCGCTGGCGCTGCTGATCGCTCAGCATGATGCCCTGCGCCTGGCGTTCAGCAATGTGGACGGCAGTTGGCGCGCCGAACACCGAACTCACGTGGCTGATGGGCTGCTTTGGCATCGCCAGGTGGCCGATGCCGAGCAGTTGCAGGCCATCGCCGAACAAGCCCAGGGCAGTCTCGACCTGGCCCAAGGGCCACTGCTGCGCGCCGTGCTGTGCGACCTTGAGGAAGGGGGCCAGCGCCTGCTGCTGGTCATCCATCACCTGGTTGTGGACGGTGTTTCCTGGCGGGTGCTGCTGGAAGACCTGGAGCACGTCTGCAACGCCCTGCTGGCCGGGCGAGCACCGTCGCTGGCGGAAAAGGGCAGCGCCTTCAAGGCCTGGGCCGAGCGCCTGGCAAGCTGGGCCCAGGCGCCTGCCGTTGCTCAAGCACTGGCCTACTGGCAAGCGAGCCTTGACGGGCTAAGTGGCGAACTGCCTGCTGCCCGTTGCGACGCCAAGCTGCAAGTGCGCGACGCGCGTACCGTGCACTGCCGGTTGCCGGCCCACATCACCGAGCAGTTGCTGCAACAGGCGCCGGCTGCCTATCGCACGCAGGTCAACGACCTGCTGCTCACCGCGCTGGCGCGAGTGTTGTGCCGGTGGACTGGGCAGCCTAGTGCGTTGGTACAGTTGGAGGGCCATGGCCGCGAGGACCTGTTCGACGACGTTGACCTGAGCCGCTGCGTAGGCTGGTTCACCACGTTGTTCCCGGTTGCACTGACCCCGACCGATGACCTGGCAGGCTCGCTCAAAAGCATCAAGGAGCAGTTGCGCGCCGTGCCTGAGCGCGGGATGGGTTATGGCGTGCTGCGTTACCTTGGCAGCCCGGCGCAGCAGGCGGCGTTGCAAGCGTTGCCGCAAGCGCGGGTGACTTTCAACTACCTCGGCCAGTTCGACCAGGCCTTCGGTGACGAGCGGCTTTTCGCACCCGCGCTGGAAAGCGTCGGCCCTACCCAGGCAGCCGATGCCCCACTGGGCAACTGGCTGAGCGTCAATGGCCAGGTGCTGGGCGGTGAACTGGAGCTTGGCTTCACCTTCAGCCAGGCGATGTTCGACGAACCTGAGATCAGTGCGCTGGCAGATGACTATGCGCGTGAACTGAGTGCCCTGGTCAGCCATTGCCTGGACGAGCAGGCTGGCGGTGCCACACCGGCCGACTTCCCACTGGCAGGCTTGAGCCAGGCCCAGCTCGATGCCCTGCCGGTCGACCTGCGACAGGTCGAGCAGATCTACCCGTTGGCGCCGATGCAGGAAGGCATGTTGTTCCATAGCCTGTACGACGGCCAGCCCAGCAGCTATGTCAACCGCCTGCGCCTGGACCTCGACGACCTGGAGCCGGAACGGTTCATCCAGGCTTGGCAGCGGGCGCTGGACCAGCACGAGGCATTGCGCGCCGGGTTTGTCTGGGAGCAGGGCCTGGAAGCGCCACGCCAAGTGGTATTGCGCCATGTCGAGCTGCCGGTGCAGCGTTTCGACTGGGTTGGCGAGGCCGATATCGAAGCGCGCCTGCAAGCGCTGACGCAAGCCGAAACGCTGCGCGCTTTCGACCTTGGCCAAACGCCGCTGCTGCGCCTGGTGCTGGTGCGCACAGGGCCACAGCGTCATCACCTGATCTACACCAGCCACCACATTCTCATGGACGGCTGGAGCAATTCGCTGCTGTTCGCGGCCGTGATGCAGGCATACGGCGGGCAACCTGCGGCGCCTTTGCAGGCACCGCGCAGCGACTACCTCGGTTGGTTGCAGCAGCAGGACCGTGCAGCTGCCGAGGCATTCTGGAAAGCCCAACTGCGGGATCTGGACGGCCCATCGCTGCTCGGCACCGGCCATGCTGCCAGCCAGTCGGGGCAGGGCGCGGTCGTGCTCGAGCTGGGCCAGGCACTGAGCCAGGGCCTCAAACGCTTCGCACAGGCTCAGCAGGTAACCCTCAACAGCGTGCTGCAGGCTGCCTGGGCGCTGCTGCTGCAGCGCCGTACCGGCCAGCGCCGGCCGTGCTTCGGTGCCACGGTGTCCGGGCGCCCAGCCGAGTTGCCTGGGATCGAGCAGCAGTTGGGCCTGTTCATCAACACTTTGCCGGTGGCGGCCGAGCCGCGAGGGCAGCTGACGGTTGCTGACTGGGTGCGCGAGATACAGGCGCTGAACCTGCGCCTGCGTGAGTACGAATTCCTGCCGTTGTATGCCATTCAGGCGGCGGCTGGGCGCAATGGCGAGGCATTGTTCGACAGCCTGCTGGTGTTCGAAAACTACCCATTGGCGCAGAGCCTGTCGGACAGCAGTGCCGGGCTGCGCCTTTCGGGGCTGCACTATCAGGAGTACAGCGGTTACCCGTTGACGCTGATTGCCGAAGCACGCGAACAGATGCAGTTGACCTTCGCTTTCCAGCGCCAGGTCTTCGTCGATGAGCAGGTGCAGCAGATTGCAGCCGAGCTACGTCATCTGCTGGAAGGCTTTGCCACTGCGCCGCAGGCGTTGATAGGCAGTTTCGGGCTGGTGAATTCGGCGGACTACTCACGCATCGTGCAGGGCTGGAACGCCACGGCGCGCAATTACCCAGGCACGCCTTATGTGCACCAGTTGTTCGAGCAGCAGGTCGCCCGTCAACCGCAGGCCCCAGCCCTGAGCTTCGCCGACCGTACCCTGAGCTATGCCGAACTGAACACCCAAGCCAACCGCCTGGCCCAGCACCTGCGCGGCATGGGCGTAGGCCCGGATGTACTGGTGGGCATCGCCGCCGAGCGTTCGATTGAAATGGTGGTCGGCCTGCTGGCGGTGCTCAAGGCCGGTGGCGCCTATGTGCCGCTGGACCCTGAATACCCCCAGGACCGCCTGGCCTATATGTTCCAAGACAGCGGTATCGCCTTGCTGTTGACCCAGTCGCACCTGCGCGAAGGCCTGCCGATTCCCGAAGGCTTGAGGGTGCTCGATCTGGACCGGGCCGAGGCCTGGCAAGGCCTGGATGCCGGCAATCTGAACGTAGCGCTGCACCCGGAAAACCTCGCCTACGTCATCTACACCTCCGGCTCCACGGGCAAACCCAAAGGCGCCGGCAACCGCCATGTCGCCTTGCACAACCGCCTGGCCTGGATGCAGGAGGCTTATCAGCTGTCAGCCGCAGACAGCGTGTTGCAGAAAACGCCGTTCAGCTTCGATGTGTCGGTGTGGGAGTTCTTCTGGCCGCTGAGCGAAGGCGCGCGCCTGGTGATGGCGCTGCCCGGTGACCACCGCGACCCGGCGCGCCTGGCCGAGCTGATCACCCGCGAGCGCATCAGCACGCTGCACTTCGTGCCGTCGATGCTGCAGGCCTTTGTCGGCGATGAAAACGCCGCCCGCTGCACCTCGCTGCAACGGATCATCTGCTCCGGCGAAGCCCTGCCGGTGGAGCTGCAACGCCAGACCCTGGCGCTGTTGCCGCACAGCGGTTTGTACAACCTGTATGGCCCGACCGAAGCGGCCATCGACGTGACCCACTGGACGTGCGTGGAAGAAGGCAAGGACGCCGTGCCGATCGGGCAACCCATCGCCAACTTGCAGACCTACGTGCTGGACGCTGAGCTGAACCCTGTCAGCCCCGGTGTGACCGGCGAGCTGTACCTGGGCGGTGTTGGCCTGGCACGCGGTTACCACCGGCGCCCGTCGCTGACCGCCGAGCGCTTCGTCACCAGCCCATTTGGCGCAGGCCAGCGGCTGTACCGCACGGGCGACCTGGCCCGCCAGCGGGAGGACGGGGTGATCGAATACGCCGGGCGTATCGACCACCAGGTGAAGATCCGCGGCCTGCGTATCGAACTGGGCGAGATCGAAGCGCGCCTGCAAGAGCAGGCTGACGTGCGCGAAGCCGTGGTGGTGGCCGCCGAAGGACAGCTGGTGGCGTATCTGGTCGCTGAACAGCCTGACAGCCTGGCGGCGATCAAGGCACACCTGGCCGCCGTGCTGCCGGACTACATGGTGCCAAGCCAGTGGGTGCTGCTCGAGCGCATGCCGTTGTCGCCCAACGGCAAGCTCGACCGTGAGGCCTTGCCCAAACCGCAGCTGGGCCAGTCCTCACGCGAATACCAGGCGCCGCAAAGCGAACTGGAGCAACGCCTGGCCGGCATCTGGCAGGACGTGTTGAAGGTCGAGCGGGTGGGCTTGAACGACAACTTCTTCGAGCTGGGCGGGCATTCGCTGCTGATGGTGCGCCTGGTTTCCCGGATCAAGAGCGAGTTGTCCATCGAGTTGCCGATCCAGCACGCCTACCTCGCCGAGAACCTTGCCGCCATGACGGCCTTGGTTGCAGGCCAAGCAAGCCCGTTAGAGCAAGACTACGACGCGATTTTTGACGCCTTGGACGAACTGGAGGCATTTGATGCTTAAGCAAGGGACCCAACAGGGCAATGAGCTGGTCCAGCGGATCAGCGGGCTAGGCCATGACAAGCGCGTGGCGCTGTTCAAGCGCCTGTTGGAGAAGGGTATCGATCTGGGCCGCCTGCCCATCGTGCCGCTGGCCGACGGCGAAATGCCCCGTCTCTCTTACGCCCAGCAACGCCAGTGGGTGCTCTGGCAGCTGGACCCGGAGGGCGCTGCCTACAATATGGTGACCGTGTTGCGCTTGCGCGGGGCACTTGACCTTGACGCCCTGCGCCAGTCCTTCGCTGATCTTGCAGCACGGCATCAGACGCTGCGCACGCGCATTTTCATCGATGGCGATGGCCAGCCCCGCCAATGCATCGACCCCGTTGGAGCGGTGGCGGTCGATACGCGCAGTTTGCTGCACGCCGATGAGGTGGCGTTGTTAGCTGCCATCGAGGCAGAGGCCACCGGCCCGTTCGATCTGGAGGCAGGCCCTTTGCTGCGGGTAGCGCTGCTAGAGGTGAGCGAGACGGACAGGGTCTTGGTGTTGACTCAGCACCATATCGTCTCTGACGGCTGGTCCATGCAGCTGATGGTCGACGAGTTGATCACCTTCTATCAGGCACATTGCCAAGGCTATGCGGCTCAACTGCCGCCCTTGCCGATTCAGTATGCCGATTACGCCGCCTGGCAGCGCCAATGGCTGGCCGCTGGTGAGCGCGAGCGGCAACTGAGCTATTGGACGCAACGGCTGGTCGGCGAGCAAGGCCCGCTCGAGTTGCCGTTCGACCGCCCGCGGCCTGCGCGTCGCAGCAGCCAGGGTAGCCGCGAGATTCTCCAATTGCATCCGCCGTTGCTGCAAGGCGTGCGGCAGTTGGCCCAGGCCCAGGGCTGCACACCGTTCATGGTGTTGCTGGCATCCTTCCAGCTATTGCTGCACCGCTACAGTGGCCAGCAAGACATCCGTGTTGGGGTGCCTTCGGCCAACCGCAACCGCGCCGAAACCGAGCGCCTATTGGGCTTCTTCGTCAACACCCAAGTACTGCGTGCGGACATCGATGCCCAAGCGAGCTTCCTCGACCTGCTCAAACAAGTGCGCCAGGCGTCCTTGGAGGCACAGGCCCATCAAGACCTGCCGTTCGAACAACTGGTCGAAGCCTTGCAGCCAGAGCGCAGCCTGAGTCACAGCCCGCTGTTCCAGGTGATGTTCAACTATCAGGTGAGCGATGGGGCTATCGATGAAGGCCTGAAACTGCCGGGTTTGGAAGTGGCGCAGATGCAGTGGGCCATGCCCACCGCGCAGTTCGATCTGAGCTTGGATTGTACTGAACACCCGCAAGGCCTCAGTGCATCGCTGATCTACTCGACCGACCTGTTCGATGCCCCGCGCATCCAGCGCATGGGCGTGCACTGGCAGAACCTATTGCGAGCAATCATCGCCAGTCCAACACAACGTATGGGCGATTTGCCCATGCTGCAGGATGACGAGCGAGCGCTTGCGATCACCGGTTGGAACGCCACGGCGCGCACTTACCCAGGCACGCCCTATGTGCACCAGTTGTTTGAGCAGCAGGTCGCTCGTCAACCGCAGGGCCCAGCACTGAGCTTCGCCGACCGTACCCTGAGCTATGCCGAACTGAACACCCAAGCCAACCGCCTGGCCCAGCACCTGCGCGGCATGGGCGTAGGCCCGGATGTACTGGTGGGCATCGCCGCCGAGCGTTCGATTGAAATGGTGGTCGGCCTGCTGGCGGTGCTCAAGGCCGGTGGCGCCTATGTGCCGCTGGACCCTGAATACCCCCAGGACCGCCTGGCCTATATGTTCCAAGACAGCGGTATCGCCTTGCTGTTGACCCAGTCGCACCTGCGCGAAGGCCTGCCGATTCCCGAAGGCTTGAGCGTGCTCGATCTGGACCGGGCCGAGGCCTGGCAAGGCCTGGATGCCGGCAATCTGAACGTAGCGCTGCACCCGGAAAACCTCGCCTACGTCATCTACACCTCCGGCTCCACGGGCAAACCCAAAGGCGCCGGCAACCGCCATGTCGCCTTGCACAACCGCCTGGCCTGGATGCAGGAGGCTTATCAGCTGTCAGCCGCAGACAGCGTGTTGCAGAAAACGCCGTTCAGCTTCGATGTGTCGGTGTGGGAATTCTTCTGGCCGCTGAGCGAAGGCGCGCGCCTGGTGATGGCGCTGCCCGGTGACCACCGCGACCCGGCGCGCCTGGCCGAGCTGATCACCCGCGAGCGCATCAGCACGCTGCACTTCGTGCCGTCGATGCTGCAGGCCTTTGTTGGCGATGAAAACGCCGCCCGCTGCACCTCGCTGCAACGGATCATCTGCTCCGGCGAAGCCCTGCCGGTGGAGCTGCAACGCCAGACCCTGGCGCTGTTGCCGCACAGCGGTTTGTACAACCTGTATGGCCCGACCGAAGCGGCCATCGACGTGACCCACTGGACGTGCGTGGAAGAAGGCCAGGATGCCGTGCCGATCGGGCAACCCATCGCCAACTTGCAGACCTACGTGCTGGACGCTGAGCTGAACCCTGTCAGCCCCGGTGTGACCGGCGAGCTGTACCTGGGCGGTGTTGGCCTGGCACGCGGTTACCACCGGCGCCCGTCGCTGACCGCCGAGCGCTTCGTCACCAGCCCATTTGGCGCAGGCCAGCGGCTGTACCGCACGGGCGACCTGGCCCGCCAGCGGGAGAACGGGGTGATCGAATACGCCGGGCGTATCGACCACCAGGTGAAGATCCGCGGCCTGCGTATCGAACTGGGCGAGATCGAAGCGCGCCTGCAAGAGCAGGCTGACGTGCGCGAAGCGGTGGTGGTGGCCGCCGATGGCCCAAGCGGCAAGCAACTGGTGGCCTATGTAGTGCCGGAGCCAACCTCGCTGGCACGCGCTGAAGCTGAGATCCAGGGGGGGTACCTGCAAGGCGTCAAGGCGCAGCTGCTGGAAGCGTTGCCAGATTACATGGTCCCCGCGCAATGGATGCTGCTGGAGCAGATGCCGCTGTCGCCCAACGGCAAGCTCGACCGCAAGGCGCTGCCTAAGCCGGACCCTGCGCAAACGCGCACCGAATACCAGGCGCCTGGAAACGACCTCGAGCAACGTCTGGCCTTTATCTGGCAGGACGTACTGCGTGTGCAGCAGGTAGGTATCGACGACAATTTCTTCGAGCTGGGCGGTGATTCGATCATTTCCATCCAGATCGTCAGCCGGGCGCGCCAGGCCGGCATCCGCTTGGCCCCACGTGACCTGTTCCAGCACCAGAGCATCCGCCGCCTGGCAACAGTTGCACAGTTGAGCGAAACCTTGCAGATCGACCAGGGCCCGGTGCTTGGTGATGCACCGTTACTCCCGATCCAGCAAGCGTTCTTCGCCAGTGAAGTACCCAACCGACAGCACTGGAACCAGTCATTACTGCTGGCTCCGGCCGAGCCGCTGGACAGCCAACGGTTGACCGCTGCGCTGGCCGCACTGCTGCTGCACCATGATGCCCTGCGCCTGCGTTATCGCCAGGTCGAGGGAGCCTGGGTACAGACCCATCAGCCACAGGCGAGCGCCGAAGGGCTCATCTGGACCCACCAGTTGCGCAGCCTTGATGATCTGACGGCGTACTGCACCGAGGTGCAACGCAGCCTGGACCTGACCGCAGGCCCGATGCTGCGCCTTGCATTGATGACCCTGCCAGACGGTACCCAGCGCCTGCTGCTGGCTGTTCACCACTTGGTTATCGATGGCGTCTCCTGGCGTATTCTGCTGGAGGATCTGCAAACCGCCTACCGTCAACTGCAAGCGGGGCAGGCGCTGCAATTACCGGCCAAGACCACCGCTTACAAGGCCTGGGGCGAACGCCTGAGGCAACATGCCCGTTCCGAATCCATGGCCCAGCAGCTCAGTTACTGGCAGCGTGTGCTCGATGGTGCGCCACAGGATCTGCCGCGCGACAACCCCGACGGCGCCATGGACAACCAGCATGCGCGCAGCATAACTACCCGCCTGGACGCCACCCGTACCCGTCAACTGCTGCAAGAAGCGCCCGCGGCGTACCGTACCCAGGTCAACGACCTGCTGCTGACAGCCTTGGCGCAGGTGATCTGTGCCTGGAGCGGCGAGTCATCGGCGCTGGTACAGCTTGAAGGGCACGGCCGCGAGGACCTGTTCAGCGATATCGACCTGTCGCGCACGCTGGGGTGGTTCACCAGTATGTTCCCGGTGCGCCTGACGCCGGCCGGCGAGCTTGCCGCGTCCATCAAAGCCATCAAGGAACAACTGCGCGCTACCCCGGACAAAGGCCTGGGGTACGGCCTGCTGCGCCACCTGGGCAGCGCGCAGGCGCGTTCAGCCCTGGCAGCCTTGGCACAGCCGCGCATCACCTTCAACTACCTAGGGCAGTTCGATGGTGATTTCGCCGAGGGCGCGCTTTGGGTGCCCGCCCACGAAGGGCGTGGTGCCGGGCAAGATGCCCGGGCACCGCTGGGCAATTGGTTGAGCGTCGATGGCCAGGTGTTTGCTGGCGAGTTGAGCTTGAACTGGACCTACAGCAGCCAGATGTATACCGAGGCGACCATCACGCGACTGGCCCAAGCCTATCAACACGCCCTGGAGACGTTGATCGCACATTGCCTGGCACCCGCCCACGCCGGCCTGACGCCTAGCGATGTACCGTTGGCCAAGCTTGACCAGGCCCAGCTCGATGCATTGGCGCTGCCTGCTCGAGCGATCGCCGATATCTACCCGCTGTCACCGATGCAGCAAGGCATGCTGTTCCACAGCGTGTATGAAGCCAATGGCCGCGCTTACCTCAACCAGATGCGCTTGGATATCCGTGGCCTGGACATCGAGCGCTTCGCCAGTGCCTGGCAGCAGGCGGTCGACCGTCACGAACTGTTGCGCGCAGGTTTCCTCTGGGATGCCGGGCTGGATGCTCCGCGTCAGGTGATACACCGCCAGGCAAGCCTGGAAATCAACGTCGAGGATGCCGACGAGGTGACTGCCAGCCTGCTTGATGAGCGTGCTCGTCAGGAGTTGGAGCGCGGTTTCGACCTCGCCTGCCCACCGCTGTTGCGCCTTTGCCTGGTACGCACCGGCGTTGCAAGCCACCACCTGATCTACACCAGCCACCACATCCTGATGGATGGTTGGAGTAACTCCCGCCTGCTCGGCGAGGTACTGCAAACTTATGCCGGCCAGGCTGTTCTCGCGCCTGAAGGTCGTTACCAGGACTACCTGGCATGGTTGCTTGGGCAAGACCAAGCGGCCAGTCATGGCTTCTGGCAAGGCCAGTTGGCGCCTTTGGAAGAGCCCACCCGGCTGGCGCTGGCCTGCGCTCGGACGGATCTGGCCAAACCAGGCCAGGCCCTGCACAGTGCCCGGCTGGACGTTGAACAGACTGGCCGACTGCAGGCGTTCGCCAGGCAGCAACAGATAACCTTGAACACCTTGGTGCAGTCTGCATGGTTGCTGCTGTTGCAGCGCTACACCGGCCAGCGCACGGTTGCGCTGGGTGCCACCGTATCCGGTCGCCCCGTTGAGCTGCCTGGAATCGAGCAGCAACTGGGCCTGTTCATCAACAGCTTGCCAGTGATTGCCACACCGGATGGCGCGCTCAGCGTTGCCCAATGGGCCCAGGTGGTGCAAGCACAGAACCTGGCCTTGCGTGATCATGAGCATACGCCGCTGGCAGATGTGCAACGCTTGGCCGGGCGCAACGGCGAGGCGCTGTTCGACACGCTGCTGGTGTTCGAAAACTACCCGGTTTCCGAAGCCCTGCAGGCTGCGCCAGGCGACCTTGCCTTCAGCAATCTGCGTTACAGCGAGCAGAGCGGTTATCCCTTGACTCTGATCGCCCAGGTCGGTGATGAGCTGGAGCTGGCCTTCCATTACCTGACTCAGCACTTTGCCGAGCCGAGCATTCGCCGCATGGCCGGGCAATTGTCCCAGTTGCTGCTGCAGTTCATGGCTCAGCCCGACAGCCCCCTGGGTGAACTTGCGTTGTTACAGGAAAGCGATCGCCAGCAGGTGGTCGAGCAGTGGAACGCCACGGCGCGCACTTACCCAGGCACGCCTTATGTGCACCAGTTGTTCGAGCAGCAAGCCGCCCGTCAACCGCAGGCCCTAGCCCTGAGCTTCGCCGACCGTACCCTGAGCTATGCCGAACTGAACACCCAAGCCAACCGCCTGGCCCAGCACCTGCGCGGCATGGGCGTAGGCCCGGATGTACTGGTGGGCATCGCCGCCGAGCGTTCGATTGAAATGGTGGTCGGCCTGCTGGCGGTGCTCAAGGCCGGTGGCGCCTATGTGCCGCTGGACCCTGAATACCCCCAGGACCGCCTGGCCTATATGTTCCAAGACAGCGGCATTGCCTTGCTGTTGACCCAGTCGCACCTGCGCGAAGGCCTGCCGATTCCCGCAGGCTTGAGCGTGCTCGATCTGGACCGGGCCGAGGCCTGGCAAGACCTGGATGCCGGCAACCTGAACATAGCGCTGCACCCGGAGAACCTCGCCTACGTCATCTACACCTCCGGCTCCACGGGCAAACCCAAAGGCGCCGGCAACCGCCATGTCGCCTTGCACAACCGCCTGGCCTGGATGCAGGAGGCTTATCAGCTGTCCGCCGCAGACAGCGTGTTGCAGAAAACGCCGTTCAGCTTCGATGTGTCGGTGTGGGAGTTCTTCTGGCCGCTGAGCGAAGGCGCGCGCCTGGTGATGGCGCTGCCCGGTGACCACCGCGACCCGGCGCGCCTGGCCGAGCTGATCACCCGCGAGCGCATCAGCACGCTGCACTTCGTGCCGTCGATGCTGCAGGCCTTTGTCGGCGATGAAAACGCCGCCCGCTGCACCTCGCTGCAACGGATCATCTGCTCCGGCGAAGCCCTGCCGATGGAGCTGCAACGCCAAACCCTGGCGCTGTTGCCGCACAGCAGTTTGTACAACCTGTATGGCCCGACCGAAGCGGCCATCGACGTGACCCACTGGACGTGCGTGGAAGAAGGCAAGGACGCCGTGCCGATCGGGCAACCCATCGCCAACTTGCAGACCTACGTGCTGGACGCTGAGTTGAACCCTGTCAGCCCCGGTGTGACCGGCGAGCTGTACCTGGGCGGTGTTGGCCTGGCACGCGGTTACCACCGGCGCCCGTCACTGACCGCTGAGCGCTTCGTCACCAGCCCATTTGGCGCAGGCCAGCGGCTGTACCGCACGGGCGACCTGGCCCGCCAGCGGGAGGGCGGGGTGATCGAATACGCCGGGCGTATCGACCACCAGGTGAAGATCCGCGGCCTGCGCATCGAACTGGGCGAGATCGAAGCGCGCCTGCAAGAGCAGGCTGACGTGCGCGAAGCCGTGGTGGTGGCCGCCGAAGGACAGCTGGTGGCGTATCTGGTCGCTGAACAGCCTGACAGCCTGGCGGCGATCAAGGCACACCTGGCCGCCGTGCTGCCGGACTACATGGTGCCTAGCCAGTGGGTGCTGCTCGAGCGCATGCCGCTGTCGCCCAACGGCAAGCTCGACCGCAAGGCCTTGCCCAAACCGCAGCTGGGCCAGTCCTCACGCGAATACCAGGCGCCGCAAAGCGAACTGGAGCAACGCCTGGCCGGCATCTGGCAGGACGTGCTGAAGGTCGAGCGGGTTGGCCTGAACGACAACTTCTTCGAGCTCGGTGGTGATTCCATCGTCTCGATTCAGTTGGTTAGCCGCGCCCGTCAGCAAGGCCTGCACTTCACGCCAAAAGACGTTTTCGAGCTTCAGACCCTGCAGCGTTTGGCCGGTGTCACTGAACAAGGGCAGGCCAGCCAGGCCGAGCAAGGGCCGGTGACTGGCGAGGCCCCGTTGCTGCCGATTCAGCGGCTGTTCTTCGACACCGAGATCAAGGCCCGTGATCACTGGAACCAGGCCCTGGTGCTAGAGCCAATCGACGCCTTGGATGCCGAGGTACTGAGCGCTGCGCTGGCACAGGTCACCCTGCACCACGATGCCCTGCGTCTGCGCTATCGCAGAGGCGCCGAAGGCTGGGTGCAGTATCATGCCGACGTCGATCAGGCCGTGCAGTTGGACTGTGTGCAGGTCGGTGACTTTGCGCAGGTTGCCGCTGAGGCTCAGCGCAGCCTGTCGCTTGAGCACGGGCCAGTGTGCCGTGTGCTCTTGGCCAGCCTGGCCGATGGCAGCCAACGTTTGCTATTGGTAGCCCACCACCTGGTCATTGATGGTGTGTCCTGGCGCATTCTGCTGGAGGACTTGCAAAGCGCTTACCAGCAGTTGCTACAAGGCCAGGCGCTGCGCCTGCCAGCCAAAACCAGCGCCTACAAGGTCTGGGGCGAGAAACTGGTCGCCCATGCGCAATCGGCGCAGCTGCGTGCCGAGCTCAGCTACTGGCAGGCCCAGCTTGCCGAGGGCGCAGAAGGCATCACGGCCGACCACCCTGATGGCAGCCAGGCCAAACGCCATGCCCGAACCCACAGCAGCCGTTTCGACACTGCCCTGACCCGCGCGTTGCTGCAACAGGCGCCAGCGGCCTATCGTACGCAGGTCAACGATTTGTTGCTGACCGCCCTGGCCCAGGCCCTATGTACGTGGAGCGGCGAGGCCTCGGCGTTGGTGCAGTTGGAGGGGCACGGGCGCGAAGCGATGTTCGACGGCATCGATCTGTCGCGTACCCTAGGTTGGTTCACCAGCCTGTATCCAGTGCGCCTGCAGCCTGGCGCCGATATCGGCGCCTCGATCAAACGCATCAAGGAACAACTGCGCAATGTGCCCAACAAAGGCCTAGGCTATGGCTTGCTACGCCACCTGGGTGCGCTGGCTGACCGTGAAGCATTGGCAGCCCTGCCTCAGCCGCGTATCACCTTCAACTACCTTGGCCAGTTCGATGCAGGCTCTGCAGAGCATGCCTTGTGGCGCCTGGCCCAGGAGTCGGCCGGTAGCGGTATCGACGAGGATGCCCCCCTGGGCAACTGGTTGAACCTTGATGGCCAGGTTCACCAAGGCGAGTTGAGCCTGAGCTGGACTTACAGCGCATGCACTTTCGAGCCAGGCCGGGTTCAAGCGCTGGCAGACGCCTTCGAAAGCGCTTTGCGGGCACTGGTTGAGCATTGCTTGCAACCGGGCAACCACGGCGTGACGCCTGGGGATTTCCCGCTGGCCGGGCTCGATCAGGCCCAGCTCGATGCATTGCCTGTTGCGGTGCCAGATATCGAAGACCTGTACGCTCTGTCACCGATGCAGGAGGGCATGCTGTTCCATACGCTGTCCGACAATGGTTCGGCGTTGTACGTGAACCAGGTCTGTCTGCCGGTGGAGGGCCTGGATCCACAACGCTTCGCGCAGGCCTGGCAGCGCGTCATGGCACGCCACGATATCCTGCGCACCAGTTTTCACTGGCAAGGGCTGCCGCGCCCAGTGCAGGTTGTGCATCGCCAGGCTCGCCTGGACTTCGAGCTGCTCGACTGGCGCGGCGAGGCGGTAGACCAGCAACGGCTGGCCGAGCGCTTCGAAGCGCAATGCGCCCGTGGCTTTGACTTGACCTGCGCGCCGTTGCAGCGTTTGCTGCTGATCCGCGTTGCCGAGCACAGCTATCACTTGGCCTGGACCAGCCACCACATTCTCATGGATGGCTGGTCCAGCTCGCAGTTGTTTGGCGAGGTGATGGAGCAGTATCACCATGGCAGCAGCAGCGCTGAGGTGGGCCGCTATCGCGACTTCATCGGCTGGCTGCAGCGCCAGGATCAGGGTGCCCTCGAGCGCTTCTGGAAAGGCCGCCTGCAACGCCTGGACGAGCCGACTTCCCTGAGCCAAGCCATGCATCCGCGCCATGTCAGCGACGAACAGGGCCACCATGCGCTGTACACCCGCTGGGATGAGGAACGCACCGCGCGCCTGCATCAACGTTGCCGCGAGCTGCGGATCACCGCCAACACCCTGGTGCAAGGTGCTTGGCTGCTGTTGCTGCAGCGCTATACCGGCCAGGCAGCGCCTTGCTTCGGCGCAACGGTGGCCGGTCGCCCTGAAGGCCTGACAGGGGCCGACCGAATGCTGGGCCTGTTCATCAATACCCTGCCGGTCATCGGCCGCATGGACCCTCAGCAGCCATTGCTTGACTGGTTGCAGGCCCTGCAGCACGACAACCTGGAACTGCGCGAGCACGCCCATGTGCCGCTGGCCGACGTGCAGCGTTGGTCGGGGCAGGGTGGCCAGCCGTTGTTCGACAGCATCATCGTCTTCGAGAACTACCCGATCGATCAGCGCCTGGGTGACAGCGCCGCCAGTGGCTTGAGCTTTGGGCAATCGTCCAACCACGATGTCACCAATTTCCCCATGGACCTGGCGGTGCATCTGGGTGAGCAGTTGTCGATCGAATACCTGTACCTGCGCGGTTGTTTCAGCGAACCGGCGGTGCAGAGCATTCGTGAAACGATGGAGCACCTGCTCGACGAAATGCTCGCCAATGCGCACGTCGCACTGGGTAATTTGCAGCGCTTGCCGCAGGCGCAGCGCACCGCGCTGCACTGCTGGAGCGCCCAACCCGGCCGTAGTTGGCAGGCGCAATCCTTGGTCGAGCTGATTGCTCGGCATGCCGTGCAGCGTCCACATGCAGTGGCGGTGCAGTGCGGCGCAGAGCAGCTCGATTACCTGCAGTTGGAGCAGTCTGCCAATCGCCTGGCCAACCGGTTGCAGGCGCTGGGGGCCGGCCCTGAATGTGTGATTGGGGTAGCCCTGCCACGTTCGGTGCAAACCCTGGTGACATTGTTGGCGGTGATGAAGACAGGCGCCGCCTACCTGCCCCTGGACGTCGACTACCCTGCCGAGCGCCTGGCGTACATGGTCGAGGACTCTGGGATGGCGTTGCTGGTGACTGAGGGTGCCTTGCAGGCGCGGATACCCGCACCGGCTAATCTTCAAAGGGTACTGCTCGACGCCGCCGATGAGGGCCAATGGCAGGATACTGCGCCGCCGTCGCAAGCCCTGCCAGGCAACCTGGCTTACCTGATCTACACCTCAGGTTCCACTGGCCGGCCGAAAGGCGTAGCAGTCCCGCAAGGGCCGCTCAGCATGCATTGCCAGGCTATCGCCGAGCTGTACGAGATGCAGCCAGGCGTGCGCGAGTTGCACTTCATGTCATTCGCTTTCGACGGCGCGCACGAGCGCTGGCTGACCACGCTGATGGTGGGAGGCACGCTGGTGATTCGCGATGGCAGTTTGTGGACGCCAGAGCAGACTTGTCAGGTATTGCACGAGCAACGTATCGACATCGCCTGCTTCCCACCGGCTTACCTCAAGCAGATCGCTGAGTATGTCGAAGGCAGCGGTACGCCCGCGCCGCCTGTGAGCATTTATTGCTTCGGCGGTGATGCAGTGCCGGAGCGCAGCTTCGAGCAGGTTCGCGCGGCGCTGCGCCCACGCTACTTCACCAATGGCTATGGCCCCACCGAAACCGTGGTAACGCCGTTGCTTTGGAAAGCGGCGAGCGACGAGCCTTGCGGCGCCGACTATGCGCCCATTGGCCGTGCTGTGGGCGAGCGCAGCCTGCATGTGTTGGACGAGCAGCTCAATCCGTTGCCGGTGGGCTTGGCCGGTGAACTGTACATCGGTGGCGAGGGGGTTGCCCGTGGCTATCAGAACCGGCCCGGGCAGAGCGCCGAACGCTTCGTGCCGGACCCGTTCGGTAGCCCAGGCGGGCGGTTGTACCGCACCGGTGACCTGGTGCGCCTGCGCGAGGATGGCATCCTTGATTACCTGGGGCGGATCGACCAGCAGGTGAAGATACGCGGTTTCCGCATCGAGCTGGGCGAAGTCGAAGCTGCGCTGCGCCGTGAGGCAGGTGTGCGGGATGCTTTGGTAATCGCCCGGGACAGTGCCTCGGGCAAGCAGTTGGTGGGGTACGTGGTGGGCGAGCATTCACTGTCAGGTGACAGCCTTAAAACGGCCCTGCGCGCCACCTTGCCTGACTGGATGGTGCCGGTGCAGGTCATGGTCATGGCCGCCTTCCCGGTCACCCCCAACGGCAAGCTCGATCGCAAAGCGCTGCCCGAGCCAAGCTTCCAGCAGCAGGCTTATGTGGCGCCTCGCAATCTCCAAGAGCAACTGCTGGCTGAGGTCTGGGCGCAGGTGCTGCAGGTCGAGCAAGTCGGTATCGAAGACAACTTCTTCGAACTGGGCGGTGACTCGATCCTCAGCCTGCAAGTGGTTTCACGGGTCAAGAACCACCCTGTGCTGAACCTGGACTTGAAACTACGCGATCTGTTGCGTTATCAGACTATCGTCGGCATCTGCGAGCGTCCGGCTGAAGCAGCCAGTGGCCCAGTCGAGGACAACAGCCGTGAGGTCAGGGAAGGCGCATTCCGCCTGCTGCCGATTCAGGAGTGGCTGTTCGCCGAAGAAATGCGCGAGCCGCAGCACTTCAATCAGGCGCTGATGCTCAAGGCCCGTGGTTCGCTCGACCTGGATGCGTTGGAGCAAGCCCTGGGGATAATCGAGCGGCACCACGATTCACTGCGCCTGCGCTTTACCCGGGACAGTGGCCGCTGGCTGCAGCATTATTGTGCCGAGCACCTCAGCGCGCCGCAGCTGTGGCGGCGCGAAGCCGCCGATGCACAGGCGCTGGAGCGATTGGCCAACCAAGCGCAACGCAGCCTGGACTTGGCCGACGGGCCGATGTGGCGTGCCATGCACGTGAGCATGGCCGATGGCCAGGCACGACTGCTGCTGGTCATCCACCATCTGGTGGTGGACGCCGTGTCGTGGCGTGTGTTGCTCGAAGACTTGCGCAGCGCTTACGAGGCTTGCTGCCAAGGGCAGGAACCTCGCCTGCCCATGCGTAGCAGCAGCTACCGCACTTGGGTTGAACATCTGGCCCAGGATGCCGGGCGGATCGCCGCCGAGCAAGCCGACTGGTGGCTACAGCAACTGGACCGCCCGGTTCAGGAGTTGCCTTGCGACAACCCTCGTGGTCGCAACCAGGTCAGTGAGCAGGCGGTGGCCAGGGTCGTGCTGGACATCAGCTCGACCAGCCGCCTGCTCAAGCAAGCGCCTGCTGCCTATGGCACGCAGATCAACGACCTGTTGCTGACTGCCTTGGGCCGCGTGCTATGCCGCTGGAGCGAGCAGGAGTCGGTGCTGGTGCAACTGGAGGGGCATGGCCGTGAAGACTTGTTCGAGAACATCGACTTGTCGCGCACGCTGGGCTGGTTCACCAGCATGTTCCCGGTACGTCTGCAACCAGAGAGGGATATGGGCGACTCGATCCTGGCCATTCAGGGGCAACTGCAAGCTGTGCCGAACAAAGGCATCGGTTATGGCGTGCTGCGTTACCTGGGCGAGCCTGATTTGAGAGAACGCTTGGCCCGCTTGCCGCAGGCCCGAGTCACCTTCAACTACCTGGGCCAGTTCGACCAGAGCTTTGACGACAAGGCGCTGCTGGTGCCCGCTGGCGAAGGTACGGGGGACTGCTACAGCCCCGCTGCACGTCTTGGCAACTGGCTGGAAATCATCGGCCAGGTCTATGACGGCTGCCTGGCGTTGCGCTGTGTGTACAGCACGCGCCGTTACCGTCCCGAAACGGTGCAGACGTTGATGGACGACTACTGCAACGAGCTTGAGCTGTTGGTCGAGCACTGCCTGCAACGTCTGGGCTGATCCTTTTCGTCATTCAATCGGGGAGGCCTGCCTAGGCCTCACCCTACTCGAGGCACTCCATGCTACATCCTGAACTTGAAGCGTTTCTGGACCTGGCTCAAGCCAATGCTGACAACCTACCCATGCATCAGCTGAGCCCTGCCGAGGCCCGGCGGGCCTTCCAGCAATCTACCGAGCAATTGCAATGGGCTGCGCCGGATGAGCTGGCTGTCGAAGCACTGAGTGCGCCTGCCAGGGACGGTGCACTCATCCCGCTGCGCCTTTACCGGCCGCCGCAGGCAGACGACCTGTTGCCAGTACTGGTGTATTTCCATGGCGGCGGGTTTGTTGTAGGCAGCCTGGATAGCCACGATGGCGTTTGCCGCGAGCTGTGTGCCAGGGCTGGTTGTGCCGTGTTGGCGGTGGGTTACCGTCTGGCACCGGAGCATCGTTTTCCGGTTGCCGTGCACGACGGCGAGGATTGCCTTGAGTGGCTGGCCAGCCAGGCAGCGGCGCTGGGCCTTGACCGTGCCCGTGTTGCATTCGGTGGCGACAGCGCAGGCGCGACCCTGGCGACGGTGCTGGCCATTGCTGCTGCCCGGCAGGGGGAGCGCGCACGGCTTGTCCCTCGCGCTCAGTTGCTATGTTACCCAGTGACCGATGCCAGCCGGCAGAGTGTCTCGCGCACGCTGTTCGGCGAAGGTTACCTGCTTGAGAGCGATACCCTGGAGTGGTTCTATGACCATTACGCGCGTACCGCGAAAGACCGTGAAGACTGGCGCTTTTCACCGCTGCTGGCCGAGGACCTGAGCGGTGTGGCGCCGGCCATCGTCGCCTTGGCCGGGCTCGATCCGTTGCTCGATGAGGGGCGGGCCTACGTGGAGCGGTTGCGCCAGGCTGGGGTTGCGGTCCAGGTGATGGAGCTGCCGGGGCTGACCCATGATTTGCTGCGCATGGCCGCAGTGCTGCCGCAGGTACTGCAGGTGCATGAGCGACTGAGTGCGGCGCTGGCTCGAGCTTTGGGGTAAGGGGGATCAGGGGGGCGCTTTGGGTGTTTAGCGCCTGGGAGAGCGAGCACCGCTTGTGCGGTGCATCGCGAGCTGTGCTCGCTCTTACACGTTCGCGCATGTCTCAAGGCCTGCGCAGGCCCGGAGGGTCTAGCGGCGAAGAGTTCTGCGCGGTGGATGGCACCGGCTAAGCCCGTATTCGCGGCTAAAACCGCGAATACGGGCGGGTGCCTGACTTGGCCGAGAACTCAGAAATCGCCTTTCAAAGTCACCATGAAGTTACGGGGCTCGCCGTAATAGTTGCCCCACCCGGTGGCCCCGATGGTGCTGTAGTACTTCTTGTCGAACAGGTTGTTGCCATTGACCGCAACGGTCCAGTTCTGGTCGATGCGGTACTGCACACGGCCACTGAACAGCGTGTAGCCCGGCTGCTCGATGCGCGTGGTGCCCTGACGGCGGAAGTTATCGCTCTGGCTGGTCACTCCCGCGCCCAGGGTCCAGCGGTCCAGCGCGCCGTCGAGCTGGTAGTCACCCCAGACTTTGACCATGTGACGTGGAATGAAGCTTGAGGTGAACGTCAGTTCCGTTGGGTCGGTATCGTTGATGGTTTTCAGGTATTTGGTCTGGGTATAGGTGTAGCCAGCCAGCAGTTGCAGGCGATCGATCGGCGATCCGCTGATCTCAGCCTCGAAGCCCTGAGCACGCACCTTGCCGCTGTCGCTGTAGCAGTAACCGTCACTGGAGCCGCCGCAGACATTTTCATAGTCGGTTTCTGCGCGGTGATCCTCGATGGTACGGAACAGGTTGAACGAGGTGTTCAGGTTGCCATCGAGCAGCTCGCCTTTGATACCCAGCTCATAACTGCCACCGGTTTTGGGCTGCAGTGATTTGCCATCGGCAGTGGTCAGGTTGCCTTGTGGCTGGAAGATCTGCGCGTAGCTGGCGTAGGCGGTCCACTGGTCGTTCAGGTCGTAGAGCAGCGCGCCGAAGGGGGTGACTTCACCATTTTCCTTGCTGCGAATATGTTCCCAGGTATCCCAGCGCTGGGTATACGAGTCGCGATCGTTGCGGTACCAGCTGACGCGGCTACCCAGCACCAGCGTAAGGGGTTCGGCCAGTTTCAGCCGCAGGTTGGCATAAGTGCCCCACTGAGTGGTGGTGGAATCGGTAGGGAACGGCCCGCCACGCAGGGTGCCGGTCTGGTAGTCGGCTTTGCTAGGGCGCGGGAAGTTATCCGATGGGTCGAAGGGGTTTTGCGTGCCGCTCAGAGCCAGTAGCGCGAAATAGTCGTGATTCTTCTGGCGACTGGCATTGGCCCCGATAATCAGCTCATGCTCCAGGCCGAAGGCCTCGAACTTGCCATCGATGTAGCTATCGAAGCCGTAGTCGGTCTGGTCGTAATCGAAGCGACCGGCATAACGGCCCATAGCGCCAGTGCTAGCGCCTACCGGCACGGCGCCTTCAGAGTAACCGTACTCGATGTTCTGGTTGTTGTGGGTATACACCGAGGCGAAGTTAAGCGACCAGTCATCGTTGAAGCGGTGTTTGAGGTCAGCGAAGCCTGTGATGCGCTCGCTTTGCAGGTCGTTCCAGCTGGCGCCCAGGCAGGTCGAGCGGGATAGCTTCAGGTCACTGCCGTTGGCGTATCGTGGCAGGCCATGATAGCAAGGTGAGGCATCGACATCCTCGTAGGCAAGGCCCAAGCCCAAGGTCGTGTCGGGCGTCACATCCCAGTCGATGGCGCCGTAAGCGACACGGTCCTGACGATCGGCGTTGTCGTAGAAATACTGTTTGTCCTGAAGCGCCGCTACCGCTCGGCCGCGCACGGTTCCCGATTCGTTGAGCGGCCCACCCACATCCACTTGGCTGCGGTAGTTGTCCCAACTGCCGGCGGACAGGGTAACGCTGGTGTGCGCCTTGTCTTGCCCCCGCTTGCGCACGAAGTTCACGCCGCCGGCCGAGGAGCCGGAGCCCTTCATCATGCCGGCTGCGCCCTTGAGGATTTCCACGCGGTCGTAGAACGCCATGTCGCTGGAAAAACTGTTGGCCTGCACGTAGTTGCCACCCACATCCAAGGGCACGCCGTCGTACTGGTACTGGCCGTCGAGGTTGAAGCCGCGCGAGTAGAAATACTTGCCGCCCATGGGCGAATCGTAGGTGGTGATACCGGGCGTCTTGTCCAACACCTGCTCGAGGGTGTTGAGGTTTTGGTCATCGAGCATCTTGCGGGTCATGACCGTGACCGACTGCGGCGTTTCTTTGAGCGTGTGCACGCCTTTGCCGATGGTCACGGCACGTGCAGCGTACGAGTTGGTCCCCTCACTGGTGGCGCTGAGCGTGTTGGCGTCGATGTTCAAAGGTCCCAGCTCCATCGCCGATGACGCCGATGCGCCAGTCAGGATCACCGTCTGGCCGTCGAGCTGGTAGTTCAGGCCGCTGTCACGCAGCAGCAGGCGCAGTGCCTGTTCAGGCTCCATAGTGCCCTTGATAGCGGGGGCGGTGGTGTTACGCACGCTTTGCGGGCTGTAGAGCAACTGCAGATCAGCCTGTTGCGCCAGAGCATTGAGTGCGCCGGCGAGCCCCTGCGATGGGATGTTGAGCTGTACGGGTTCGGCGTAAGCATGCATCGAGGCGGCCAGCGCACAGGCCAGTAGCGTCGGAGATGCCAAGGTCAAGGATTTCCTGCGAACCGCCCGGGCGAGCGGCGAAACCGTATTAGTGATCATGCGGATACTCAGTGTTAGCAGATAGATTACTTATGAGAGTTATTTGCATTTATGTAACGTTCGGATGCCCCAGAACCGGAAAGCTCAATGTGAAAATTCTGTGATTTCTTCTTCCACGCGCTTGCCGTTGCGCAGGCGCAGCAGGTGGTCGGCCACATCGAAGTAGCGATCGTCATGGCTGATGACGATGATGGTCTTGCCCATACGTTTGAGCTCCGGCAGCAGCTCGGTATAGAAGATGCGCCGGAATGTCGGGTCCTGGTCGGCCGCCCATTCGTCGAACACCAGCACAGGGCGCCGCTCCAGCCAAGCGTTGATCAGCGCCAAGCGTTTGCGTTGCCCGGTGGACAAATCCGTGGTGGTGAAGGCCCCGTCGCGGATCTGCACCTTGTGGGCGATTTCCAGTCGTTGTAAATAGTTGCCGGCGTCCTCGGGCAACGCCTGGCCGTCCTGCAGCAGGTCATCGAACAGGTAATAGTCGGCAAACACGGTGGTGAACAGCTGGCGGTAGTCGTCGCGGTTGCTGGCGGTAACGCTCTGGCCGTCCAGTACTATCTCGCCTTCATGGGGCGCGTACAGGCCCAGCAGCAGCTTGATCAGGGTGGTCTTGCCGCAGCCGTTCTCGCCGACGATGAACAGGATGTCGCCCTGTTCTATTCGCAGGTTGATCGGCCCAAGGGCGAATGGCGCAGCACCTTCTACTGGCGGGAAGGCAAAGCGCACATTGCGCAGCTCCAGGCTTTGGATTTCCCGGTCAGGCACATCAGGGGCATCGAGCAGCAGGTGCGGTTCGGGCGAGGAAAACTGCTGCGACAGCTCGGCAATGCGACGCAAGGCAATCTGCGCGCGGCTGACGATGGGCAGGGTCGAGACCAAGTGCTCAAGTGGCCCTTTCATGTACAGCAACACCAGCACGAAGCCGCTGGTCACCTTGGGGTCGCTGACCAGTTGCGCCTGTTGCAGGGCCAGCACCAGGCCGATCACCACAAAGAACAGCATCGAGCCAAGGCTTTTGGCGATGACGAAAATGTTGATCGAGCGCACGTGAGTGTCGCGGATGTAGTTCGCCGTACGGCTGATGCGGTCGTTGAACATACGCTGGCGACGCGGGCGGCTGATGCGCAGTTCCTTGGCACCAGAAGCTACACCGTCGTAATGCTTCTGCAATTCGTCTTCAGCTTCACGGGCCGCGTTGAACCCCCGGATGCCACGTATGCGTGCGATGTATTGCACGCCTGTACCTATCAGCACCGCAAGCGCGGCGATCAGAAACATAGGCCAGGATAAGTGCGCCAGATACCCCAGGCAGCCCAGGGTCACCGACAGCGAGATGGCCAGCGGTGCGAACGCGAAGGCGAAGTCACTGATGGTGTCAACGTCATGGGTCAGCACCGGTATCAGGCGGTGGCTGCGGTAGCGCTCGATCTGCTCGATCGGCGCACTGAGCACTTTTTCGCCCAGGTCACGGCGCAAGCTCGCGATCACGTGCTGGCCGACATAGTTGGTGCCGATGTCCGAGGCGATGGATGCGCCCAGCGCCACCAGGCAAATGCCCGCGAACGCCAGCACCACGCCCCAGCTCAGTGCACCAGGGGTATGCAAGAGATTGTTGATGTTGGCCAGCAGCACGGTAATGCAGAGGCCGCCCACGATACCAAGGCCGATGGCAGCGGCGACGATCAGGCGGTAGGGTTTGAGCAAGCCGAGGAGTTCGCGAAGTGCGCCAGGGGACGATCGGTTCATTGTGGGTTCCTGGTGGATGCGCGCGAGCGCTTTGGGCGCTGCGTCAGGCAGGCGCCGTGCGGGCCATTGCCCTGTGAGGAAGACGTTCGAGAAGGGTTCTTATTTAGCAAGCCCAGGCTATCGAGCCTGGGTCGTCTGGATGACCGCGCGGGTTACAGCTCTCGAGCTACCCGAAACCCCAACCAGTCGCCGCGTACATAGGGTTCGCGGTAGTTGCGGTTACCCGAGCGGGAAAACACCGGCGCTTCACTGTAGTCGTTGCCGCGGATGTGGTTGTACTCGCAGCTTGCTTCCATCCACGCGCTGCCATCGCTGGGCGCGCCTACGTAGCTGTCGTGCATGCAGTCGGCTACCCATTCGTAGACGTTGCCGTGCATGTCGTAGAGGCCGAAGGCGTTAGCCGGGAAGCTGCCGGCAGGCGAGGTGTAGTTAAAGCCGTCGGCGGCGCCGTAGGTGTTGGCGTGTTTGGCGATGCTGTATTGCTTGCCTTTGTCGAACGGGAACGGGAATGGGCCGCTGGAGCCTGCACGGGCGCCATATTCACGTTCGGCCTCGCTGAGCATGCGGTAGTGCTTGCCGGTTTTCTTGGACAGCCAGGCAACGTAGGCCTTGACCTCGTCATAGCTGATGCATACCGCCGGTTGGTCCGGGCCTTGCGGGTAGCTAGGCTTGCCATTGGTGCAGCGCCGGCCTGGGCGGTCGTCGCCGTCGGGCAGGGTGACCTTGGCTTCGCGTTGCCAGGCTTGCATCTGCTTGGCCTGGACCTGGAAGCGGCTGACCGCAAAGGGCTTGGCGAAGGTCACGGTGTGCATCGGGCCTTCGTCGGGCTGGCGGCCCACTTCATCATCCGGCACGCCCATGGTGAAGCTGCCGGCGGGCAGCACCACCATCTCCGGGCAATCCTTGCAGTCCTTGAAAATCTTGCCGGGTTTGGGCGCGTCGGCGGCCAAGGCCGGGGCGCTGGCGAACAGGGCGGCCATCAGGGCCAAGGGTTTGAACATAGCCATAGGGTTCTCTTCAAAGGCAACAATGTCAGGTGAGTTGTGGCGCGAGGATCGCCATCAACCGGTCGATCTCGGCTTCGTCGTTGAGCAGGCTTGGGGCCAGGCGCACCACTGGGCCGACGTCACGGTCGACGGCATCACTGATGACCTTGTTGGCCATCAGGTGGCGGGCGACGGCGTCGCAGTCGCGGCCTTCGACGCGAAAGAAGGTGAACCCTGCGGAAAGCTGGCTGCTGCGAGGGGTGACCAGCTGCACTTTGGGGTGCTCGGCCAGCCGCTGCTTGAGGTAGTCATTGAGTTGATGCACGCGAGCCTGGACATCGGCCTTGCCCAGTTGCAGGTGCAGCTCGAACGCTTTGCCCAGGGCCAGGCGATGATCGAAGGCGTGGTAACCGCCAGGGGTCATCAAGGTGCCGAAGTTTTCACCTTTGGTGAACGTCGGCAGGCTCGGCACCAGGTAAGGCTGTGGCTTGGCGTGGCGAGCGATGATCACGCCGGTGCCGCGTGGGCCGAACAACCACTTGTGGGTGCCGGCGATGAAGTAGTCGCAGTTGAAGTCAGCGAAGGTTACGTCCTCGATGCCGAACCCGTGTACGCCATCCACCACGTAGATGATTCGGTCTTGCTCGTCGCGTTGCTGGTTGAGCTGGTTCACCAGTTCACCGACCTCGCGGATCGGCAGCTTCACGCCGCTGCCAGACTGCACCCAGGTCATGCCCAGCACACGGGTTTCGGGGCGGATGGCCTGGCGGATATTGCCGAGTATTTCGTCCACCGAAACCTGGTGCGGGTCCTTGAACAGCGCCACCCGGCGCACCTTGGTACCCATAAGCCGTTCGCGGTAATCCAGCCGAGTGTTGGTCGAATAGTGCTCATGGGCGCTGACCAGGATCTCCTTGCCCGGCGCCACCTGCAGGCCGCCATAGATCATCGACAAGCCCTCGGTGGTGCTGCCTGTCAGGGCCACCTGGCCTGGCTGTACGGCGAAGTAGCGCCCAGCCCAGGCACGCACCTGGTTTTCGTAGCCCCACAGTTCTTCGCGGTCCCAATCGACCATTTCGCCGGGGTTCTGATCCAATCGAGTGCGAAAACGGGCGATGGCCTCAGTTACCACGCGCGGGTGGGAGGCGAGCAGGAAATTGCAAAAGTGCAGGTAGGCCGGGTCCAGGTCGAACTGCTGGCGCAGGGCTTGCCATTTGTTCTGGTCGGGCGTTGCCAGCGGCGTGACGGCCAGCGCCGTCTGGGCAAAATTGCCGGTCAGCGGTAGGGCGGCGGCCAGCAGGCCTGCCTGTTTGAGAAAGCGCCGACGTGCGTTCATCAGCCGCGCTCCGCTGGTGTGATGGCACTGGGTTTGGCCAAGCTTTGCACGGTGTCCCACACGCGCAGGAAATTGCCGCCCCACAGCTTGGCGATGTCCGCGTCAGAGTACCCGCGCTGAATCAGCTCGGCGGTGACGTTGCGCGATTCACCGACGTTCATCCACCCCGTGACGCCGCCGCCATCGTTGAAGTCCGAGGCGATGCCAACATGGTCGATGCCGATTTTGCGCACGGTATAGTCGATGGCGTCGACCAGGTCCTTGACCGTGGCGCGGGGCTCTTCGTCGAGGATGGCGTACAGCGCGCTGGCGTACTCACCGAACCGCTTTTCCGGCCAGATGGCAATGATCGCATCGCCCGGCATCAAGGCATTGGCAAGGCCCGTCAAGGGCTGCAGGTCGAAGCGTTTGCGCAGCGCGTTGAGTTTGTCCAGGGTGCCTTGGCTCAGGGGCTTGAGGTAGGCGGGAAAACCCACCACCTGAACCACACCGCCGCTGCGTTTGATCGCTTGCAGTTCGTGGTCGCTCAAGTTGCGCGGGATATCTACCAGCGCTCGCGGTGCCGAGTGGGAGGCGACCATCGGCGCACGGCTCAGGCGGGCCACGTCTTCCAGGGCCAGGGTCGACATCTGCGAGACATCGATGATCACGCCAAGGTCGTTGAGCCGAGCCACCGCTTGCTCACCCAGCGGCGATAGGCCGCCCAGGGCGTCAGGGGTGTCGTTGAGAAACGGCAGCGGGCGCGAGGAGTCGGCCCAGTCATTGTTGCCCACGTAGCTGAAACCGAACATGCGCATGCCGCGCGCAGCCCAGGTGTCCAGGGCATCGAGGTCGTGCCCCAGGGGATAGGCGTTGAGCATGCTGAGGAAGATGGCAAATTTGCCCTCGCCATGCAGGCGGCGAAAATCGGCGGGGGTATAGGCGATGGCAACCTGGTTGGGGTAATCGCGGACCATGCCGGTAAGGATCTTGTAGCGCATTTCCTGCTGCAGGCGCGCTTCATCGACAAAGGCCGCGGTGGGGCGATGGGGCGCGTTGTCGCCGTTCCAGATTTCCGGCCAGCCAAAGATCGTCAGCGCAGCGCCTGACAAACGCCCCCGCCCAGCCTTGACCAGGTCGAACTGGCCGCTGCCATCCTTGTCGGCCTCTTTGCCTTCGGTGCCAAAATCCAGCGGTACGGTGATGTGGCTGTCGAAAGAAAGGATGCGCTCTTGCAGTTGCTCGGCGTGTTTGATCACCTCGCGCGGGTAACCGGCGGGCAGGTAGATGAAGAAATACCAGGCTGCGGCGCCTGCGGCTGCGAGGATAAGGGCCAGGGCTGCGAGGTAGGGGGCCTTGCGCAAGCGTGTCGTATTCATTGCCATCCCGTTGGTTGCCAGGGTCGATACGGCAGCCGCGCTTACCGGGCTTGCCTGTCACGGAGGGACGAGGCCGGCAGCCGGAAATTTAGCAGCGCGCCGGCGTTAAATTTGCCGCGCGGCGTCTCGTTCTAGCTCGATAGGCGTGGCTGACACGGGTACGGATGTGGCGATGAGGTTTTCCAGGCGTGGGTTCATGGTGGGGCTAGCGGTTGCGGGGGCGGCGGGCTCGGCTGCGTGGTATGCGCGCCAGCCCCGGGACTACGACGAGCCGCTGGGCAAGGATGAAGTGCAGACAGCGGGCGAGGCCATTGTCGAAGCAGCCAGCGAGCCCGGCATGCGCATCGCCGACAAACTGCGCGGTATCTGGGACCTGCGCTTGACTGGTGCCGATGCTGGGCTTGAGGGCTTGCCGCTGCAGGGCCTGCAACTGCTGCTCGATGTCGGGCCGACGGGCCGCGCGCTGCGCGGCTTTGTCGATGTCGCACAGCAACTGCGCGGCAACGAACAGCCTCGCTACCGAGTGCTGGGCGAGCTGGTTGCTGCCGATGCGGGCAACGTGCGCTGGCGCCTGGTGCCGGCGGGGGCGTCAGCACCTAGCCATGAGCTGGAGGCGACCCTCGATGATGTATGGGCCTCATGGGGCAATGCGGGCGCAGGCACCCTGACCGGCCGCATCCGGCGCATCGATCGGCCACTGCTGAGCCCTGAGCCTGACAACCAGTTCGTTGCCAGCAAACGCGCCTTCCCCGAAGCACGCCAGGTCACGCCGTTGGCACCCACGCTCATGGCCTGGCTGAACTCCCCGGAGCACCGCCTGTTCCATCAGGTATGGCATGCCACTCGGGACAAATGGCACCGCTTGCCCGAGGCCAAGCGCGATGCCCTGCGAGGCGCTGGCTGGCAACCAGGCCCGCGTGACGCGGAACGCAGCGCTCGGGGCCGGCGCAAGCACCTCAATGGGTCCGGCGAAGATTTTCTGTTCATGCACCGGCACATGCTGGGGCATGCACGCGGCCTGCAGCCTGGCCTGCCGAACTGGACGCAATTGCCACTGCCGTCACCGCAGCTGGAGTACGACCGCTTGGGGTTCATCCGCTATCAGGAGAACCACGATGGCAACTCGGTGCCACCGGCCTGGGTGGCGGCCGATGATGAAGAACTGAGCCAGTGGTTGCATGGCATCAAGGCGGCACAGACTTTCTTCAGTAACTTTCAGGTGTGGGAGTCGCAGTATCAGGACCCGGACTACCTCAGCCGCCTGACCCTGGGAGAATTCGGCTCACAGGTGGAACTGAACATTCATGACTGGTTGCACATGCGCTGGGCCACCGTCACCCGCGACCCCTCCAACGGCGCCCCGGTGATGGGTGACCGCGACCAGACCGATTACGCTGCGCGCTGGTTCCGTGAGGAAAACGACTTCCTGGGCGACCCGTTTTCGTCCCACGTGAACCCAGTGTTCTGGCGCTTTCATGGCTGGATCGACGATCGCATCGAAGACTGGTACCGGGCCCACGAGCGCGCCCATCCGGGTGAAGTGCAGCGCCGGCAGGTCAACGGTGTGTCCTGGTTCGCACCGGGGCGGTGGGTGCAGGTCGGTGACCCATGGCTCGGGCCGATCACCCATGGCTGCGGTGGCATTTCCGATGCTGGAGGCGGGGCGGGGGAGATGGAAGTCGAAGCCATGAAGCTTGCGCTGCGCATTGCCTTCAGCGGTGAGCGGGACGTGGACCCCTTGCTGCGGCGCACCCCGCGCAGGCCTTGGTATGCCCGGCATATCAAACTGCCGGGCAAGGTCTGAACGAGGCTTTAGGGCGACGGGTATCGCGCCCAGCGGTGGCCGGGGCTCCAGCCGACCTGCAAGCCGCTTATCTGCAATTACCCGCCTTGCGATACCCTGCCGCTTGCGCTTGGGCTTCGCTGCCAAACGCCACTTGGTTCTTCTGCGACACCTGGCTGTAACCTGGGCAACCAGTGGCCAGGTGATAGACGTGGCTATTGCGGTTACCCAGCACCGCGCCAGCGCTTAGTGCATTGGCCAGTGTCGGCTCGGCCGGCGCCGGTTTGACAGCCGGTGCCGAGGCAACGCCAGCACCTTGTGGCGTGTAACCCAGCGCCCACTTGCGCTCACCGGTCACGAACGGGTTGCTGTGGCCCATGATCGCGGCAATGCGCTGATCCCGCTGCTTTTCCCAGGCCGTTACCGGGTGCTGCTTGTCCCAGGCCATCAAAACCTGTTGCTGCTGGCGCGACATGCTGAGCTTGTAGCGATCGAACATATAGAACGTGGTGCGCGCTACCAAGCCTTTGACCTCGTCGCGTGGCTCGGCGGTTTTCTGTTGGAAGTCGATCTTGGTGGTGCATTGGCCATACTGCGGCGCAACCCCAGACACCATGCCGTAGTTGAAATTGCTGCGGTCACCATTCACTTCGCCCACCGATGGGTAGAGGTTGAACAGATCGGCCTCCATCGCGCGGAAGGTTGGATCGCTGTCGACACAATGCTCGCGCCCGCCGTTCTGCCAGCATTGGCGCTGGTGGCCGAAGGTCCAGGCCGGGACGATATGCTCCCATTCGGTACGCTCGGCGCGGGTCTGCTGCTTGCGGGTTTCATAGCCGCAGGATTTCAAATCGATGCGCCCGCCTGACTTGCCTACCCAGGTCCACTTGCAGCCACAGTACAAGTCGCCGGTGGCGCTGTTGCTTTGGTCAAGGTAGATCTTCTGTTTCGCGACCACCTTGGCTTCGGTGAAGGTGGCGGGTGGGCTGGCGAAGGCGGCGGGTAGGGCGGCGAAGGCAAGTGCGACGGCGCAGAGCAGTTTCTTCATTGAATTACGTCTTAGGCTTACAAAAAGACGCGATTATACGGATTGTGCCCTGGGGTAGAAGCGGTGAAAGGCTTGCGGTTGAGCGCTGCGCGGCTGTGCAAAGGCGTTCGACAGCTCTCGAGGATACTCGCGCAGAGCTTAATAGCCCCAGTACTGCAGCCCCCACAGCACACCCATGCCAACCCCCAGGGTCAGCAGCGTGCTGCGTGTGCGCCAGGCGACCAGCGCGGCGACGATCGCCGCAGGTAGCTGCGGGTTGCCTATTTCGATGCCAGGCTGCCCGGCCTGGAACACCACCGCCGGCAGTACCAAGGCGGCCAGTACGCTGGCTGGCACGTACACCAGCGCGCGGCGCAAAACCGGTGGAATGCGCAATGCACCATAGAATTCGATGAACGACAGCCGTATCGCGAAAGTGCCCAGGCCGATCAGGGCGAAGGTGACCCAGGGGGATAGCTCGGTCATGGCGTCTGCGCTGCCTTGTTTGCGTCTTTGCGTAGGTGCTCGATGGTCAAGCCGCTGATCACCCCGCCCAGCGACGCGGCCAGCAAACCCAGGTTGTAGGGTAGGTCATGAGCCAGAACCGCCAGCGCACCGCCCGCCACCGCTGCGCCCAGCATTGCCGGGTTACGGATGCTCGGCACCAGCAGGGCCAGGAACGACAAGGGAATGGCAAAGCCCAGCGACCAGGATTGCGGGATGCCGGCACCCAGGTACACACCGGCCAGCACAGCCAGGTTCCAGCCGACCCACATCGGCAGGGCTGTTCCCATGTAGTACGCGAAGGCAGATCGGCCCACCGGGCCGGCGCCGAACTTCAGGCTGCACAGTGCAAAAGCCTGATCGGAGAGCACGAATGCCAACGGCCAAGTCTTGCGCCGCGGCAGGTTACTGAGATGGGGCGCCAGGGCTGCGCTGTACATCACAAAGCGCAGGTTGATCACCAGTGCGGTCACCACCATGGTCAGCGGCAGCGCACCGCTGTGCATCAGTTGCAGCACCACCATCTGCGCAGACCCGGAATAGAACAGCAAAGTCATGCCCATGGCATCGGCAGGCGACATACCGATACCTATGGCAGTCACTCCGGTGATCAAGCCAAAGGGCAGCATGCCGGTCATCAATGGCAGGACCGCGCGGGCACCTTCGCTGAAGGCGGGCATCGCGCCTTGGTGTGACATGGGGTATTCCTTGACGCTCATCGGGGCTGCACAAAGTAAAGGGCGCAGCGCATTGTCACAATGGCTTTTTCGAAACGATCGGTCTGCGCGAGGGCACGCAGGCGTTAGCGGATAAAAAAGACCCGCAGCGCCAGGGCGAGCGGGTCAAATCGGCCTTGGCCGCTCCAGTGTCAGATATGCAGTGCGTGGCCCAGCGCACGCAGCGCCGCTTCCTGCACCGCCTCGCCCAGGGTCGGGTGGGCGTGGATGGTCCCGGCTACATCCTCCAGCCTTGCGCCCATCTCCAGCGACTGCGCGAATGCAGTACTGAGCTCGGACACTCCCACCCCCACCGCCTGCCAACCGACGATCAGGTGATTGTCACGGCGTGCCACCACGCGCACGAAACCGCTGGTCGATTCAAGCGTCATGGCCCTGCCGTTGGCGGCGAACGGGAATTGCGCGACGATGCAGTCGAGCCCAAGCTGGCTGGCTTGCTCGGGCGTGTGGCCCACCACCACCACTTCCGGGTCGGTAAAGCACACCGCGGCGATGGCTGCAGGTTCGAACCGTCGCGCTTTGCCAGCGATGATTTCGGCAACCATCTCACCCTGCGCCATGGCACGGTGGGCAAGCATCGGCTCACCGGCCACGTCACCAATGGCCCAGACGTTGCGCATGCTGGTCTGGCAGCGCGCATCGATGGCGATCGCAGCGCCGTTCATCTTCAGGTCCAGGCATTGCAGGTTGAACCCTTGGGTGTGTGGCCGACGGCCCACGGCCACCAGCACTCGGTCGGCCTCAAGGCGCAGTTGCCCGCCCTGGCCATCGCTGGCCAGCAGGCAGCCGTCTTCATAGCCTTCTACGCTGTGGCCCAGGTACAGGCTGATGCCCAAAGTCTTCAGAGCCTGCGCTACGGGGGCGGTCAGCTCGCTGTCATAGGTCGGCAGAATGCGTTCGCGCGCCTCCACGACGCTCACCTGTGCGCCAAGCTTGCGATAGGCGATGCCCAGTTCCAGGCCGATGTACCCGCCACCCACCACCACCAGATGCTTGGGTAGCGTTGAGGGCGCCAGGGCTTGGGTGGATGAAATGATCGGCCCACCCAAGGGGAGCATTGGCAGTTCGACGCTGGTGGAGCCAGTGGCCAGCAGCAGGTGTTCGCACTGTATACGCTGGCCGTCGACCTCGACCTGCTTGCCATCGAGGATCTTGGCCCAGCCGTGAATCACCTTCACGCCATGTTTCTTCAGCAAGGCAGCCACGCCTGTGGTCAGGCGGTCGACGATGCCATCCTTCCAGGCCACGCTCTGGGCGATATCCAGGCGCAGGTTGTCGACGCTGATGCCCAGTGGCGAATGCCCGGCCAAACGTGCGGTCTGATGGAATTGCTCGGCCACATGGATCAGCGCCTTGGACGGGATGCAGCCAATGTTCAGGCAGGTGCCGCCCAGGGCCTGGCCTTCGATCAGCACCGTAGGAATGCCCAGTTGCCCGGCACGGATAGCGGCTACATAACCTCCCGGGCCACCGCCGACGATCAGCAGGGTAGTATCGATGATCTGCGACATGCTCACTCCAGGAACAGACAGGCAGGTTGTTCGAGCAGGCCGCGCACGGCCTGGATGAACTGCGCGGCGTCCATGCCATCGACCACCCGGTGGTCGAATGAGCTGGACAGGTTCATCATCTTGCGCACGACGATCTGGCCGTCGATCACCACCGGCCGTTCGACGATACGGTTGACGCCGACGATCGCCACTTCCGGTGTGTTGACCACCGGTGTGCTGACGATGCCGCCCAAGGCACCGAGGCTGGTCAGGGTGATGGTCGAACCGGTCAACTCTTCACGGCTGGCCTTGTTGCTGCGCGCAGCGTTGGCCAGGCGTGCGATCTCGCTAGCGTTGGCCCACAGGCTGGCGGCTTCGGCGTGGCGCAACACCGGGACCATCAAACCGTTTTCCCCCTGGGTGGCGATGCCCACATGCACCGCGCCATGGCGGGTGATGACCTGTGCTTCGTCGTCGTATGTGGCGTTGATCTGCGGGTAGTCGCGCAGGGCTACCACCAGAGCGCGTACCAGAAACGGCAGCAGCGTCAGCTTGCCACGCGTGTCGCCATGCTTGGCGTTGAGCTGCTGGCGCAGGGCCTCCACGGCGGTGACGTCGATCTCTTCTACGTAACTGAAATGCGCGACCCGGCGCTTGGCATCCTGCATGCGCTGGGCGATCTTGCGGCGCAGGCCGATCACCGGCACCTGCTCGCTGTCGGTGCGCTTGGCATAGCCCTGCGGGGCCTGGCCGGCAGCGCTGTGCGGCTTGCTCATGAACGCGTCGAGGTCTTCGTGCAGGATGCGCCCGGCCGGGCCGCTGCCATGCACATAGCGCAACTCGATGCCGGCATCCAGTGCGCGTTTGCGCACGGCAGGCGAAGCCAGCGGTTTGTCGCCAGGCTGGCGCGGCACGATCGGCGCTTGGGCAAGCTGCGCCGGGGTATGCGCGGCTACGGGTTGGATGGCCTGTGGCTCAGGCTTGGGCGCAACGGTTGCACTGGGAGCCTGCGCCACGTTGGCCTGCGGCACCTCGACATGGTTGCCGCCGCCTTCGACCTCGATGCGGATCAGCTCGCTGCCGACCGCCATCACTTCGCCCGGCTGGCCGCCCAAGGCCAATACTTTGCCGCTGACCGGCGAGGGGATTTCCACCGTCGCCTTGTCGGTCATGACGTCGGCCACTACCTGGTCCTCAGCGATGATGTCACCGACTTTGACGAACCATTCCACCAACTCGACCTGCGCGATGCCTTCGCCAATGTCCGGCATCTTGATGACGTGCGTGCCCATTCAGACCTCCATGACCCGTTTCAATGCCGCGCCCACCCGCGATGGGCCTGGGAAGTACGCCCATTCCTGTGCGTGGGGGTAGGGGGTGTCCCAACCGGTGACACGCTCGATCGGCGCTTCGAGGTGGTGGAAGCAGTGCTCCTGCACCAGCGACACCAGTTCGGCGCCGAAGCCGCAGGTACGTGTGGCCTCGTGGACCACTACACAGCGGCCGGTTTTTTTCACCGACGCGACGATGGTTTCCAGGTCCAGCGGCCACAAGCTGCGCAGGTCGATGACTTCAGCATCCACACCGGTTTCCTCGGCAGCCACCTGGGCCACGTACACCGTAGTGCCATAAGTCAGCACGGTCACGTCGTTGCCGGGACGGGTGATAGCCGCCTTGTCCAGCGGAACGCTGTAGTAACCGTCGGGCACAGCGCTCTGCGGGTGTTTCGACCAGGGGGTGACAGGGCGGTCGTGATGGCCGTCGAACGGGCCGTTGTATAGGCGTTTGGGCTCCAGGAAGATCACGGGGTCGTCGCATTCGATCGAAGCGATCAGCAAGCCTTTGGCGTCGTATGGGTTGGACGGCATGACCGTGCGCAGGCCGCAGACCTGGGTGAACATCGCTTCGGGGCTCTGGCTGTGGGTCTGGCCGCCGTAGATGCCGCCACCGCAGGGCATGCGCAAGGTCAGCGGGGCGATGAACTCGCCGGCCGAGCGGTAACGCAGGCGGGCCATTTCCGAGACGATCTGGTCGGAGGCCGGGTAGAAGTAGTCGGCGAACTGGATTTCCACCACCGGGCGCAAGCCATAAGCGCCCATGCCAACGGCAGTGCCGACGATGCCGCTTTCCGAGATCGGCGCGTCGAACACGCGCGACTTGCCATACTTGGTCTGCAGGCCTTCGGTACAACGGAAAACCCCGCCAAAGTAACCGACGTCCTGGCCGTATATCACCACATTGTCGTCGCGTTCGAGCATGACATCCATGGCCGAGCGCAAGGCCTGGATCATGGTCAGTGTGCTGGTGGCCATGGCGGTTTCCGGGTTGATGCTGTTGTTGTGATCGTTCATTTCAGACCCCTAGTTCCTGGCGCTGACGGCGTAGGTGCTCAGGCATGTCCTTGTAGACGTCTTCGAACATCGACGCCGCGCTGGGAATGTGGCCATTGGCAAGCGTGCCGTACTGTTCCGCCTCTTTCTGCGCCGCGATCACTGCTGCTTCGAACTCGGCGGTGGTGGCCTGATGTTCTTCCTCGGACCAGTGACCGGTCTTGATCAGGTGCTGCTTGAGGCGGGCGATCGGGTCGCCCAGTGGGAAGTGGCTCCAGTCATCGGCCGGGCGGTACTTGGACGGGTCGTCGGACGTCGAGTGCGGGCCGGCGCGGTAGGTCACCCACTCGATCAGCGACGGGCCAAGGCCACGGCGGGCGCGTTCGGCGGCCCAGCGCGAGGCGGCGTAGACGGCGACGAAGTCATTACCGTCGACCCGCAGCGAGGCGATGCCGCAACCCACACCACGGCCGGCGAAGGTGGTCTGTTCACCACCCGCGATCGCCTGGAAGGTGGAGATCGCCCATTGGTTGTTGACCACATTGAGGATCACCGGGGCGCGGTAAACGTGGGCGAAGGTCAGGGCGGTGTGGAAGTCCGACTCGGCGGTAGCGCCGTCACCGATCCAGGCCGAAGCGATCTTGGTATCACCCTTGATCGCCGAGGCCATGGCCCAGCCCACTGCTTGCACGAACTGGGTCGCCAGGTTGCCGCTGATGGTGAAGAACCCAGCATCGCGTACCGAGTACATGATGGGAAGCTGGCGGCCCTTGAGCGGGTCGCGCTCGTTGGACAGCAGCTGGCAGATCATGTCCACCAGGGACACGTCGCGGGCCATCAGAATGCTTTGCTGGCGGTAGGTGGGGAAGCACATGTCGGTGCGGTTGAGCGCCAGTGCCTGGGCGCTGCCGATGGCTTCCTCGCCCAGGCTCTGCATGTAGAACGACATCTTTTTCTGGCGCTGGGCAACCACCATGCGGCTGTCGAAGATGCGTGTCTTGAGCATCGCACGCATGCCTTGGCGCAGCACCTGGGGGTCGATGTCATCGGCCCATGGGCCCTGGGCGTCACCGTGTTCATCGAGTACGCGGACCAGGCTATAGGAGAGGTCGGCGGTGTCGGCGGCGTCTACATCGATTGGGGGTTTACGGACTTTGCCTGCGTCGTTCAGGCGCAGGTAGGAGAAATCGGTCTGGCAGCCTGGCCGGCCGGTGGGCTCGGGCACATGCAAACGCAGGGGGGCGTACTCGTTCATGCTTTTTACGCTCGCTCGGATGTTGTTTTTGTGAGCTCTGAAGCGGTCGCCGCTGACTACCGGCTTGTGACTGGCAGGTCAGCGTCACTTACATCTTAGTGGCAGGGCGAAAGAATTTTTCTCTCAAGTTGATTGCCTTTGTCTGACAGGGGAGATAAACATTCCGCATAAGCACAAAAAACCGGTGAATTTGTCTCATGCGCAAGCTCGATCGTATCGATATCGGCATTCTCAACAGCCTTCAGGACAACGCCCGCATCACCAATGCCGAGCTGGCGCGCTCGGTGAACTTGTCGCCCACGCCCTGTTTCAACCGGGTCAAGGCGATGGAGGAACTGGGGGTGATTCGCCAGCAGGTCACCTTGCTGTCGCCCCAGGTGCTGGGCCTGGACGTGAACGTGTTCATCCATGTCAGCCTGGAGAAACAGGTCGAGCAGGCCTTGCACCGCTTCGAGGAAGAAATCGCCGAGCGGCCAGAGGTGATGGAGTGCTACCTGATGACGGGAGATCCGGACTACCTGCTGCGGGTGCTGCTGCCGAGTATCCAGGCCCTGGAACGGTTCCTCGATTATTTGACGCGCTTGCCAGGGGTGGCCAACATCCGCTCAAGCTTTGCCCTCAAGCAGGTGCGCTACAAGACCGCTTTACCGTTGCCTGCCAATGGCATGACCTTGCGCGAATAGGCCGGCACAGTCTATGCGAGAGGGTGCTTGATATTTTAAACACCCCTAGCCTATGTTGTGGCCAGCCCATAACAACAAGGACAAGCGTCATGACCACCGCCGCCCACCGCTCGCCTGCCGAGATCCTCCAGGGCATTGACCAGATCGAATGCGTCACCCCCGACCTCAACGGGGTCCCCCGTGGAAAAGTGATGACCGCCGAAGGCTTCCTCGAAGGCCGCCGCTTGCAGATGGCCCGGGGTGTGCTTTTGCAATGCATCATGGGGGGTTACCCTCCAGCGCGTTTCTACGGCAGTGATGACGGTGACCTGGCGTTGGTGGCCGAGCCTGCACAGATCCATCGCCTGCCATGGAGCGAAGAGGGCCTGGCGCTGGCTATCTGTGATGCCAACGAACTTGACGGCATGCCCTCTGGGCTGTCCACGCGGGGCCTGCTAAAAGCGGTGATCGCCCGCTATGCAGCCCTGGGGTTGGCACCGGTGGTGGCGACCGAGCTTGAGTTCTTCGTCTTTGCCCACAACGCCGACCCGCTGCAGCCCTTCCAGCCCCCGCTTGGCAGGGACGGCCGCCGTGAGCTTGGGCATTCGGCGTTCAGCGTCAGCTCCAACAACGGCCTGCGCCCATTCTTCCAGGAGGTCTACCAATGCATGGCGGCCCTGGGCCTGCCACGCGACACCTTCATGCATGAAATGGGCGTGAGCCAGTTCGAGATCAACTTGCTGCACGGCGACCCGCTGCTGCTGGCCGACCAGACCTTCCTGTTCAAGCACCTGCTCAAAGAGGTGGCCCTAAAGCACGGGCTGACTGTGGTGTGCATGGCCAAACCGTTGGCACATACCCCGGGCAGTTCCATGCATATTCACCAGAGCCTGGTGGAGATCGCCAGCGGGCGGAATGTATTCAGCGACCAGAAAGGCGAGGCGACCGAGGCGTTTTACCACTTCATCGGTGGCCAGCAGGCGTGCATGGCCGACTTCACCGCATTGTTCGCGCCCAACGTCAACTCCTACCAGCGCTTGTGCCACCCTTATGCTTCGCCGAACAATGCCTGCTGGTCCGAGGACAACCGCGCTGCAGGCCTGCGCATCCCTGCCAGCGCCCCGGTGGCGCGACGGGTGGAAAACCGCTTGCCGGGCGCCGACGCCAACCCCTACCTGGCCATCGCTGCCAGCTTGGCCGCGGGCCTGCATGGCATCGAACAGCGCCTGCAGCCCACCCCGGCGATCCAGGGCGAGTTCCAGGTGCCGGAGCACTTGAGTCTGCCTTGCACCTTGCATGCAGCACTGGAGCGCCTCAAGCGCAGTGCGTTGGCCCGGGAACTGTTCGGCAATGAGTTCATCGAAGGCTACGTTGCGAGCAAGACCCTTGAACTTACGGACTTCTTCAACGAAATCACGCCATGGGAGCGACGCGTGCTGGCCGCACAGGCCTGAGCGCGACACCCTTGGCACTGGCCGCGCCGCTGTCAGCCGATTTGGCTGGCGCAGGACTGCATTACGGCCGTTTTGCTTTTATGCTTGCGGCAAGCCAACGCCACCTGACCAGGGAGTTCGACGGGACGTATGCGAAACATCTGGAAGCCCTTTCAGTCGCTGTATTTTGCCGCCTTGATGATGCTGATCGGCTCCGGCCTGCTGAGCACTTACTTGGCGCTGCGCCTAGCGGCCGAGCATGTCGATAGCCTGTGGGTAGGTGCGTTGATGGCAGCCAACTACTTTGGTCTGGCGGTAGGCGGCAAGGTCGGCCACCGGCTTATCGGTAGGGTTGGGCACATTCGAGCCTATGCCACGTGCGCCGGCATCGTCGGTGCGGCGGTGCTCGGCCATGGCCTGACCAGCTGGCTGCCGGTATGGGTCGGGCTGAGGATGATCGTCGGCCTGGGCATGATGTGCCAGTACATGGTCATCGAAAGCTGGCTCAATGAGCAGGCCGACGCCAAGCATCGGGGTGCGGTGTTCAGCGGCTACATGATCGCCTCCTACCTTGGCCTTGTGCTTGGCCAGCTGATTCTGGTGGTACACCCGCAACTGGGCCCTGAGCTGCTGATGCTGGTAGCCATGTGCTTCGCCTTGTGCCTGGTGCCGGTAGCGATGACCCGACGCATCCACCCAGCGCCGCTGCGCCCGGCACCGATGGAACCAAAGTTCTTCATCAAGCGGGTACCGCAGTCGCTCAGTACGGTACTGGGTTCGGGCCTGATCGTCGGCTCGTTCTATGGCTTGGCGCCGCTGTACGCGTCCAGTCAAGGCATGTCGACCGAACAGATTGGTCTGTTCATGGGTTGCTGCATCTTTGCCGGGCTGCTGGTGCAGTGGCCGCTTGGCTGGCTGTCCGACCGGTATGACCGTGCTGTGCTGATTCGTAGCGTCGCAGTGGGTTTGGCAGTGGCGTCGGCGCCGCTCGCGCTGTTGCCCAGCGTGCCGCTTGAGGTGCTGTTCGGCATTGGCTTCGTGATTTCCCTGCTGCAATTTTGCCTGTACCCGCTGGCGGTGGCGTTCTCCAATGACCATGTCGAGAGCGAGCGGCGGGTTTCGTTGACGGCCATGCTGCTGGTCACCTATGGCGTGGGTGCCTGTATCGGGCCCTTGGCGGCGGGTGTTCTGATGAAAGTATTCGGGGCGCAGATGCTCTACGCATTCTTCGCATTCTTCGCCCTGGTGCTGGTCTGGCGCATCCGGCCAAAAGCCGTTACCGGGCTGCACCAGGTGCAGGATGCTCCACTGGGGCACGTGGCCATGCCAGCGGCCGGCTCGCCACTGTCGGCGGCCCTCGACCCCCGTGTGGATGAGCAGACCGTGCAGGACGTGATGCAGACCCCAGTTGCGGCTGAGGATACCGAAGAAGAGGAAAAGGCGGGGGTAGAGGCGGCGCCGGGGCACGTCGAGCGGCCGGTGTAATCGAACTGCCAGCAAGCAGGCCCCGTGCCTGATTGCTGGCAGGCTGCAATGTCACTAGTGCTTGAGCTCTATATTGCGCAGCTGCAGCGTCAGCACTTCGCCCTGTTTGTCGCCGGCATTGAGAAACCACAAACGCAGATTGTCACTGTCCTTGTTGCTGACGTGCCTATAGGGCACAACTGACACCCTGTGGCCCTGCAAGTCGCGCAGGTGGAAATCGATATGCTCGGCGCTTGCCACATCACCGTCCCAGGGTTGCAGCAATTCGATCTTCCATTTGTTGCGCGACTGCGAAAACAGATCGTGGGGCAAGTCCAATAACCTGCCCAACACGTGAGTGCCGTAAAGGCCCAGCCAGCCATTGCCGTTTTTGGCGAGCCTTGCGTCTTGGTACTCCCAGGAAGTGTCGCATTTGATCTTGTAGTAGATGCGGTTACGTCCTTTTTCCACGAAGGCGAACTCGAAGCGTATGGGCTTGAAGCTGGAGGTGCCCCGCAAGTGGTGCTCTGTGCACAGCCAGCCATCGACGTCCAAAGAGAGCGTTGGGTGCACCCAGATGGGGGTTTCAACTACCCCGATACGGCCATAGTGGCAATGCAGTTCAGCGGTGAATGTCGATTGAATCATGCTAGGCCTCGTTCCTGATGCGCCTGTTGCAGGCTTAGGGCGCTCTACAGTAGGAAGTCGGTCAATCACGCGTAATGGGGAAACCCTACGCCAATCGGCAAACGAAAACGCCACCCGGTGGGTGGCGTTCGGCGAGTGCGGCTCGGTTCAATAATCGTCTTTATCGAAACGCCGAGCCTCACGCTGTAACTGGTAGACGAAACTTTCGACCTTGCGCTGGGCTTGACCTGTGAGGTTATGAAAGCGCACGCCAGCAAAGGTGGTGTTGATCCGCTCTTCGAAGTGCAGATGGCGCAGTTCCACCATGGTATCAACCAGGCCTAGCGGGTTGCTGGCCTTGAAGCGTTCGTACACTTGGCCCAGTTGCAGGCGGTCCTCGACGTTACCGTCGAAGCGCAGCTTGCAGCCGGTGGCCGAAATATCCAGCAGCTTGCCGCGCAAGGCACCGTTACCCTTGAGGTAGCTGCCATCGAGAATGATGTCGACCAACTGCGACAGCTTGAGCGCTGCACGGAATGCGTTGCGGCGCTGGTGGTAGGTCATTTCTTCGGGCATCGCACCGCGGTAGCAGCGATGACCATCGACCTCACTGATTTTCAACTGCTGGTCGCATTCCCAGGCGATGCGCACACCGTCGTGGAAGCCTTCGATGCGGAACGCTTCGCCGTTCTCGATGAATTTTTCGCCATCGCGCGGAATCATTTCATCCAGGGCCAGCGCATTGCTGTCACGGTCTACGTGCACCACGTAACTCTGGAACCGCTGGCTGCGCTCGTGGAAGGTGATGATCAGCGGATCGTGGCTTTCTTGTAGTAGGCGCAGGTTGGCCGCGATCTCCAAGGGCGTGTTCAGCACCTTTGGCGGTTGCGGGGCATCGGCTTCATTGAACACGGGTTATCAATCTCCAGGCAAAAACGACACACGCAAGTAACGGCATTTTGCCAGTATGTTCCGTGCCTTGATAGAAATAATCACACCTGGCTGAGCGCCCGGGGCTTGGCTAGTGGGGAGGTGGTGCCACGGCTGTCGTAGAGCGATGGCGCTTCACCGCCCTGAAGGATATTGATCTGGTTGGCCGTGACGTGTTGTTGCACTTGAATCATCCGGCCGTTGGTCTCGTTGACCTTCTGGCACGCCGTCATCAACTGGTTCAGCACTTCGAGCTGCTGCATGATCAGCTCGCCGTTGTCCGACTGAGCGGCCAGTGCCTGCACACCGGCACGGTTGGCACTAAGGCCAAGGCTGGTGAGCAGGTTGTTGCGACGCATGCCTTGCTGCTCGAGCAGAACGATCAGCGACTGCTTGCGCGCCAGGATACCCTCCAGCGGAGCCATGTCGCGGCCGTGCAGGGCCATCGACTCCTGCTGGAGCAGGTCGAGCAGTTCCTGGGTCGGTGCGATGTCGTCTTCGATCAGTTGCAGCAAAGTGATGTCGTGCATGGCTAACTCTTTGGCTTTACATAGCGTCCGTGAAGTCAGCGCGACGAACGGTCAGCGCTGGGCTTCGAAATCGAGCAGTTTGCTGGCGACATGGCCGGCGTCGACCTGGTAGCTGCCGTCTGCGATGGCCTGCTTCAACTGCGCCACGCGGGCACTGTTGACGACGGGCTGGTCGCGCAGCTTGTCGCTGACCTGTTGCAACTGCTGGGCCTCTTGGCTGAGGTGTACCGCTTCTCCGCTGGCGCTGGCGCCTTTGGGCGCTTCTTTGGCTTCGCCGGTTTTTTCGGCGTTGCCGGACGTGGCGTTGCCACGAACGCCACCCGTGATGGACGGAGAGTTGTTCAAACGACTTAAGTCGATGGCCATGATCGCAAACCTCTGGGTATTTGGACGCTTGCCTTGTTTTCGGCCAACCCGAAATAAACTTTAGGCATTAATGCGTAGCCGCCTGTCAGCAAGCCCGCGAACCCGTTTGCGCACAGTTTAGGAAAAGCCGCAGCGCACTGCCAGCGTAATCTACATGGCGACCTCGACGTGGCCTGGGCCGGTCACCCGGGCTTTGACCACCCGCTGCGAATTGAGGTTGCGCACGCGGATCTGCTCGCCTTCGCCACCTTTGGCCAGCGCTTCGCCGGGCATGCGCACGCTCAGCGAGCCACTGCGCGCGGTAATCACGACATGATCGCCCTTGCGCACCACCTCAGCCTGTTCAAGGTGCTGCGGCGTGAGTACCTGGTCGAGCACTGTGGGGCGTAGCATTTTCATGCCCACCGCCTGATCCAGTTCGGTGAGAAAACCCTGGTTCAGCGTGCCGACATCGCGCTCGCGCAACGCGACATCGTTCTCGCCGACCACGTTGTCACGTTTGAGTGGCCGAGTGACCACCACCACCTCGCGAAATAGCTTCACCGTTGCCGGTACGAAGATGGTCCAGGGCGCGCTGCCGTTGCAGCGCACCCGCACGGTCACCCGCCCCAGCGGTTGTGCAGGGCTTTCCAGCGACGCGTCCAGTTGCTGACTGCACAGGGGCATGCGTAGGCGCGGGTCGAGCGGGTTGACCTGAATTTCGTAGCGCCCTGGGGTTTGCGTGGTCGCCAGATAGTCCTCGACACTGAATTCAAGAAACCCTTGGGTGACACCGATAAGCTGTTCAGGCAAGGTAACCGCGTCCGCCAGTGTGCGAGCGCCAGGTGCCAGCAGGCATAGCGTGGCGAGCAAGCCGCTCAGCAGGTGCGTCAGTCGTCGGAAATTTGTCGTTTTCGTGTACATGACGCTCAAAAAAGCAAAGCCCGTGCCGACTTGCTGAGCAAGTGGCACCAAAAAGGCAGAAAGCATAAGGAGTCAGGCATGGCGGGGGTAATGGATTCAGTCAACCAGCGTACGCAGCTGGTTGGGCAGAATCGCCTGGAATTGCTGCTGTTCCGTCTCAATGGAGCGCAGCTTTACGGCATCAACGTGTTCAAGGTCCGCGAGGTGCTGCAATGCCCTGAGCTGACCCTGTTGCCCAAGTCTCACCGAGTTGTGCGAGGTGTGGCCAACATTCGCGGGGCGACCATCCCGATCCTCGATTTGTCGATGGCGACCGGCCTGCCAGGCTTGCAGGAAGACACGCGCAACAGTTTCGTGATCATCACCGAGTACAACACCAAGACCCAAGGGTTTCTGGTTCATTCGGTCGAGCGTATCGTCAACATGAACTGGGAAGAGATCCATCCACCACCCAAGGGCACTGGGCGCGACCATTACCTGACGGCCGTTACCCGGGTCGACAACCGCATGGTCGAAATCATCGACGTGGAGAAGGTGCTGGCCGAGGTGGCACCGTCGTCCGAATCGGTGTCTGCCGGTGTGGTCGATGCCGAGGTGCAGGACAAGGCCACTTTGTTGCGCGTGCTTACCGTCGACGATTCGTCGGTGGCGCGCAAGCAGGTCAGCCGCTGCCTGCAGACGGTGGGGGTGGAGGTGGTTGCACTCAACGATGGTCGTCAGGCCCTGGATTACCTGCGCAAGCTGGTGGAGGAGGGCAAGCGGCCGGAAGAAGAGTTTCTGATGATGATTTCCGACATTGAAATGCCGGAAATGGACGGCTATACGCTTACCGCAGAGATCCGTAGCGATCCGCGTATGCAAAAATTGCACATCTGCCTGCATACTTCGCTGTCCGGGGTATTCAACCAGGCGATGGTCAAGAAAGTCGGTGCCGATGATTTCCTCGCCAAATTCAGGCCGGATGACCTGGCCCAGCGCGTGGTCGACCGAATCAAGGCAACGCATTGAAGCAGCCGGGGGCAGCCCCCCGGCACCAGTGATTGAAAAGAGGCGGCAGTAGTGTCTACGGGTAATTTGGAATTCGAACAGTTCAGGGTATTCCTGGAAAAAGCCTGTGGCATCCTGCTGGGGGAGAATAAGCAGTACCTGGTTTCCAGCCGTCTCAACAAGCTGATGGAGCAACAGGGTATCAAGAGCCTCGGCGAGCTGGTGCAGCGCATTCAGACCCAGCCGCGCGGCGGCCTGCGTGAGCAGGTGGTGGATGCGATGACCACCAACGAGACCCTGTGGTTTCGCGATACCTACCCGTTCGAAGTGCTGAAGAACAAGGTCATACCCGAGTTCATCAAGAACAACCCCGGCCAGCGTCTGCGCATGTGGTCGGCGGCCTGTTCGTCGGGGCAGGAGCCGTATTCGATCTCGATGGCGATCGACGAATTCGAGCGCAGTAACCTTGGCCAGTTGAAGATGGGGGCGCAGATTGTCGCCACCGACCTTTCCGGTTCGATGCTGACCAATTGCAAAAGCGGTGAGTACGATAGCCTGGCAATCGCTCGTGGGTTGTCCCAGGAGCGCTTGCAGCGTTATTTCGACACCAAAGGGCCCGGCCGGTGGGCGGTCAAACCGGCCATCCGTAGCCGAGTCGAGTTCCGCGCTTTCAACCTGCTCGACAGTTACGCCAGCCTGGGCAAGTTCGATATCGTGTTCTGTCGTAATGTGCTGATCTACTTCTCGGCGCAGGTGAAGAAGGACATCCTGATGCGCATCCACAGCACCCTCAAGCCTGGGGGCTATCTGTTCCTCGGTGCCTCGGAGGCGCTGAATGGGTTGCCGGACCATTACCAGATGGTCCAGTGCAGCCCCGGTATCATCTACCAGGCCAAGTGAGTGCGATGGCCGGCAATGCAAATTGCCGGCTTTTTTTATTTGCCTATGCCTGCCCTCTCGCGGTTCAACCCGCGAATCGTGGCGTTGCGGTTTGACGTCAATTTTTTGATTTGCCGCTTTTGCCACCCCTCAATTGCCGCTTTTCCCTGGCCAAGCGGAAGCACTTTGCCGCTTTTCTGGCATCGGGCCAGCAGCTGAATACACCGCAGCCCAGTGTTTGCGCAGTTTCAGGTCGTTGGCACAACCCTTGCTATGACTTGCTCAACGAAATTCCGGCCAACCTTCGAAGGTTTACCCGATTATGAGCATCAGTTTCGACAAGGCGCTTGGCATTCACGAAAAAGCCCTGGGTTTTCGCGCCCAGCGTGCCGAAGTGTTGGCCAACAACATCGCCAACGCCGACACGCCCAACTACAAGGCGCGTGACTTGGACTTCTCTTCGGTGCTTGCCGCCGAGAGTCAGAAGCAGCAAAGCGGGCGCTTTGCCATGGACCGTACCAATAGCCGGCATATCGAGGCCCACGGGCTGGCAATGGCTGACGACAGCTTGCAGTACCGCGTGCCAACTCAGCCCTCGGTGGACCAGAACACCGTGGATGCCCAGATCGAGCAATCGAACTACACCGAAAACGCCATCGGGTTCCAGGCCAGCTTCACCCTGCTCAATAGTAAATTCAAAGGGCTGGTGTCGGCCCTGCGCGGAGAGTAATTCATGTCCCTTTCCAGTGTTTTCAACATCGCCGGCAGCGGCATGAGCGCGCAGAACACTCGCCTCAACACCGTCGCCTCGAACATCGCCAACGCCGAAACCGTGTCCTCGAGCATCGACCAGACCTACCGTGCTCGCCACCCGGTATTCGCCACCACCTTCCAGAACGCACAGAACGGCACCAGCCAGTCGCTGTTCGAGGATCAGGGCGAGGCGGGGCAGGGCGTGCAGGTCAAGGGCATCGTCGAAGACCAGAGCAACCTGGAGGCGCGTTACGAGCCTAACCACCCGGCGGCGAACAAGGACGGCTACGTCTACTACCCCAACGTCAATGTGGTGGAAGAGATGGCTGACATGATCTCGGCCAGCCGCGCGTTCCAGACCAACGCCGAGCTGATGAACACCGCCAAGAACATGATGCAGAAGGTTCTGACCCTGGGTCAGTGATAAGGAATTGCGACGATGGCCATCGATACTTCGACCACCGGTGTCAACCTCAATGACGTGCTGGCGGCCTCGGGTGTAAGCACCGGTACCACCAAGAAAACCGCCACAGACACAACTTCCCAGACGGGCAACAGCACGCTGGGCAAGGACGCGTTCTTGCAGCTGCTGGTGACCCAGATGCAGCACCAGAACCCACTCGACCCGCAGGACAACGGTGAGTTCGTCGCCCAGTTGGCACAGTTCAGCAGCCTGGAAGGCATTACCTCGCTCAATGAATCGGTTACCAACATCACCAGTGCCATGGCCTCGTCCCAGGCCCTGCAGGCTTCTTCGCTGGTCGGGCGCTCGGTGATCGTGCAGAACGACAAGGCCGTGGTCGACACCGCCGATAGCTTCAATGGCCAGTTCGTCGTACCCCAGGCCATCGATGGGGCGAAGATCACCGTCAAAGACAAGGACGGCAACACCGTCAAGACCATCGAGGTGGGCGAGCAGAAAGCCGGCTACGCCGACTTCATCTGGGATGGCACCAACGCCAGCGGTGAAAAGGTCGATCCGGGCACCTACACCTTCACCGCCAGCACCACCGTCGACGGTCAGTCGGTGCAGATGAATACCCTGCTGCCGGCCAAGGTCACCAGCGTCAGCTTCAACACCACAGGCGAGATGGTGCTCAACCTCGCTGGCGTCGGCAAGGTTTCCCTTGCTGACGTACAAACCATCGGTATCTAAGGCCAGAACGGCACAAGGAGCAACAGCATGTCTTTCAATATCGGCCTTAGCGGTCTGTACGCAGCCAACAAGCAACTGGACGTCACTGGCAACAACATCGCCAACGTCAACACCACAGGTTTCAAATCGTCCCGTGCCGAGTTCGCCGATGTCTACGCAGGTGCCAACCGCCTGGGCGTAGGCAAGAACCAGGTCGGTAACGGTGTGCGCCTGGCCGCGGTTTCCCAGCAGTTCACCCAGGGTGACGTGAACAACACCGGCAACGTGCTGGACATGGGCATCCAGGGCCAAGGCTACTTCGTACTGTCGGACAACGGTTCGATGGTCTACACCCGTGCCGGCGCCTTCCAGAACAGCAAGGACAACTACGTCGTCACCTCCGATGGCCTGCGCCTGCAAGGTTATGCGGCGGATGCCAACGGTACGATCAAGAAGGGTGTGCTGACCGACCTCAAGATCGATACCTCCGCCCTGCAACCCAAGGCCACCAGCCTGATCGACCAGGGTATCAACCTGAACTCGTCGGCCAAATCCATCCCGCTGCCTTCCACGCCGCCGGTCGCAGGTGAGATCGTCTTCGACCCGACGGACGAAACCTCGTACAGCAAGTCGTTCTCGACCAAGGTCTACGACAGCCAAGGCAACGAGCACACCATGGAGCAGTTCTATCGCAAGACCGATACGAACGAGTGGACCATGTACACCCTGATCGATGGCCGCAACCCGATGGACCCGACCACCGATACCCCATTGACGGGCACCATCAGCTTCAACAGCGATGGCAGCGTGGCCTCGATGACTACTGACACCACCGGGCTGCCGGCGGGGGCGGAGTGGAGCGTGACCAACAACACCTTCACGCTCAAGGGCTGGATTCCAGCCACTCAGGATGCCAGCGGTAACTGGATCGCCAACGGTTCCACCGAGAACACCACTGGCATGCGTCTGTCGATGAACAGCACCACCTCGTACAATACCGAGACCGCGCGCATGTCGCAGTCCCAGGACGGCTACGCCACCGGCATTCTCTCCAGCCTGAGCATCGACTCCACGGGTGTGCTGTTCGCCAGTTTCAGCAACCAGCAATCCCGGGCCATTGGCCAGGTGGCGCTGGCCAGCTTCGCCAATGACCAGGGCCTGCAGCAAATCGGTGGCACCCGTTGGACGGAAACCTATTCCTCGGGCATTCCGGGCATCGATTCGCCGAAAACCGGTACCCTGGGCAGCGTTGAGTCCAACTCGCTGGAAGCCTCCAACGTCAACCTGACTCAAGAACTGGTCGAGTTGATCAAGGCCCAGAGCAACTACCAGGCAAACGCCAAGACCATCTCTACCGAAAGCACCATCATGCAGACCATCATCCAGATGACCTGATGATGACGCGCTGGGGCCGTCGAGCGGCCCCGGCGATCTGGAGCACCCATGAACAAGCTGGCCATCCTGTTGCTCGCCGCCTTCTACCTGTATCAGGCCCACGCCGGCACCGCGCCTTGGTGGCGTTGGGAAAGCCAGGCGGACGGGCGGCTGGTGTGTTCGCAATGGCCGCCGGGGCAGGGCTGGAAAAAATTCGCCGGCCCTTACAGCAACGGCGGTTGCCGCGAACTGTAAGCCGTTGCCGCTATCGGCAAACCGGCGCCGGATAACCGGCGGCAGGCAGCTGGCAAACCCTGAAAAAGCCCGTGAATACGGGCTTTTTCATGAATTCGAAAAGTTGGTTCGGAACTTGCTTTAAAGCCTGCACAGCAGCGGCGAGCGGCAATCGATCGTCAGTGCAGCGGAGGATGACTGTGGACAAGATGCTTTACGTGGCCATGACCGGCGCCAGCCAGAACGCGCTGGCGCAAAAGGCCCACGCCAACAACCTGGCGAACGTTTCCACCAATGGCTTTCAGCGTGATCTGGAACAGGCACGCTCGATGCCGGTGTTCGGTGACAGCTTTCCGTCGCGGGCATTTGCCATGACCGAGCGCCCGGCTACCGACTTCAGCGAAGGGCCGATGGTCGAGACCGGGCGTGACCTGGACGTGGCGGTGAGCGGCCAGGGCTTTATCGCCGTGCAGGCGCCCGATGGCAGCGAAGCTTACGTGCGCACCGGCAGCCTGAACATCGATGCCCTTGGCGTGCTGCGAGCTGGCAATGGCATGCCGGTGATCGGCAACGGTGGCCCTATCGCCATTCCACCAGAGCAGAAAGTCGAAGTCGGTGCCGATGGCACCCTCAGCATCCGCTCGATGGGTGAAGGCCCGCGGGTGATGGCCGAAGTCGACCGTATCAAGCTGGTCAACCCGGACATCAAAACCATGACCAAAGGTCTGGATGGCTTGATTCACACCCAGAGCGGCCAACCGGCGGCTGCCGACGTCAATGTGCGGGTGGTGTCGGGCTTTCTGGAAGGCAGCAACGTCAATGCCGTCGAAGAAATGACGTCGGTGCTGGCGCTGTCCCGCCAATTCGAGCTGCACGTGAAAATGATGAACGCGGCCAAGGAAGGCGATGAAGCCATGGCGCGTGTTTTGCAAATCGGCTAACCAACTGTGAACGGGTGCCGTAAAACAGGCGCACGAGGAGAATACTGATGCTTCCGGCTCTTTGGGTCGCTAAAACCGGCCTGTCCGCCCAGGACACCAACCTGACCGTTATTTCCAACAACCTGGCCAACGTTTCGACCACAGGCTTCAAACGCGATCGCGCCGAATTCGCCGACCTGTTGTACCAGATCAAGCGTCAGCCTGGCGCGCAGTCGACCCAGGACAGCGAGCTGCCATCGGGCCTGCAGGTAGGTACCGGTGTGCGCATCGTCGGCACCCAGAAAAACTTCCAGACCGGCAGCCTGCAAACCACCGAAAACCCGCTGGACATGGCGGTCAATGGCCGTGGCTTCTTCCAGGTGCTGCAGCCCGATGGCACTGTCTCCTATACCCGTGACGGTACTTTCCATCTCAACTCCGATGGCCAGATCGTCACTGCCCAGGGCTTCGCTCTGGAGCCTGCGGTGGTGGTGCCCAACGATGCCCAGACCTTCACCGTCGGCCAGGACGGCACCGTGTCCATCACCACTGCCGGTAACCCCGCAGCACAGGTGATCGGCAATATCCAGACAGCCGACTTCATCAACCCCGCTGGCCTGCAAGCCATCGGCGACAACCTGTTCCTGGAAACCGCTGCCAGTGGCGCGCCGCAGGTCGGCACACCAGGCCTTAATGGCTTTGGCACCACCTTGCAGCAGACACTGGAGAACTCCAACGTCAGCACCGTTGAAGAGCTGGTGAACATGATCACCACCCAGCGTGCCTATGAGATGAACTCCAAGGTCATCTCCACCGCTGACCAGATGCTGTCGTTCGTCACGCAACAGCTCTGAAGCGTGGTCGCTGCAAGCCTAAGTGCAGGTTCTACTCCCGTTACACCGTGAGGTATGTGTCATGAAGCGTCTGTTGTCTGTGTTCGCCCTGGGGGGGGCGGTGGTGTTGGCTGGTTGCGTCGCGCCGACGCCTAAGCCGAACGACCCGTACTATGCGCCGGTTCTGCCGCGCACCCCGCTGCCGGCGGCTGCCAACAACGGTTCGATCTACCAGGCCGGTTTCGAGCAGAGCCTGTACACCGACCGCAAGGCGTTCCGTGTGGGTGACATCATCACCATCACCCTCAACGAGCGCACTTCGGCGAGCAAGAACGCAGGGTCGCAGATTCAGAAAAACAGCAAGGCCGACCTCGGCTTGACCTCGCTGTTCGGGGCCAACCCCAATACCAACAATCCGTTCGGCGGCGGCGACCTGTCGCTGTCGGCCGGGTACAGCGGTGACCGCACCACCAAAGGCGACAGCAAGGCGACCCAAGGCAACACCTTGACCGGCTCGATCACGGTCACCGTGGCTGAAGTGCTCCCTAACGGCATCATCGCCGTGCGCGGCGAGAAGTGGATGACGCTCAACACCGGCGAGGAGTTGGTGCGTATCGCCGGGCTGATCCGTGCCGACGATATCGCCACCGATAACACCGTGCCGTCCACCCGTGTGGCCGACGCGCGCATTACCTATTCCGGCACAGGCTCCTTCGCCGATGCCAGCCAGCCCGGTTGGCTGGACCGCTTCTTCATGAGCCCGCTTTGGCCCTTCTGAGTACGGATGAACATGTTCAACCTAAGGCAGCTGATTGCCGCGACCCTGCTTCTGTCCTGTGCGTTCGGAGCCCATGCCGAGCGCCTGAAGGACATCGCCAGCATCTCTGGTGTGCGCTCCAACCAGTTGATCGGTTACGGCCTGGTGGTGGGGCTCAATGGCACGGGTGACCAGACCACCCAAACCCCCTTCACCTTGCAGACCTTCAACAACATGCTGTCGCAGTTCGGCATCAAGGTGCCGGCAGGTTCGGGCAACGTGCAGCTCAAGAACGTCGCCGCCGTGTCGGTGCATGCCGACCTGCCGGCATTTGCCAAGCCAGGGCAGTTGGTGGACATCACCGTATCATCGATCGGTAACTCCAAGAGCCTGCGTGGCGGCAGCCTGCTGATGACGCCGCTCAAAGGTATCGACGGCAATGTCTACGCCATCGCCCAGGGCAACCTGGTGGTCGGCGGCTTCGATGCCGAAGGCCGTGACGGCTCCAAGATCACCGTCAACGTTCCGTCGGCCGGCCGCATTCCTGGCGGAGCATCGGTCGAGCGTGCCGTGCCTAGCGGCTTCAACCAAGGCAACAGCCTGACCCTGAACCTCAACCGCCCCGACTTCACAACAGCCAAGCGCATCGTCGACAAGGTCAACGAACTGCTCGGCCCAGGTGTGGCCCAGGCCGTGGACGGCGGCTCGGTACGGGTCAGTGCGCCCATGGACCCAAGCCAGCGCGTGGACTACCTGTCGATCCTCGAGAACCTGGAGATCGACCCTGGCCAGGCCGTGGCCAAGGTCATCATCAACTCGCGTACCGGTACCATCGTCATTGGCCAGAACGTCAAGGTCTCGCCGGCGGCGGTGACCCACGGCAGCCTGACCGTGACCATTACCGAAGACCCGATCGTCAGCCAGCCGGGGCCGTTCTCCAATGGCCAGACGGCAGTGGTGCCGCGCTCGCGGGTCAATGCCCAGCAGGAAGCCAAGCCGATGTTCAAGTTCGGCCCTGGGACCACCCTGGATGAAATCGTCCGTGCGGTGAACCAGGTGGGCGCAGCGCCCAGCGATCTGATGGCCATCCTCGAAGCCTTGAAGCAGGCCGGCGCCTTGCAGGCCGACCTGATCGTGATCTGAGGACGCCGCCGATGAATTCGAAAAGCCTCGTCTCCAGCCACGCCGACAGCGGTGCCTACACCGACCTGAACCGCCTGAGCTCGCTCAAGCACGGTGACCGCGACAGCGATGCCAACGTGCGCAAGGTGGCCCAGGAGTTCGAGTCGCTGTTCATCAGCGAGATGCTCAAAGCCTCGCGCAAGGCCAGCGATGTACTGGCCGACGACAACCCGATGAACAGCGAGACGGTCAAGCAGTACCGTGACATGTACGACCAGCAGTTGGCCGTGAGCATGTCCCGCGAGGGTGGTGGTATCGGTTTGCAAGACGTGCTGGTGCGCCAGCTGTCGAAGAACAAGAGCACGCCGGTCAACACCAGCCCGTTCCCACGTATCGAGGGCAGTGCGCCTGCGCTGTGGGGCAACAAGGTGGCCGAACCTGTGCACGCCACCCAGGCCGCTGCCACGCGTAATGACGTCGCCGCGCTCAATGCCCGGCGCCTGGCGCTGCCGGGCAAGCTCACCGACCGCCTGCTGGCCGGTATCGTGCCTTCGGCCACCGGCCCGGCCGCGACCACCAATACGGCAGCCGTGCCGGCCCGTGACGGGCAGCAAGTGGCTACCGCTATCGCCGTTCCCGACAACGGCCTGCGCATTACCGGCCGCGCGGTGGCGCAGCCGCCGCTGGCACCGAAGAAGGCCTTCGCAGGCAGCGACGAATTCGTCGCCACCATGCTGCCGATGGCTGAGCAGGCTGCCAAGCGCATCGGTGTCGACCCGCGTTACCTGGTGGCTCAAGCCGCCCTGGAAACCGGCTGGGGCAAGTCGGTCATGCGCAACAGTGACGGCAGCAGCAGCCACAACCTGTTCGGTATCAAGGCCAGTGGCAATTGGGAAGGCGATTCGGCGCGGGCGATCACCAGCGAATTCCGAGACGGTCAGTTCGTCAAGGAGACGGCGGCGTTCCGTTCCTATGACTCTTACCAGGACAGCTTCCACGACCTGGTAAGTCTGTTGCAGAACAATTCACGCTATCAAGATGCGGTGAAGTCAGCCGATAACCCAGAACAGTTCGTGCGGGAGCTGCAAAAGGCCGGGTACGCCACCGACCCGAACTACGCCAGCAAGATCTCGCAGATCGCAAGACAGATGAAGTCGTACGAGCAATACGCAACGCTCGGTACCACAACGAAACTTTAAGGGCATGGAACCATGGCGAGTCTGATCAACATTGGTATGTCGGGGCTTGGCGCCGCACAGTCGGGGATGTATACCCTGGGTAACAACATTGCCAACGCCGATGTCGATAGTTACTCGCGCCAGCAGAACGTGCAGAAGACCAAAGGCGCCCAGCAGGTCGGCCAGGTGTTCATCGGCTCTGGCACTACGCTGGCCGACGTACGCCGGGTTTACAACGCGTTCCTTGAGAACCAGTTGCGTACCACCACCTCGCTGAGCAGCGACGCCTCTTCGTACCTGAGCCAGATCACCCCGCTCGATACTGCCCTCTCGAGCAGTGACACCGGTATCACAGCTGCCTTGCAGAGCTTTTTCAGCGCCATGCAGGATGCTGCCGCCAAACCGACCGAGGACGCGTCGCGTCAGCTGCTGTTGACCAGTGCGCAGTCGTTGGCCAAGCGTTTCAATACCTTGTCGGCGCAGTTCAACCAGCAGAACAGCGATATCAACGCCAACATGGCGTCGATCGCCGACAAGGTCAACGCCCTGACCAAGTCGATTGCCGACCTCAACGCTCAGATCTCCAAGATGACTGCCATCAACGGCCAGCCCAACGACCTGCTCGACCAGCGCGATGGCGCGGTGCGCGAGTTGTCGTCGTTGATCGGTGCCGATGTGGTCGAGCAAAAGAACGGCAATTACGACGTCTACCTGAAGAACGGCCAGGCCCTGGTACTGGGCAATACCACGCAAACGATCGGTGTCGAGCCTAGCGCCAGCGACCCAACCCGCATGAGCCTGATCCTCAATCGTGGCTCGACCAAGATGGACATCACCAACAGCACCACCGGTGGCGAGCTGGGCGGCCTGATCCGCTATCGCAAGGAAACGCTCGACCCCGCGCTCAATGAGCTTGGCCGCGTGGCGTTGGTAGTGGCAGATGCCATCAACAGTCAGTTGGCCCAAGGCATCGACAAGAACGGTGACTTCGGTGCCACCCTGTTCAGCGATATCAACAGCGCCGCGGCCATTGCCCAGCGCAGCATCGCCCGGTCTGGCAACAGCGCAGGCTCTGGCAACCTCGATGTGACCATCAAGGACACCGGCAAGCTCACCACCAGCGATTACCAGGTGACCTTCACCAGCGACAAGCAATACACCGTGCGCAAGCTGCCAGATGGCACCGACATGGGCAGCTACAGCCTTGACGACGATCCGGCACCGGTGATCGATGGGTTCAGCCTGGCGCTCAACGGTGGCGCCCTGAGCGCCGGTGACAGCTTCAAGATCACCCCGACACGCAATGCCGCAGCCGGCATCGACACTGTGCTGACCGATCCCAAGCGCCTGGCCTTGGCCGCGCCCCTGACGGCAACCAGCGGTTCGGGCAACAGAGGCACTGGCGTGATCACCCAGCCGACGCTGACCTCGGAACTGGACATCTACGATTCCGCGCAACGTTCGCAGCTGCAGACAGGCCTTAAATACTCGACCCCGGTGAAGCTGGTGTTCGGCGATGACAGCACCTCGCCGCAGGCGTACACGATGTACGACGCCAAGGGCAACAGTATCGGTAGCGGTACGATCATCCCCGGCCAGGACAACAAGCTGCAGCTCTCGGTGCCGATGGTCGATGGCGACGGCAATTCGCTGGGCAGCAACTTCACCTTCGAGATGAGCGTTTCCGGTGCTCCCAAGGATGGCGATAGCTATACCGTGGCGTTGACCGGCGCAGGCTCGGCGGACAACCGCAACAGCCAGTCGGTGATCGACCTGCAGACCAAATCCACCGTCGACGTGGGTGCCAATGGCAAGGGCATCAGTTTCACAGATGCCTACGCCAAGCTGGTCTCCAACGTGGGTGGCAAGGCCGGCCAGGCGCAGATGGACAGCGATGCCACGACGGCGCTGCAGAAGTCGGCCAAGGATGCCCGCGACAACCTGTCGGGCGTGTCGATCGACGAAGAAACTGGCAATTTGATCAAGTTCCAGCAGTACTACACCGCGTCGTCGCAGATCATCAAGGCGGCCCAGGAAACTTTCGCCACCCTGATCAACAGTCTTTGAGGAGCCCTAGATCGTGAGCGTACGCATCTCTACCGCACAGTTCTATAACACCAACCAGGCCAACTACCAGAACAACTTCGCCAAATCGGTGAAGAGCCAGCAGGAGGCCAGTGATGGCATCCGCGTTCGCTCGGCCAAGGATGATCCGGTGGGGGCTGCGCGCCTGTTGCAGCTGGAGCAGCAGCAGAACATGCTCAAACAGTACTCGGGTAACATCACCAGCGTGCGCAACTCACTGGGCACCGCTGAAAGCACGCTCAACTCCATCAGCACCATCCTGCAGCGTGTCAACGAACTGGCGGTGAGCTCGGGCAACGGTACGTTCACCGACTCCGACCGCAAGGCCAATGCCGACGAGCTGGCGTCGCTGCAAGACCAGCTGTTCACCCTGATGAATAGCAAGGATGAGAATGGCAAGTACATTTTCTCCGGCTCCAAGGGTGATACCCAGCCGTATGTGCGCAATGCCGATGGCACCTACAGTTACCAGGGTGACCAGAGCAAGCTGAACCTGCAGGTGGGCGACATGCTCAGCCTGGCTGCCAACGAAACCGGTTACGATGCATTCGAGCAGGCGCTCAATACCAGCCGCAGCGAAACCAAGCTGGTGTCGCCAGCGATCGATGACGGCCGTGTGAGCCTGTCCAACGGCCAGGTGTCGGGTAGCTCGACCTACAACGACCGCTTCCGCAGCGGTGAGCCTTACAGCATCGAGTTCACCAGCAGCACTCAGTACAAGATCACCGATGCCAGCGGCAATGATGTGACCCTGGAAGCCAGCCAGGGCGGTAAGTTCGACCCCAAGGGCGACAACACCACCATCAGCTTCCGCGGCGTTGACATGCGCCTGGACATCACCTTCAAGGATGCAGACAAAGGCAACGAGGATGCCGCCATTGCTGGGCATACCTTCACGCTCAGTTCCAAGGCTGATCAGGTATCCGGTACCCGCAGCCCTGGCAACAGCTCCAGCGAGCAAGTCACCAGCGCGACCATCACCGACCAAGCTGCCTACAAGGCTGCATTCCCTACCGGTGGTGCAGTGCTGAAATTCACTGGTACCAACACCTTCGAGCTGTATGCCGCGCCGATCACCGACAGCAGCCGCCCAGTGGCTTCAGGCACCTTGGGAGGGCCGAGCGGTACCACGGCTTCCGCGGCGGGTGTCAGCTTCGAGCTGTCCGGGGTGCCGGCTGCGGGCGATTCGTTCGGGGTCAAGGTCGACACGCATCAGACCCAGAACGTGCTCGACACCATCAGTCAACTGCGTACAGCGTTGAGTACGCCGGTGGACAACGACCCGGTGGCCCGACAGAATTTTCTGGCATCGGTCGATTCGGCCATTGGCAACATCGTGAGTGCCAGCAACCAGGTATCGTCCTCGATCAGCGCCATTGGTGGCCGGGGCCAGGCGTTGGATGTGCAGGCTGAAACCAACGATGCGCTGAACACCGAGAACACCAAGACCCAGAGCTCGATTCGCGAGAGCGATCCGGCCGAGGTGATGCTGCGGTTGCAGATGCAGACCAACATGCTGCAAGCGTCTTTACAGGCTTATGCAAAAGTTGCCGGCCTCTCGCTGGTCAACTACATCTGACAGCCCCCTCGTTATATCCACTCACGCATTGCCTGCCGGTAATGCGTGAGCGCGTTCCCCAAGGTACCTCAACGTGAACCCATCGGCTCTGGTCAGTATCGCCATTGCGGCATTCAATCCTGATTTTCTGCGCAATGCCTTGATGAGCGCGGTCAACCAGGATTACCCGCACTTCGAAGTTCTGGTCTGTGATGACAGTCGTGGCGACGCGATAAAGCTTATCGTTGACGAGGTAATGGCCGAAACCGGCAGACCGATCCGCTACCAGCGCAACCCACAGACACTAGGATTTGCCCGCAATCTGCTGGTGTGTCTTGAGCTTTCGCGCGGCGCGCTGATCAAGTTTCTTTGCGATGACGACCTGTTGTTCACCGAGTGCGTGAGCCTGCAGGCCGCAGCGATGAACAGCCACCCGGACGTGAGCCTGTCGATCTGCCAGCGATTGCTGTGTGCCGCCGACGATGCATTGCTGCCTTCACGGATGCTCAACATGGTGATGTGTCCGGACGATGCCGTGGTGAAAGGGACCGATTTGCTCGATGCCCTGGAGTTGCAGGCACCCAATCTGTTCGGTGGCCTGAGCGGTGCGTTGATGCGGCGCTCGTTGGTGGAGGAGTTTCTGCCCGCGCTGGTCATGGAAGGCCAAGGCTTTGCGGCACGTTTGGACCTGGCACTGTACATCTGCCTGCTACGCCGGGGAAACCTGGGGCACCTCGACCGTTTCCTCTGCCTGGAGCGGCTGCACCCGGCACGATTGAGCCACCAACCCAGCATGACCTTGGCGTTCCCGATCGAAACCGACTGGATCAAGGCAATGCTCGGTGAGCGCACCAGCGAAGCTGCTCCGGCCAAAGGCTGGGTCAGGTATCTGCCTTTCTGCGACTACGTCGACGATGCCAGTGCGCAATGGCAGGAGTATGACCTAAATGGCTTAGGGGCTTTGCAGTGGGCCCGTACACAACAGCAGGTAGGCAGTGATTGCCTGTCTCTGGAGCAGGTCTACAGCCAGTGGCTGGAGTGCCGCGTACTCTCGGACGCGCAGCTGAAGCTGTTGCCCAAGCGCTTTGGGCAATGGCCCTCGCAGCCCAGGATAGTGCCGGTAGTCTGGGCCGATGAAGGCCAGGCATCGGCGCTGCGCATGACGCTCGAAAGCCTGAACGCGCAATCATATCCGGCTGCCACTTGCTGGGTGGTAGGGCCGACGCAGGCATTGGGCGCAGACGAGGCGGGTGTGGAATTTCTGCAATCGCAAAGCGATGGCATGGCGACGCTGCAAGCTCGCCTTCAGCAGGCTGAGGGCGTTGACTGGGTGCTGCTTTTGCGTGCCGGTGACCGCTTGGTCCCCCATGCGCTGGCGATCATGGCCGAACGCATGGTGGTGCGCGACCGTGTGTGCCTGTACATGGACGAAGACAGTCAGGACGCGCTGAGCGAATCCACACCATTGTTCAAGCCCGACTTCAACCTCGACCTGATGCGCAGCATGCCCTATGTGGGGCGCGTGCTCGCATTCAAATGCGATGCATTGCAGCAGGTAGGGGGGCTCAACGCTGACTTCGGGCTGCTGGCTCCCCATGATCTGCTGTGGCGGCTCGCGGAGCAGCATGGCCTCCAGGTGGTCGAACATGTCGATGAGGTACTGGTTCATTGCGCATGGCGTTTCGACGATTGGTTGAGGGACCCGCGCTGCGTCCTGCAGGCACCTCGGGTGACTGACGCCCACTTGCAACGGCTGGGCGTGGCAGCTGATGTCGTTTGCGCTGACGGGCTTGCCCTCTGCCGCGTGGCTTACCAGCACGCAGGTTCTGCCTCGGTCTCGATTCTCGTCACTGTTGGCGACAACCTTCAGGTGGCCAGGCGTTGCGTCGAGTCATTGTTCGAGCACACCGCCTACGGCAACTTCGAAGTGCTGTTGATTGCTGCGCCAAGCGTGCCGACAGAGCTGCGCCAGTGGCTTGAGGCAATGCGCAGCCTTGGCAGCGAGCAGTTGCGGGTGATCGAAGTTGCTCAAACCAGCAAGGTGGCCCAGTTGAACGAGGCCAGCGGCTTGGCGCGCGGCGAGTATCTGCTGATGCTCGATAGCACCTGCGTGGCCTTCGACGCGGGTTGGCTCGCTGAGCTTGTGGCCCAAGCCCGGCGTCCGGAAGTTGGCGCGGTTGGCCCGAAACTGTGTAGCGCAAACGGCACGGTGGTCGGTGCCGGGCTGGTGCTGTCGCTGCATGGCGAAGCTGGCAGCCCGTTTGTGGGAATGCCCGCTGATAGCAGTGGTTACATGCACCGCCTGCAGGCGGTGCAGAACTGGAGCGCCTTGAGCCTGGACTGCCTGTTGCTGCGGCGGGAACTGTTCGAAAGCCTCGGTGGGTTCGACGTCGACCGATTGCAGGGCGGCTTTCAGAATGTGGACATCTGCCTACGGCTGGGAGAGCAAGGCTACCTGTTGGTGTGGACGCCCAACGCCTTGCTGGCTTGCATGGCGGCGGCCAGCGATGGTCACCCAGGTGCGCATGACATACGCGCCCTGAGGGCGCACGACCAGGCAGTGTTGCATGAGCGCTGGCTTGCCAAGCTGGCCCGTGACCCTGCCTACAACCGCAATCTCAGCCTGAAGATGGCAAGCTTCACCCTGGAGCCTGGGCTGCGCCAAGGGTGGGATCCTTTCATCAAGCGTGTGTTGCCGTCGGTGCTGGCGTTACCGGTCAACTCTTCTGCGGTGGGTCACTACCGTGTCTCTCAACCGTTCCTGGGCCTGGAGAGCGCGGGCTGGATACAAGGACGTCAGGATTACTCCATGCCGGAGCTGATCCAGCTCGAGCGCGAAAAGCCCGACGTCGTCATCTTCCAGTACCGCAGCAAAAAGAGCTCGGTCGATGAAATGCAGCGCCTGGTGCGTGCTTCCAGTGCCAGGCATATCTATGAGATCGACGACTACATCATCGATGTGCCCAAGCGCAACGATCACTCGCGCAATATTGCCGGCGACATCCGCGAACTGGTCGCCCGCGGCATCTCGTTGTGCGACCGAGTGGTGGTGTCCACCGAGCCGTTGGCCGACGCTTTGTCGAGCCTTCATCACGATATCCGCGTGGTCCCCAACATGTTGGCAGCTCGGCTCTGGGCAGGGCTTGCCAGCGAGCGCCAGACCACGGCCCGACCGCGGGTGGGCTG
>NZ_JAFGYW010000188.1:0-517 GCF_017491595.1 Pseudomonas sp. 51_B
ATCTGATGGTCTGGGCGCGGCAGTTGTTCATGCTCGACATCGTGTTCGTGTGCATCGTGGTCATCGGTCTGATCGGCGTGGCGATGGATCGCGGCATCGGCCTGCTCGACCGCAAACTGGTGCACTGGCCGCACCCGGCCACCGCGCACATCACACGCGGCCCGCGCTATCAGGGCTGGCAACGCCTGCAACCGTGGCTGTTGCCGCTAGGCTTGTTGGCGCTCTGGCAACACGCCACTGATCAGCAGTGGGTCGACGCGAATATTCTGATCAGCCCTGCGGCTGTGCTGAGCACGACATGGGACGGACTGCTCGACGGTACGCTGGTCAACGGCATGGCGCTGAGCCTGAGCCGCACCCTGGGCGGCTTGCTGATCGGTGGCGGCCTCGGTTTCGCCCTGGGCTTGCTGCTCGGCATGTCACGTCTCAGCGAACGCCTGCTCGGCCCGACACTCGCCGCACTGCGGCAGATCGCGATTTTCGCCTGGGTGCCACTGCTCACCGCGTGGTTCGGTCT
>NZ_JAFGYW010000189.1:0-517 GCF_017491595.1 Pseudomonas sp. 51_B
GGAACAGGGACAGTTCAGCCCAGCGCTGATCCAGGCACTCAAGGACAAGGGCCACACGCTCAGCGAAATCGACATGACCAGCGGCACCCAAGCGATCGTGCGGGTGAAAAATGCGCAGGGCAAAGCGACATTGACGGGGGGTGCCGATCCTCGGCGTGAGGGAGAGGCGTTGGGGGACTGAAACACTGCATTGAAACAGGCCTGCCGAGCAGCAGGCCTTCTCCCGGGAGTAAATCAGACCGCCAACGTCTTGCCATCCACCCCATCCCCAATCGTCAGGAAATGCCCGCCCGCAAAGTGATGCAGCGTGCGCAAGCCGTCATGCCCCTCGAAATGCCAGCGCCCATCGCTGAACACACGCTCATCGGCCTGGGCAGCAATGACTTCGGCAAGGAACAGGTCGTATTGCTCGTGATTGCGCGGCTCCGGCAGCAGGCGGCATTCGAGCCAGGCGACACAGCCCTCAAGCAGCGGCGCTTCAATCTGTTCGCCAGCGAAGGTGTGTAGGCCGTACGCC
>NZ_JAFGYW010000190.1:0-516 GCF_017491595.1 Pseudomonas sp. 51_B
ATCCGGTAAGGGATCGGGTTCACGCCAACTAGTGCAAAACGGTCTTCAGTCGGAGCTCTGGGAAAATCCTGTGAACCCACCAACTGATCCTAGCCAGTTGGAAAGTAAGCGTGGCGTGACTCCTACGGTTTGGATGTTCTGTGTCAGTAATGATGGAAAGCGCTTGCGTGCAGAAGTATCCAAGCCCAGCAACTTTGAAGGGGATCAGTTCGAAGATTTTAGCAAGCGGATCTTCGTACTCGATGAAGAAAGCGGCACCGATCCTGATATCTCCATCAATCCGTCGTCTGGCGGCAATGATGACGCGGACTTTGATATTGACGTCAGTGTTGCGAAAAAGTGATGAGATATGTTTAATTGCAGCAAGTTAGCAATTGCAAGGAAAAGGCGTCAGCTTACTAAGAAGGAATTGGCGGAGAAATCGGGAATTACGGCAGTCACGTTAACAAGGCTGGAAACTGGAAAAACCGCTGATCCTTCGACGGAAACACTGGAGACGCTGGCGCGGGTGTTAGG
>NZ_JAFGYW010000191.1:0-516 GCF_017491595.1 Pseudomonas sp. 51_B
GATTTGCTGATTGTGGTGGGCATGTTCCTCACAGGTTTTGATGCACCCCGGCTGAACACGCTGTTTGTCGATAAAAACCTGCGCTACCACGGGCTGATGCAGGCGTATTCGCGCACCAACCGCATTTATGACGCGACCAAGACCTTTGGCAATATCGTCACCTTTCGCGATTTGGAGCAGGCCACGGTGGATGCCATCACCTTGTTTGGCGACAAAAACACCACAAACGTGGTGCTGGAGAAAAGCTACCAGGAGTACATGGAAGGCTTTACCGATATCGCCACGGGAGTGGCACGGCGGGGCTTTATCGAGGTGGTGCAAGAGCTGCAAGAGCGCTTTCCTGACCCGGCAGCGATTGAAAAAGAGGCCGACAAAAAAGCCTTTGCCAAGCTGTTTGGCGAGTATCTGCGCCTGGAAAACGTGCTGCAAAACTACGATGAATTTGCCAGCCTGAAGGCTTTGCAGCAGGTGGATTTGACCGATGCCGCCGCCGTGGAGGCGTTCAAGGCCCAGCAC
>NZ_JAFGYW010000192.1:0-515 GCF_017491595.1 Pseudomonas sp. 51_B
GGCTGCCACAGCCCTCGACCTCGAAATCCAGCGCACCGGACAGACCGAACACCAACTGCGCGTGCTCGTGGCTGTGCACAATCAGGTCGTGGGTGTACTGGCGCAGGGTGAGGATCGGTCGCATGGCAGGTTGTCTCCGAGGTGGCCGTCAGTCTACACCGCAGTACGCCGGATGCGTTGTCACACGACTGACTCAAGTCTGTCACGGTCGATTAACCCGGCGCGCGCAAGCTGGCGAAAACATCGCAGAGGGTTGCCCATGACCAGCGCCGAGCTCGCCAGACCCAGTCGCAAACACCGGGTGCGAACCCTGTGGATCTCCGATGTGCACCTGGGCACGCGGGATTGCCAGGCCGAGCACTTGTCGCAATTTCTCAAGGGCTACCACGCCGACAAGGTTTATCTGGTCGGTGACATCATCGATGGCTGGAAACTGCGCAGCGGCATGTACTGGCCGCAAGCCCACACCAACGTCATCCGCCGCCTGCTGACCATGAGCAAGCGCGGCACCGAGG
>NZ_JAFGYW010000193.1:0-515 GCF_017491595.1 Pseudomonas sp. 51_B
GGTAATGTTGTGGTGGCGGATACGCCGGTGGGGCGCGTCGGTCTGAGCGTGTGTTACGACTTGCGTTTCCCGGAGCTGTACAGTGAATTGCGTGCCGCCGGTGCCGAGTTGATTACCGCACCGTCGGCCTTTACGGCCGTAACCGGCGCCGCGCATTGGGATGTACTGATCCGCGCGCGGGCCATCGAAACACAGTGTTATATCCTCCCGGCCGCACAGGGCGGCAGTCATCCGGGGCCACGCGAGACCTTCGGGCATGCGGCGATTGTCGACCCGTGGGGGCGTGTGCTGGCCCAGCAGGAACAAGGCGAGGCGGTGTTGCTGGCCGCCCGCGACAGTGATGAACAAGCGTCCATCCGGGCGCGCATGCCGGTGACGCGTCATCGGCGGTTTTTCTCGCAGGGCGCCCAGCGGCCTGCTTCAGAACACGAATTTAAGGCGTAAACCTATGAGCGAGTTGTTGTCCTCAGTCAGTGATCACCTGTTGGCACCCGGCGGTGTCACGATCGAGAGCC
>NZ_JAFGYW010000194.1:0-515 GCF_017491595.1 Pseudomonas sp. 51_B
GAAGCCCAGCGCGCGCAACTCGGCGATGCGTTCGCGGCTTATGGTGCGCGGGTCGACCTCGATGGAAAACTCGTGATCGTCGCTTTCATCGAAGCGGAAGTGCTGGCGCAGGCAGCCCATCAGTTCGGCGAGCTGCGCGCTGCTCAGGTAGGTCGGCGTGCCGCCGCCGAGGTGCAGCTGGGTCAGGCGTCGCGACGGGCTGACCAGCGCCGCCTGCAGGGCGATTTCGCGCTTGAGGTAATCCAGGTACTCGACGGCTCGGTGGGTCTTCTGGGTGATGATCTTGTTGCAGGCGCAGTAGTAGCAGAGGCTCTGGCAGAAGGGGATATGGATATAGGCCGACAAGGCCTTGGCGGGCGCCCGGTTGCTGCGCTCGGCGGCTTGCCGGTAGTCGTCCTCGGCGAAGGCCTGGCGGAACTGGGGCGCCGTGGGGTAAGAGGTGTAGCGCGGCCCCGGGCGGTCGTATTTCTCTACCAGCGAGCGGTCGAAGCGCAGTGAACTGGTCATGGCAAGTG
>NZ_JAFGYW010000195.1:0-514 GCF_017491595.1 Pseudomonas sp. 51_B
CTTATGGCGAGCGCCGTCGAATTCGACGAATTCACCCAGAGCCTGCCACTGGGCCGATCGCTGCAATTGTTCGAAGACCCGAGCGTTCAGGCGACGATTGCCGACGTCCGTTCGCAAGACGCCGCCGGTCAGTTCAAAGCTCACGACAAAGCCACGCTCAACGCCGGTTACTCGCGTTCGGCGTTCTGGCTGAAGATCGACCTGCATTACCGCCCGAGCAACCCGGCCGCCCAGCGAACCTGGCTACTGGAACTGGCGTATCCGCCACTCGATCACCTCGATCTTTACTTGCCTGATGCCACCGGTGCATACCGACTGGTGCGCCAGACCGGCGATGCCTTGCCCTTCGCCAGTCGCGAGATCCGCCAGAACAATTACCTGTTCGACTTGCCGTTCAAACCGGATCAACAGCAGACGCTGTACCTGCGACTGGCCAGCGAAGGCTCGATCCAGGCGCCGGTGACGTTGTGGTCGAGCACCGCGTACCTCGAAGACCAACCGGTGCGCCTGTATG
>NZ_JAFGYW010000196.1:0-513 GCF_017491595.1 Pseudomonas sp. 51_B
TCACCAAACGCCTGCCACCATTGGGCGCTGGGCCAGTGGGCGTCTTTGGCGGCCTCGGCAATGGCCGCGTCGGTGGCCAGTGAATCGGCCGCGAGCGCCTCGCCGTGAGGGGCAATGCCTTGGGTAGAGATGCAGCCGCCGAGAGCCAGGGTTAAAGCCAGAACACTGAGCGGCAAAAGCGCTCTGTTGATGCGACGCGGCACAGCTGCGAATTCCTGAGAGAGGGATAGATCGAGGACCGTGCAGGAGCTGCCGCAGGCTGCGATTTTTGATCTTGCTTCCCTTAAAACAAAATCAAAAGACCGCAGCCTTCGGCAGCGCCGGCACAGGATCGGCGCAATTCTATGGAGCTGCCTCTGCGGCGATAAGCTGGGATTTCTGTGAATCTTTGTTACGGTTAACGAGATAATCCCTTGGTCGGGGGTCTCAGCCCCTGAAACTTCGTGTCACAATTTGCCATCTCCCTTGAGAGCACCCCATGGACACTTTGCAAAACATGCGCGCCTTCAGTTG
>NZ_JAFGYW010000197.1:0-513 GCF_017491595.1 Pseudomonas sp. 51_B
GGTGAAGTCACCGCGCACATGGTCGGCTTTACCGACATCGACGATCACGGTCGCGAAGGCGTCGAGCTCGCCTATGACGAATGGCTGGCCGGGGTGCCGGGCAAACGACAAGTCATCAAGGATCGCCGTGGCCGGCTGATCAAGGATGTTCAGGTCACCAAAAACGCCAAGGCCGGCAAGCCCTTGGCGTTGTCGATTGATCTGCGTCTGCAATACCTGGCCAACCGCGAACTGCGCAACGCGATCATCGAGAACGGTGCCAAGGCCGGCAGTCTGGTGATCATGGATGTGAAGACCGGTGAGATCCTGGCCATGGTCAACCAGCCGACCTACAACCCGAACAACCGTCGCAACCTGCAACCGGCGATGATGCGCAACCGCGCCATGATCGACGTGTTCGAGCCGGGTTCGACCATGAAAGCCATTTCCATGAGCGCGGCGATCGAAACCGGCCGCTGGAAACCGAGCGACACCGTCGAGGTGTATCCGGGCTCGTTGCAGATCGGCAAGTAC